>JBPCVX010000333.1:0-35900 GCA_051010095.1 Hyphomicrobiales bacterium
CAGCCGTTCAGGCAGAAAATCAATTGGACGCCGACGGTGTGATAATGCACCATATCCGGCACAGGCCCGCCTTCTGGAATGCGAATGTGTGAGGCAATAATCGAACCACCCAACCTGTCTGGAATGAGATCGCGATAGTGCATGCCCGCGCGACCAATTACCCAACTGTCTGAATCTTTCAAGCGCCGTACAATGAAAGAATGATCTGTCGTTGGCGTCTCCAGAGGCGGATTGGCGTCCATGACTTCAACGCGTGTTCCGCTCGGAGAAGTCAACGCACGCTCACCTTTAGCGAACTCTTCGGGATGGGTGCACCTGACAATAAGCAAACCGGGGGCGCAGTTCGCATTTCGATCCAGGCGAATGCGCAAGCCATGACCCGACAGCACTGCAACACAAGGATCATCTGTAGGAAATATCTCATCAAGTTGAAACCCAAGCTGATCGATGAAGAACGGCATCTCGTTGTGAATATTCTCTGCAGGAAGCACGGCTTCGCCTGCAACGATCACATCCGCCCGGGCCTCAAAATCATCGGTCATAGCAATCCCTCAAAAGAGCAATGGAAGCAGAATTGCGGCCACTTTGCTACAGATGGCATGAAATTGCTTGGTGAATTCAGCAAGCATGTTATCTTTTGCGCACGATAGCGGCTGGGGCCTTTGATATGACAACTGTTGCATTCATCGTTGTGACACTCATCGCGCTTTTTGCAATGCTCTTTGCACCTTTTGCGAAGACATCTTTGTGGCGCGCCACTATTACACCGCTCGCATCTATCATCGGAAGCGGCTTTCTGGTCTCAGCTCCCATGCTCGCACTTGAATTTGGAGGTTACGCAGCTGTTGCAATGGCGCTGCTGATTGCGGTCGCGGCTCTCATTGGGTGGACCATTCGCTACAATATTCGCGTTGTTGAACCACAGCTGGCCGGGAGCAAAGACCGCGTGCTGCATTCGATTGAGCAGCTCAGCCACATCGTGCTCGCGTTCGCCTATTTCATCTCGGTTGCCTATTATCTCTCCTTGCTTGGCCATTTTGTGCTCGAGGCCGCCAAGATCAACAATCCCGAACTGGCGCAATTGATTGCCATGGGTCTGCTTGGCGTTATCGGTCTTATAGGATGGAGTGGCGGTGCGGAGAAAGTCGCTGGAATTGAGCGCTACGCAACTGCGCTCAACATTTCAGTGATTGTTGGGTTCCTTGCAGCACTGCTTGCATATGATTTGGGGTTGTTGCATGCGGGCAAATCTATCGCCCCACCTGAAGGTAAGTTTCAGCTGAAATCTTTGCCCGTACTATTGGGTTTACTGATTGTCGTTCAAGGTTTTGAGACCACGCGCTTTATGGGAGATGAATATGACAGCGCGACGCGACAAAGAGCTATGTCAATTGCGCAGCTTGTGTCTGGCGTCATCTATATTGTCTTTTTCCTGTTGCTTTCACCTTTGCTTGCTGATCTTTCAAAAGGCGCAGGTGTTGCGGCCATTATCGCGGTTTCGGCCTCTGTCGCAGCCATTCTTCCCATTTGCCTTACAGTTTCCGCCGCCGCCAGCCAATTCAGCGCCTCGATTGCCGATAGCATTGGCGATTCTGGACTAATTGGTGAAATCACCCATGGCCGGGTTGATCCACGCCATGCCTACCCGCTCATCGCGTTGGTGGGGATCGGTATTCTTTGGTCAACGGATGTGGATCAGGTTATTGCCTTAGCCAGCCGCGCATTCGCGCTGTTCTACGCCCTACAATGCCTTGTTGCTTGGGAATCTGCCCGCAAGCGCGAAGGTGAAAACACAAAGGCACTCATCTTCTTTAGCCTCGCAATCATCAGTGGTGCGGTGTTCATATTTGGTGTGCCAGCGGGGTGATCTGCGCGCGCTGAACTTCTGCGTCGCAATTACCTATTTATCGTAATCACGTTCATCGGCAATGACCAAACCGTCATTCGGCAACGCGCCTTCAGCGACGAGTTCGACCGCGCCCGTTATCTTCGTGATCTCCTTTAGGGTTTGGCCAACAGCTGTGACGAACTCATCGGAGCATGCGCTGCTTTCGGCGCGCAAGATCATCGCATCTTGATCATTATGTCGGGCTGCGACGAGCCGCAACTTGCCAAGCTCAGGATGTCTCTTACCAATTTCGCCTACCTGGTTCGCATGCACGAACATGCCCTTGATTTTGGTGGTTTGATCGGCACGGCCCATCCAGCCCTTGATGCGCATATTGGTACGCCCACACGGGCTTTCACCTTCCATAATGGCTGACATATCACCAGTGCCGAAGCGGATCATGGGATAGGTTGGATTAAAAGTGGTTACCACCACTTCGCCGACTTCGCCCGGCAGCACCACGTCATTTGTGCCAGGCCGCACAATTTCAACAATACAGCCTTCTTCAACAATCATGCCTTCCAATGCAGGTGATTCATAAGCAATCACCCCAACATCTGCTGTGGCATAGTTCTGCAAAACGCTTACGCCACGGTCTGCATATTCCTGGCGCAGTGAAGGAAACAATGCGCCACCACCCACTACAGCGCGCTTAATAGAACTTGCATCTTTGCCAAAATCTTGAGCCTTATCGAGCAAAACTTTCAAATAGTCCGGAGTGCCCGTGAATGCGACAGGTTTGAGCGCATCAATCACATCAAGCTGCAATTCTGTGTTGCCGATGCCAGCAGGAATTACGGCACACCCCAAAGCGCGTGCTGAACTATCAAGGATAAAACCCCCAGGAGTTAAGTGATACGCGAACGCGTTGTGCACCAAATCACCTGAGCGGAAACCCGCCGCATAAAGAGAGCGTGCCCCGCGCCAGGGGTCTTTTTCCTCGCTTTGTGGTTAAAAGATCGGGCAAGGGGACAGGAAAACGCGACCGTAGCCCTCAGGGCCAACTGCAACAAATCCACCAAAGGGAGGATTTTCAGACTGCGCGTTCTTGAGCTCTTCCTTGCGCAGCACAGGTAGCGCGCTAAGCGCTTTACGCGACGTAACGCCAGCGGCATCAATATCTTGCAAGTGTTGCGCCCACCCGGGCGCCTTTTCCTTGGCATGAGCAATCGCTGCAGGCAAAGCAGCAGAAAGTTCAACTTCGCGCTGATCCGCCGATCTGGTTTCTAGTTCATCGTAAAAATCGCTCATCGGCTTTTCTCTATGTATTTTTGTTTTAGGCCAGCCAGCGTTTGCGGCGTTTATAGTGTTTCACATCGCGGAATGATTTGCGGTCATCGCCAGCAACACCGAGATAAAACTCTTTCACATCTTCGTTCTCAGAAAGGGCCTTGGCGTCGCCATCAAGCACAACCCGGCCGTTTTCAAGAATATAGCCATAAGTGGCGTATTTAAGCGCAACATTGGTGTTTTGTTCGGCCAACAAAAAGCTCACACCTTCATTCGTGTTGAGCTTCTTCACGATTTCAAAAATTTCTTCCACCAACTGCGGTGCTAGCCCCATGGAAGGTTCGTCGAGCAAAATCATTTGCGGCTTCGACATGAGTGCGCGGCCAATCGCGCACATTTGTTGTTCACCGCCGGAAGTGTATCCTGCAAGCGATGTGCGGCGTTCACGCAAACGCGGGAAATAATTGTAAACCAGGTCAAGATCTTGGGCGATCGCAGCCCGGCCATCTTTGCGGGTAAACGCGCCAGTGAGCAAATTTTCTTCAATGGTCAAATGCTCAAAGCAGTGCCGGCCTTCCATCACCTGAATGCAGCCGCGTGTGACAAGAGCATTGGCAGTGAGTTGGTCAATTCGCTCACCCTTAAACTCAATGCTACCCTTCGTCACTTCGCCACGCTCAGCACGTAACAAGTTTGAAATGGCCTTTAGAGTTGTGGTTTTGCCAGCACCATTCGCGCCCAAAAGCGCCACAATGCCACCTTCTGGAACATGCAATGACACGCCCTTGAGCACCAAGATCACATGGTCATAAATCACCTCAACATTGTTCACGGTGAGAACAATGTTTTCAGCACTCTGTGGTGCATCGCTTACTTGCTCTTGTAGGCTCAAATCTTCGGCTCCTGGCAAAAAGAGATACCCTGCGCCCAAACTGGGCGCAGGGAAATTTTCAACGGCTTAACCGCAGGTTTGGGTCTTCCAATCAGGCTTGTCAGAAACATACTTCGTAGCAGCTTCCTCAAGCATCATGCGCACCTTGTCTTTCATAGGTGTGATCCAGTCAGATGCTTTCTCCCAATTTGTACCGTTCCATTGCTGGATGTACATTGGGTGCGCGCCTGCGTGGTCCTTGCAAGATGTTGACATTGGAATGGTGAAACCTTCCAAGCCAATTTCCTTCAACCGGGCTTCGTCGATCTTCAACGCTTCCAAGCCTTTGCGCATATCTTCACCAGTGATCGCCTTTTTACCGGTAATTTCTTGCGCTTTGCGGATACCTTCTGCCACCACCACAGCATTCATAACGCCGCGGTTGTAAAGATTTTCGCCAACTTTGGATTCGTTTTCCACCTGGCTTTTTCCTTTCCGCACAACATTTTCGAGAACGTCCTGAAGTGCAGGAAAGTTGGTGCCTGTTTGATGGAAATTAACAGACTTGTAGCCCTTCGCGCCTGCGCCTGCAGGGCGTGCATCATCGTCACTGCCAGACCACCAAACACCAATGAACTTATCCATTGGAAACTTGATCTTAGCGGCTTCCTTGATCGCTGTTGGGTTCATCGCACCCCAACCCCACATGACCATGTAATCAGGGCGCTCTTTGCGCACCTGCAGCCACTGTGACGATTGGTTCTGCATTTCTTTAACACCAACCGGGATTTTTACCAGGTCATAGCCTTCTTCTTTGGCCAGTGCTTCAAACAGCGGAATAGGTTCACGGCCATAGCCAACATCCAGGTAGATGAAACCAATCTTCTTACCTTTCAGATTGCCGCCTTCTTGGTCTTTAATGTAGCTGACGATCGCGGATGCCTGGTCCCAATATGTGGCAGGCACATTAAAGGTCCATGGGAATTTCTCGCCGACTGCTGCGGCAGACAGCCCGTATCCCATCGACAGCACAGGAATCTTATCAATCGGAGCCTTCGGAATCAGCTGCAAAGTGATGCCCGTTGAGTAAGGGTTGTAGACAATCGCACCCTTACCTTTGGTGCTTTCGTAGCATTCCACACCCTTTTGCGCCTTGTAGCCGGTTTCGCATTCTTCGACCACAAGCTTTGCACCACCAATGCCACCGTCGCGCTCGTTGAGCATGGTGAAATAGTCGTGCATACCGTTTGCAATTGGAATACCTGAGCCAGCAAATGCTCCAGTGCGATAGGTCAGCAATGGAATGTAAATCTGGTCTTCGGCATAGGCCTTAGCGGCCCCATACCCGGTAACCAGCATGGCGCTGAGAGCAGCGCACACTGCAAGTTTTTTGGAAATCATACGTTTTTCCTCCACGTGTTATGCTCCTTATGTTTGGAGCGTTCTAGTTCCCTCTTCCGTATACCCAGATATTTGCGTCCTGGGCGTTAGCTCTTACGGTAGCATTCCTAACTGCTTTCGCAAGCCTACTTTGAGCCCATTCCTAATAAGGGAATGGCCATAATCTCAGTTTTTGTTTCGTGATTTGCCACAGTCTTGCCAAGCCATGCGGTTCAACAATCAAGAAGAAGATGATTAATGCACCTACTGCCATGAACTGAATGTGCTCAACCGTGGCCGCGCCGACGTCTAATCCGAATATACTTGGCAGCGCTCTGATAATGATGGGCAGTGTTATGATAAAGGCCGCCCCCATAAATGAGCCAATCAGCGAACCGAGCCCACCAATGATGATCATGAACAAGACCTGGAACGAGACATTGATATCGAAGCTCTCAACTTCCGCTGCTCCCAACCACAAGAAGATCATCATCGCGCCTGCCACACCGCAATAGAATGACGAAATAGAGAAAGCCAAAAGCTTGGCTGGCAGCAATCTAATTCCGATCAACTGCGCTGCAATATCCATATCGCGCACCGCCATCCAGGCGCGCCCGAAGCGCCCACGCACAAGGTTCGATGCTACCCATGTCATTGCAATGACGATACACAGAACAACCAGATAACGGGTTACTGGTGTCGCCTCCGGACCGGTAATTGCCAGGTCAAAAATGCGCCGCGTAGGCACTTCAATAGCGCCTGAATCGTTGTAGTTATAGAGCCACGCGATACGACCGAAACTCCATTCCAGGAAGAACTGCGAAGCCAATGTTGCAACCGCCAAGTAAAATCCCTTAATACGCAAGCTTGGAAGCCCAAAGATGAACCCAATACCAGCTGAGAAAAAGCCGGAGCATAAGATTACGATGATGATGTTTGCCTCGGGGAAAATGGTTGTGAGCTTATAACACGCATATGCTCCACACCCCATGAACCCGCCGGTACCCAGCGAAAGCTGACCTGCATAGCCTGTAAGCAAATTAAGCCCGATGGCAGCAAGTGCGAAGATCAGAGTTGGCACCATTACAGCGTCAAGCCAAAAGGCATTGAACGTTAGCGGCACAACAATAAACATCACAGCCAACAGCAACCCAATACCGATGACATCTTGGCGGATCGGAAATACCGCCTGATCAGCGCTGTAGTTGGTCTTGAACTGTCCAGCTTCACGATAGAACATGTGATAACCCTCCTACACGCGCTCGATGATTTTTTCACCGAACAACCCTTGCGGACGGAACCACAAGAAGATCAGTGCAATAAAGTATGGAATCCAACTTTCGATGGATCCCCCAACCAGTGGTCCCCAATAGAACTCAGCCAGTTTCTCACTAATTCCGATAATGAGCCCGCCTATAATCGCGCCCGGGATCGACGTAAAGCCGCCGAGAATAAGAACCGGCAAGGCTTTTAAGGCAACCACTTCAAGAGCAAAGGAAACGTCTGAGCGCGCGCCCCACATAATTCCTGTGGCCAGCGCCACAATGCCTGCGGCAAACCAAACAATAACCCAAATCTGCTGCAGAGTGATGCCCACTGATTGCGCAGCTTGGTGATCATCAGCAACCGCACGTAACGCTCGGCCAATGCGGGTTTTCGAGAAGAAAACACCAAGCGCCGCCACCATAATTGCAGCCATAATTGCAGCCGCAATATCAATCTTTTGCAAAGAGACGAACCCGCCAAAAGCCTCAAAATCGATCGAACCTGAAGGTAACCCCAAGGGTCCGGTAATCATGGTCTTTGGCTCGCCACCAAAAATAATCTCACCCAGACCGATCAGAAAGGAGTTCAAGCCAATCGTTGCCATAAACAGTATGATATCGGGCTGGTTCACCAACTTCCGCAGCACAATGCGCTCAACCGAAAGCGCCAGCACATACATCACACCTATGGTCAAGATCAGACAAATCCACGCCGGCACGCCAAGCGCATAAAGACCAACCAAAGTGAGTGCTGAGAACACCACCATGATGCCTTGCGCGAAGTTGAATACGCCAGACGCCTTGAAGATCAAAACAAATCCCAGCGCGATCAATGCATAAAGTGTGCCTGCAACAAACCCTTCCCAGACAACCTGCACCAACAGATCGGGCGCAGAGCCCATCTCCACGAAGGGGTTGATGAAAATGTTATATAAAATCTCCATTTTCTTCTCTCCCTAATGCGCCACGCCAAGATAGGCATCAATAACGTTTTGATTTGCTTTCACCTCAGCAGGCGTACCGTCGGCGATTTTCTTGCCATAATCGAGAACGACCACGCGGTCAGACAAATCCATCACCACGCCCATATCGTGCTCAATCAACGCGATTGTGGTGCCAAATTGGTCGTTCACGTCGAGAATAAAGCGCGACATGTCTTCTTTTTCTTCCAAGTTCATGCCTGCCATTGGTTCATCGAGCAGCAACAAATCCGGTTCCATCGCCAAAGCGCGGCCAAGTTCCACGCGCTTTTGCAAACCGTAAGGTAAGCGCCCAACCGGGGTGCGCCGGATTGCTTGAATTTCAAGGAAGTCGATAATTTCTTCAACCCGTTCACGATGCTCGAGTTCTTCTTGCTCGGCTGGGCCATACCGGAACAAATGCCAGAAAATCCCTTTGTGCATTTTCAGCGTGCGGCCCGTCATGATGTTGTCCAGCGTCGACATTCCCCGAAACAACGCAACATTTTGGAAGGTGCGCGCGATGCCCGTTGTTGCAGCTTCATGGGGCCGCATTTTCTGGCGCACATTGCCTTTAAACGTAATGGTGCCTTCTTGGGGATGATAAAAACCATTGATTACATTCAACATCGAGGTTTTCCCAGCACCGTTCGGGCCGATAATGGCCCGAATTTCACGCTGCTTAATGTCAAAAGAAACATTTTGAATGGCTTTCACACCACCGAAGGATAGCGATATATTTTGCACATCAAGAAGAAGGTTTTGCTCCATCGCGTCAGTGTCACTTACCGCCATCATTCTGCCGCCTCGCGCTGGGGTTCAAATGCCACCGGTGTGATGTCCCTGATTTCAATATCCCCCTCGATCACACCACGGCGGCCATCTTCAAAAGTCACCTCGGTCTTGATCAGCTGGCGGGTATTTTTGCGGTCATAAAGCGCTTTAATCAAAGGTGCATAGCGCTCAGAGACAAGCGAGCGACGCACTTTATTGGTGCGGGTAATCTCGCCATCATCTGGATCAAGCTCTTTATGCAATATCAAGAAGCGTTCAATCTGCGCACCGCCAAGGCCTGGTTCTGAGGCAAGCTCTTTGTTTACTTCATGAACATGTTCGTCAATCATTGCATAGACATCAGGATGCGCTGCAAGCTCTTGATATGATGCATAATTTACGTTGTTGCGCTCAGCCCAGCTTCCCACCGCGGTAAGGTCGATATTGACAAATACGGCCACATAATCGCGGCCATGGCCAAATGCCACAACCTCTTTCACGTTGGGGAAGAACTTCAGTTTGTTCTCAATATATTTGGGCGGAAACAATGTGCCGTCTTTGAGATTACCCACGTCCTTCGCGCGGTCAATAATCTTTAAGTGACCATTGTCGTCGATGAAGCCCGCATCGCCTGAATGCACCCAATTGTCTGCGGTTTTGGTTTCTTTTGTGGCTTCTGGATTTTTGAAATATTCCACAAACACACCAGGGGAGCGATAGAGCACCTCGCCAGACTTATCGTCGATTTTAATTTCGACATCTGGCGCTGGCGTGCCAACCGTGTCGGCGCGAATTTCACCATCTGGTTGAATTGTTACGTAAACACTGGCTTCTGTTTGTCCATAAAGCTGTTTCAAGTTCAGACCCAGCGAGCGATAGAAACGAAAGATTTCCGGCCCAATGGCCTCACCCGCTGTATACCCAATCTTCAACCGGGTGAAACCCATGCGATTTTTCAGCGGTCCATAAACCAGGATTTCCCCAAGCTTGTAGATGAGCCGGTCGCCAAAACCGACCTGTTCACCGTTCAAAATCGGCTCTCCAACTTTGCGGGCATGCGCCATGAAATAATCGAACACTTTCTTTTTGAACGCACTTGCATCCTCCATGCGCACCATAATGAAGGTAAGCAGAGTTTCGAAAACACGCGGCGGCGCAAAGAAGTATGTTGGCGCAATTTCGCGACGATCATCGATCGCCGTTTCAGGACTTTCTGGGCAATTCACGCAATATCCTGCCACATAGGATTGACCGATCGAGAACACGTGATCTCCAACCCACGCCATGGGCAAATAAGCTATGATCTCTTCAGTTTCATCGAGGTTTTCAAACTCGTTGGCGTTGCGCGCTGAAATCACAATATTATCTTGGCTTAGCACCACGCCTTTGGGCTGACCTGTCGTGCCAGACGTATAAAGCATAACCGCAACATCATCGCCTTGGCCCTTGCCAATCTCGTCGAGAAGCGCTTGCTCGCCATCGCGCTTAAGCCCCTCGCGCCCTTTATCTTGAACTTCTGCGAAGCTGTGCAAAGAGGTCTTGTCATATTTTTGCAAGCCTCTTTCTTCGTCGTAAATAATTTGCTCGAGACCTTCATAAGTCTCTGCAATCTCTAAAACTTTGTCGACTTGCTCTTGATTTTCGACAATTGCGAAGCGCACGCCCGCATGGTCGAATACAAACGCCATCTCTTCAGCAACGCTGTCTTGGTAGACGGGCACTGGAATAGCGCCAACACATTGTGCGGCAACCATGGTCCAATATAATCGCGGACGATTATCGCCGACAATCGCCACTTTGTCTCCACGTTGGAGACCAAGCTCGCGCATCCCATAAGCAAATGCTTTAATCTCTTCGCAAATCTCGGCCCAGGTCCATGCTTGCCATATGCCAAGGTCTTTTTCGCGAACCGCTGCGCGGTTAGCGAACTTTTTAGCGTTACGAAGAAGAAGCTTTGGAAAGGTGTTCTCGGCCATATCGACCGTTGCCCCAGATACCACTATTCACTCCCCTGACTCATCTGGCTACCCATTCGTCTCTAACGGACAATTGAAGGGCAATTCCTCATCGACAATTTTGATACAAATTCACGATTTTTGCGTTATTTTTTTGTATCATATTGTTTTTTGAATTCTCCATATACTTTCGAATGATCGAAAACACAATGCTACCGCTTGCCCCAGGCGGTGCAAGCAAATCCTCAGCGCATATTTCTGCACTAAAAACCAACAAAATGCATTCTAATAACGACAATTACCTGCGCTTCTCGAACACGAGTTAGAGAGCGTCATTCCGCAGCCATTTTCGCAGGTGCTTTTCTGCCTGAACGGAGAGCCTCGAGCAGCTCATGCTCGCGCTCTTTGACTTCTTCAAGATGACGCTCCTTCACATGCCCATATCCGCGAAGGAATTCAGGCAATCCGGCAATCTCAGTGGCAATATCCAAGTTTCCGGTTGCCAGTCTGCCGAGCAACTCGTCGATGGTGTTTTCATAGTCACCTATCAGCGCGCGTTCCTGCTTGCGTTCCGATGAATACCCAAACGGATCGAATGCCGTACCGCGCAAGAACTTGAACGTCGTCAAAACCCCAAACGCGTTCATCATCCAGGGACCAAATTCCTTTTTGATCAAATGGCCTGTTTCTGGATCCCGCTTCGAAAAGATGGGCGGAGCCATATGGTGCTTGATCACATAGTCACCAGAAAAACGTTCCGCTACAGCGCGTTTAAAGCCCGTATCGGTATATAGCCTGGCCACTTCATATTCATCTTTGTAAGCCATGAGCTTGAAGAGATAGCGCGCAACTGCTGTTGCGAGATTTTCAGAACCTGGTTTCACGCTCTCTTCCTTGGTGCGCACCTTTGCCACGAATGCGTTGTAGCGTGCGGCATAGTCTGCATTCTGATACGCAGTCAAAAACGCCACCCGCCGCGCAATCATCTCATCGAGACTGTTTGATGGCGCGTGGCTTTCTGAAATCTCAGACCCTAAAGTAGACTGGCTGCGCTCAGCGATAATCTTTTCAACCGCTGGCAAATTGTGTGCAGCACGTCTGCCCCATTCAAAGGCCTTGAGGTTCATATCGATCGCAACACCGTTCATGCGAATGGCTTGTTCAAGAGCCTCATGGCTTAGCGGAATGAGCCCACGCTGCCAGGCAAACCCGAGCGTAAACATGTTGGTCGCTATGCTGTCGCCCATCAGAGCGGTTGCAATTTTTGTTGCGTTTACAAATTCAGTTCCCTCAGGGCCAGTGCGCGCTTCAATAGACAAGCGTAATTCATCGCCGGGCAGTTTGTAATCTGCATCCTGGGTAAACATTGCCGGCATGGTTTCAAAATCATTGACCACTGCCTTTGTGTGACCCTTGGCAACAGCTGCAAGATTTTCTTCCGATGCCGAGGTCACCAAATCACACCCAAGCAGCAATTCAGCACCACCGGCAGCCACACGAATAGACGCAATGTCTTCCGGTGATTTAGCGATCTTTAAATGAGAGACGACTGCGCCATTTTTCTGCGACAGGCCCGCCATATCAATAATGCCCGCCCCCTTGCCCTCAAGGTGGGCAGCCATGGCCATAACCTGACCAACGGTCACAACGCCCGTGCCCCCAATTCCCGTAACCAAAATGGCCCACGGATTTTCAAGACTAGGCAGCTCTGCCTCGGGCAATGCCTCAAACACCGGTACGTCGATTTCTTTTGACTTGGAAGCTGTTGCCCGGAGTTCACCGCCTTCAATGGTCACAAAGCTTGGACAGAAGCCGTTGACGCAGGAATAATCTTTGTTGCAAGACGATTGATCGATGCGGCGCTTGCGGCCGAATTCTGTCTCAACCGGCTGAATGGCAACGCAATTTGATTTTGCGCCGCAATCGCCGCACCCTTCGCACACAAGCTCGTTGATAAACACGCGCTTTGCCGGGTCCGGGAAGGTTCCGCGTTTGCGTCGGCGGCGTTTTTCCGCAGCGCAGGTTTGGTCATAAATGAGAACCGTAACCCCTTCGGTTTCCATCAACTCCTTCTGAACGGTTTGGATTTCGCGTCGATGGTAAAGGGTCGTGTGCGGCGGAAAGCCCGCATCACCTGGATATTTATCTGGCTCATCTGATACCACCACAACCCGCTTGGCGCCTTCTGCTGCCACTTGCCTGGCAATCATCGGCACCGTGAGCTGACCTTCATGGGCCTGCCCACCTGTCATAGCGACCGCGTCATTATAGAGGATCTTATAGGTCATGTTGGCACCAGCAGCGATGGCTGCTCGGATCGCCAGTATGCCGGAATGATTATAGGTGCCGTCACCTAAGTTCTGGAACACATGCTTGCGGGTTGAAAAGTGGCGTTCGCCAACCCAGTTGGTGCCTTCCGCGCCCATGTGGGTTGCGCCTTCAGTGTTACGATCGCCAACAAACTGCGCCATCCAATGGCAGCCAATGCCGGCATAGCCCCGCCCACCCTCTGGAACTACAGTTGATGAGTTATGCGGACAGCCTGCGCAGAAATAAGGAATGCGGGTTGCTGCCTCGTGCAAATTTGTCAACGAGTTCTGCGCACTGGTGAGCGCTTTCACAGCCTTTTCAATAACCGGGTGCTTGCGGTCTTTCAGCAAGCGCTTAGCAAGCTCAATGGCGATGACATTGGTATCGAGCGCACCATGGGCCTGGAACAGGGTTTCATTGTTTTCGTCTTTTTTGCCAATTATCGCTGGCGCATTCTTGCGGCCATAGAGCTGTTCTTTGATCTGGGTCTCAAGCAAAGAACGCTTTTCCTCGATGACAATGATCAGATCGAGGCCTTTGGCGAAAGTTTCAACGATTTCTGGATCAAGCGGCCACACCATGCCAACTTTCAAAAGTCTGACACCAAGCTTTGTGGCCTCAATCTCATCGATGCCGAGCTCTTCTAAGGCCTGACGGGTATCAAGATAGCTTTTGCCTGCCGTCACAATACCGATCTTGGGGGATTGGCCGCCCGAGATGGGGATTGTGTTGAGATTGTTTGCGCGCGCAAAAGCGGTAGCAGCAAAACGTTTATGGGTGTGCAGGCGTATTTCGCTCTCATGGCGGTCATCCCAGGGGCGAATATTGATGCCGCCTTCTGGCATTTCAAAATCGGTTGGTGTCTTTATCTCAATGCGATCAAGAGCACCGTCAACAACGGCAGTTGATTCCACATTGTCATGAATGCACTTCAACCCAACCCAACAGCCGGAATAGCGCGACAAGGCCCAACCCAGAATGCCGTAGTCAATGATCTCTTGAACACCCGATGGATTGAGCACAGGCATCATCATGTCAACGAGTGCGAACTCGCTTTGATGAGGTACAGTTGAACTTTCCGCAGTGTGATCATCGCCCATCAACACCAGCACACCGCCATGTTTGGACGTGCCGGCCGCATTGGCGTGGCGGAACGGGTCGCACGAACGGTCAACGCCTGGGCCCTTGCCATACCAGATGCCAAACACGCCATCGAAAGCGCCCTCACCGCGCATTTCCGCTTGTTGGGTGCCCCACAGAGCGGTGGCCGCCAAATCCTCGTTTAAGCCTGGTTCAAAAACGATATTATACGGTTCGAGATATTTTGATGCGCGCAGGAAATTTAGATCAACTGTGCCAACGGGTGATCCGCGATAGCCCGTAACATATCCAGCCGTGTTGAGGCCGTCTTTGCGGTCGCGTTCATGTTGCATCATGGTGAGGCGCACAATTGCTTGCACACCAGATATGAGAATGTGTTGCTTGGTCAGATCGAACTTGTCGTCAAGCTTAACGTCTTTGAGGGTCATAGGCGTTTTCTTCTCCCAGGGATAAACCCGAACAGTGGGTACGCATGCCTAAATAGGTAAGCATTACTGACATATTTTCTGCACGCTCGTCAAATCACAGTTCTGCGACAGACAAAAGTGACACAGAATCTGCGCTTAAGCCTGATAGGTAACGCGGCCACCGCATATCGTATACATTGCGTGTGCGGTGTCCAGATCATCCGCCGCGAGCGCGTATAAGTCGTGCGACATCACCGCGATATCCGCCAGCATGCCAGCTTTGAGCTGGCCTTTACGGTTCTCGGTGAACTCCGTGTAGGCGCCATCGCGGGTGTATGAAGCGATGGTTTCAGTTAAATCCTGCGGTTGGTTGGGCCACGGCGCGCCCAGATTTTGTGCAGCAACCGCTCCCTTAATCGAGGGCATGACATCTACCGGTACAACCGGCCAGTCGGTTGAAAATGCAACGACAACACCTGCATCCCGGCAGGCCTGCCAGGGGAACGCTAACTCCTTTTGGAAATCATGCCAGATGGTTCCTTCCACCGGCGGCGGGAAGAAACCAGCCGCTGGAGAGTGCAGCGGCTGCATAGAGGCAACAACCCCTAGCTCTCTGAGCCGAGGCAGATCATCTTTGTGCAAAATCTCAACATGCTCGATACGATGGCGGGCATCGCGGGCGCCATTCACCCGCCTTGCTTCTTCATACCCATCAAGAGTTTGCCGAATGGCCGCATCACCAATAGCGTGCACGCTGATCTGCAGCCCTGCGGCATCAGCCTTCACACACGCCTCGTTGAAATGTTCAACCGAGAACAGTGGCTCTGAACAGGTTGGCTTATCGGGATAATCCTGAAGCATAAAGGCGGTGTAGCTTTCAGACACACCATCCATAAACATTTTCACCCGGCCAGACCACACCATGTCGGAGTTAAACCGCCCGCGCATCTCAACAGCCTCTTGAAGTTTTTCCAACGGATGGAAATTCTTCAGATGAAAAGGCACTTGTGTGCGACACAAAAGTTCGCCGGCCTCATCGATTTCCTGCAACAATTCGAGTTGGTAAAAATTACCATCCATATTGTGCAGGGTGGTGATGCCATGAGAAGCACAATGGGCGAGACCTTTCTTCAGTATCTCTTTATCAACCGCGCGCTCAGCAGCACTGGGTGCGGGCACGGGGTCGTCACCTTGAGTAAAACCTGCACCCTCGCGCCCGGCAGTGGGGGTAAGCGCAATGATGTGCTTAAACGCCCCAGGTTCATAAAGCGCGCCCGTTGCCGTGCCATCATCGGCCATGGCAATCTCGCTGCCTTCATCACACTGGCCGCCATGCAAAATGCCCGCCATCTCCAGGGCTTTCGTGTTGGCCCACACGGTGTGATGGTCGCTTGCCATAACAGCGAAGGGACGCTCTGAGATCACCTCATCCAGCCCTTGGCGCGTTATCGGTCCATCAAGGGCAAAATAATCCGCCCCAAAACCAAACACGATCTCTTTTTCAGGATGATCGGCCGAAAATGATTGCGATGCTTGTGTAAAAGCGTCTTTGTTTCGCACACCCGCAACATCAAGTTCACCGATCTCTGTGGAGCCCATGAATAAATGCACATGGCTTTCAACAATGCCGGGCATAACAGTGGCGCCTGCTGCGTCTATAACCTGGGTATCAGGTCCTTGTAGATTTGCAATATCGTCATCTGACCCAACAGCTGAAATTTCACTGCCATTAATGGCAAGAGCCGTCGCACCAACATTATCGTCGTCGAACGTAACAAGCTTGCCATTTTTTATGATCTTATCGGCATGTTGAGACATGCAAATCCTCCCAATAAAAATATTTATTGGTCAGCTTAACCAGCGAACACGGCAACGTCTATGAACTATTCTTCTTGCTTGAGATAAGCGAATTTAGCACTCTTTTCTGGAATACCGGTGAGTGCACCAGCATCATCGCGGGGCTGCCAGGCAATGATGTTTTCAATCTTATGCGCCATTTCAAAATCCCGGTCCGTGATGCCATCCACATCATGCGAATAGAGCTTCACGGTCACTTCAGAAAACGACACCACAAGTTCTGGATGATGCCAGGCTACCTCCGACAAATGGCCTATGGCATTGGCAATCATGAGAGATACACGAAAACCATGGGTTTTAAATGTGCGCATGATCTGCCCATCGTGCAGCTTCCAATTAGGCAGCTCTGTGCTTAGTTTCGCCACGACATCTGATGCTGAATATAGTTTCTCGCTGCTCACAGTTTTATCCATCCACCCCTTCACGCATCCAGCGTTGCAGCGCTGCAACCGAGTGCTCTGAGTTCACACCACACTTGGGATCTAGCACCAACGGCCCTGCGCGATAACCCCGGCTCATGAGGCCACGCTGCACAGATTCAACTAATCTAATATCCTCAGCAACAGTTGTCTCAAAATCTTGCTTGGCCAGGTTTTCAATCACCTCGGAGGGTGCTCCGTCTATTGTGTACCAGCCGCGCCAAACCGCAACATGGCCCGCATCAACCGGGCGCCAATGATAGGTGTTCAACACATTGCCGGGATAGACCTGAAACGAAAATGCTGGCCACAAAAACCACGAGGAATATTCGCCTGCGTGTTCATTGGCCTCAAGGTCAATTGGATAGGTCATCTTATCCAAATTCTGGCACTCAGTTGTGTGACGCAGGCAATAGCCCTGAGGCTGAATGTCGTAAGTTTCAGGCTTCACCACGCCAGTTGCAAATGTCGGATGGTTCAAAGAGCAGTGATAACATTCAGAATAATTCTCAATCGAGACTTTCCAATTGCAGCTTTCTGGTATCTCCACCCATTTCACCGGCTTGAGTGCATCAATATGGGGAACGAACGCGCGCAACTCTTCTTCTGCACCTGGAAACCATTCGCTCATGGGTTTTGCGTTAGGGTCCAGATTGACGAATATAAAGCCACAAAAGATTTGCGTTGAAACCGAGGTAAGACAAATGTCAGAGCGGTCAAACCCCGGCACAGATTTTACGTTCGGGCCAGAACGCAGTTCGCCACTCAATTCATAAGTCCACGCATGATAAGGGCACACGAGAAGCCGGGTATTGCCTTCACCTGAAACCATCTCGTGAGCCCGGTGCTGACAGACATTATAAAAGGTGCGTAAGTCGCCATCTCGCGCGCGAATACAAAATAGATTTTCGCCCGCAATCTCAAAGGCAAAATAATCACCCGGGTTCTCAACCTGCGAGACATGGCCCGCAAATTGCCACGTGGTGGCAAGAGTTGATGTGAGTTCTTTTTCAAAAATCGCGGGTTCAGTGTAATACCGCGCTTCCAATGAACGCACAGGGTCTACTCTCTCGTTCATATCACTCCCTCTCCTCACGGTAGATACCAAGAGCATGCCTGCGCTGGTGGAATTGTTCAATGTTCGCGATCACCTCACCGCTGGCATCTGCGATGACGAACGCCATAAGCGTTTCCAGCAATGCCGCCGTGGCAACGGTTGATGTAAAAAATTGCGGCGTATCGGTTTGCACAACAAAGGAATGGTCCGCGCCGCTGACAATGGGTGAAGCTGGGCTGTCTGAGATGCCGATAATCGACACCCCCTGCCCACGGGCAAATTCCACCGCGTCCACCACCTCGCTGCGATAGGGCTTAAAGGTCATGGCCAGCAACACATCGCCTTTGCCAGCCCTTGCAACCTCATCTAACGCCAATGATCCATCGCGCGGAATTGCGCGCACATTGTCAATCGCCATATCTGCCAGATAGGCAAAATTGCGCGCCAGCATGTGATTGATGCCCACTCCCAAGACATAAGCGCGCCTAGCGGCGACAATCGCCTCTGCTGCCGCTTCAAGGTGGTGCGCAGAGGCTGCCGCAAATGTGTGTTCAATATTCTCAATGGCGCTTTCCGCCATTGCCCCATAGAGCCCGCCCAACTTGCCATCCTTGGAGAGCGATTGCAGCCAGCGGGCGCGATCTGGAAAACTTACCGCACTTTTGCGGATTTCCTCACGAAACGGTTCGCGGAAATCATCATAGCCTTCAAAGCCGAATGAACGCGCCATGCGCATATAGGTATTGGGCTTAACCTTAGCGGCATCCGCCATTTCGCGAATGGAGCTAATCCCCACCTCGTTTGGGTTTTCCAATACGTAGGCGGCGGCCTTGCGCATTTCGGGCGTGAGGTCTGAGAGTTGCTCAGCAAGTGCCTGCAAGAGATCTTGCGGCGCGGCGTATGTCGAATTTGGTACATTCATATTATTCATGATTGACGATAGTACATTTGTACTATTATTCTGTCCAATCGAAAATGTGTCCAACTGACAATGTCACCGCGCGGAGAAAATGCGCCATGTCTGATGAACAAAAATCAAAGCTACCAAGCCACGCCCGCGTGGTGATTGTTGGTGGCGGCATTATGGGGTGCGGGCTGGCCCATAATCTGGCCCATGAAGGTTGGGGCGAAGATGTGGTGTTGCTGGAAAAGGCAGAACTGACATCCGGGTCCACCTGGCACGCGGCAGGCCAGATTACACACTCAACCTCAAGCTTCGGGCTTGGCAAATGTGTTGACTACAATATCGGGCTTTATTCAGGTGCACTCGAAGAAGAAACCGGCCAATCGGTCACTTGGCATGGCTGTGGATCTTTTCGGCTGGCCTATGATGAAGACGAGATGAATTGGTTGCGCCACACCACAAGTGTTGGGGCAGCACTTGGGTTCCCCATGGAGCTTGTGGGGAGGGAACGTATTCGTGAGCTTCATCCCTTTTACAACCTCGATGGGGTTTTGGGCGCGCTACATACGCCAGAAGATGGCCATGCGGATCCATCAGGCGTTACCCAGGCACTGGCCATTGGCGCCCGGCAATTGGGCGCAAAGATTATCCGCCGCTGCCGGGCAACCGACATCAAGCAACTGGAAAATGGTGAGTGGAAAGTCTCAACCGTACTTGGTGATATCATCTGCGAGCATGTGGTGAATGCAGGCGGCACCTATGCGCGGCAAATGGGAGAATGGTCTGGCCTACAATTGCCGATGACCTCCATGACCCACCATTATTTCGTGACAGACACCGTGCCTGAGTTTCTGGAGTTTGACCATGAATTGCCGGTTATTCGCGATGACAAGTTGGTTTCTGGCTATATCCGCATGGAACAGAAATCAGGCCTGATCGGTATTTACGAGAAAGAGAATCCCAATGCGGTATGGCTGGACCAATGCCCGTGGGAGGCTGAAAACGAGCTGTTTGAGGCCGATTATGACCGCGTAATGCCGTGGCTTGAGAATTCCATGGATCGCATGCCGATCTTTGCGGAACTCGGCATTAAGCGCGAGGTGCATGGCGCCATCTCACACCCACCTGATGGCAACCCGATGATTGGCCCTGCGCCTGGCGTAAAGAATTACTGGTGTTGCTGCGGCACCCAGATTGGCATTGGCTGGGGACCAGGTCTTACGCGTGAGCTAGCGCGCTGGATCGCGCATGGGGCAGCAGACATTTCCATGCGAGAGTTTGATCCCCGTCGCTTCGGTGCTTATGCCACCAAAGACTGGCAGGTGATAAAAGCCAAGGAAGATTATTGCCTGCGACATGAAATTCCCTTCCCCCATTACAACCGGCTTGCGGGACGGCCCATCCGCCCCAGCCCCCTTTACGAGCGACTGAAAGAAAGGGGGGCTGTATTTGAGGAAGTTTACGGCCATGAACGCCCACGCTGGTTTGCCCGCGATGGGGTTGAGCAGCGCGATCACTATTCCTTCCACCGCAATGTGGTGCACGACATGGTGGGCGCAGAGGTTAAAGCCGTGCGCGAAGGTGTGGGCATTATGGATATTTCCGCCTTCACCAAGATCGACGTTTCAGGCCCAGATGCCGCACGTTATCTAGATCGCCTTGTCGCCAACAAGCTGCCGCAGAAACAAGGCGGCATTGTTCTCACCCATTTGCTCAACCGGCGTGGACGCATCGAGATTGAACTGACCGTCGTGAAGCTTGATGATGATCGGTTCTATCTGGTTTGTGCTGCTTTTTTTGAACAGCGCCTGCTTGATCATCTGGACCAGCACTTAGACGATGAAGAAGTTTCCATCACCAACAGATGCGACAGTTGGAGTGCGATCGCTCTGCAAGGTCCAAAGTCGCGCAAAGTTCTTGCATCTGTCACTGAAGCACCCCTGAATGCACCGAATTTTCGCTGGCTTTCTGCCCAAAAGATCGGCGTTTTCGGATTAAACGTCTGGATTTTTCGGATGTCATACGCCGGTGAATTAGGGTGGGAAATTCACGGGCCACGCGAACACATGCTCGCTGTATATGATGCGTTGTGGGCCGCCGGTGAAGCCCACGGCATCGCCAATTATGGCTCATTCGCCATGAACGCGATGCGCATGGAAAAGGCCTTCAAGGGCGCTGGTGAACTCACCAACGAGGTGACCCTTCCTGAGGCTGATGTGATGCGTTTTGTGAAGCTCGAAAAGGGAGATTTTCTGGGCAGAAGCAAGACCTTAGAAAGTCGTGATGCATCCCTTCCCTGGGTATGTGTGTACCTTGAAATCGAGCCGGATGGCGTAGCTGATGGCCATGGCGGCGAGGCCGTATTGTTGGGCGGTCAACGGGTGGGGGCAACAAGCTCGATTGCCTATGGGCACAGTGTGGGAAAAATTCTTGCCTTCGCCTATGTAAAGCCTGAAGCTGCGGTTCCTGGAACCGATGTGGAAGTGGTGATTATGGGAAGCCCAAGAAAAGCACGCATTCGCGATTTACCAGCATACGATTCGCACAACGAATTGCCACGCATGGAGGCCGAATAATGTCGGAAATCCAACAAAAAATGCGGGCGATGGTGCTTACCGGACATGGTGGGCCAGAGGTTCTCGAGTACCATGAAGACTGGCCTGTGCCGCAACTTGGAGCAGGCGAAGTTCTCATCAAAGTGCATGCCTGCGGGCTGAACAATACTGATATCAATACCCGCACTGGCTGGTACTCAAAAGGCGTGACCGGTGCCACCGAAACAGGCGCCCAGGATACAGCCGAAGACGAAGACGCCACCTGGGGCGGCGCACCAATTACCTTCCCTCGCATTCAAGGGGCCGATGTTGCCGGAACTGTTGTCGCCGCTGCAGATGATGTAGGCAAACATTTGATTGACAAACGCGTTTTGGTCGACACCTGGGTACGCGATTGGAATGACCCCATGAACATGGAAAAATGCGGTTATTTCGGATCCGAAACAGATGGTGGTTATGCCGACTATACCAAGGCGGATGCCCGCAATGTTCACGCTATCGATAGTGCGCTAAATAACGCTGAGCTGGCAACATTTGCAACCTCTTATGTAACAGCAGAAAACATGCTGAACCGGGCCAACGTTGGTGAAGGAGATACAGTTCTCATTCCCGGTGCATCGGGCGGTGTGGGTTCTGCGCTTATACAGCTTGCCATGCGGCGTGGCGCAAAAACAATCGCCATGGCGAGTGAAGCAAAGCACGATCAAGTGCGCAGTGTTGCACCAGATGCTTTGCTGCCGCGCGCACCGGTTAATTTGAAAGCTGCACTCAAAAACGCAATTGGTCGAAACTCAGTTTCCGTCGTGGCCGATGTTGTGGGAGGCGATGGGTTTGGCACACTCATTGATGCCCTGGAACGCGGCGGCCGCTACACGTGCGCAGGCGCGATTGCCGGACCCATTGTTGAGTTTGACCTTCGCACATTTTATCTGAAAGACCTTACTTTTACGGGCGCAACAATCGTGCCTCCTGGCACGTTTGCAGACCTGGTTGGATATATAGAACGTGGCGAGATTAAACCGTTGCTGGCGGAAACCTTCGCACTGAAAGACTTGAATGCTGCGCAAGCCGCTTTCACCGCAAAGAATCATTTGGGTAATATCGTTGTGGTGCTGGAATGAAGATCTCCCGCATCAGCGTTTTTCATAAAGACTTATCGCTCACCCACCCCTATTGGCTATCGGGTGGCAGGCTTCGCTTTGATGTGCTGGATGCAACATTTGTAAAGCTTGAAACAGATGAAGGGCACGTCGGTTGGGGTGAAGGAACGCCCTGGGGACACACCTATGTGCCTGCACACGGACCAGGAATTAGAGCCGGCGTTGAAACCATGGCGCCCTTCATTACAGGCCGCGACCCTCGCAAAACTTTAGATGTCGAGCGCGCTATGGACTTGGCCTTGCCCGGGCATCTTTATGCAAAATCCCCGATCGATATGGCTTGCTGGGACATTGCCGGACAGTCAGCAGGCATGCCAATTGCCGATATGCTGGGCGGCGGGTCACGTACGCCCGCACCAATCGCTTCATCCGTGGGTGCGAAGACGGTTGAAAAAACCCGCGAGGTGATGGAACGCTATCGCAAGCGCGGATATTGGGTGCATTCAGTAAAAGTTGGAGGTGATGCTGAACGCGATATCGAACGCATTCGCGATGTTGAGGCAAACCGCCAGCGCGGTGAGCGTATTCTCTATGATGTGAACCGCGCCTGGACGCGCCAACAAGCTTTGCGTGTAATGAAGGCGACAGAAGACCTTGGCGTTATGTTTGAACAACCCGGCGAGACCCTTGATGATATTGCCGCAATTCGCAACAAACATGCAGCCCCGGTAAGTGTGGATGAATGCCTGGTGACCTTGCAGGATGGCGCGCGTGTTGCGCGTGACGGACTGGCGGAAGTGTTTGGCATAAAACTCAACCGCGTCGGTGGGCTGACCAAGGCCCGCCGCCTGCGAGATATTGCATTGGCCCATGGCATTGATTGCTTCGTGATGGCAACCGGCGGCTCGGTGTTGGCTGATACCGAAGCTTTGCATTTGGCTGCCACCATTCCCGATGAACATATGCTTGGCGTGTGGGCCTGCCAGGATATGCTGAGCGACGAGATTGCAGGCGGCAGAGGCCCGCGCAATAAAGATGGACACTTGCACCTTCCAGAAACACCGGGCCTTGGCGTGCACCCTGATGAGGATGCGCTTGGCGCTCCAGTTGCAGTTTATGAATAATTTTAGGACCTATTGAGATGACCACACAAAAAGAATGGATTGACCGCGCAGCAAAGGTTTTGCCCGCTGGAGGCTTTGGAAATTTCGATCCCAACATCGTGATTGCCAGGGGTGCAGGCAGTCATGTGTGGGACGAGGACGGCAACCGCTATATCGATTATCTCATCGGGTCTGGTCCCATGCTGGTTGGGCATTGCCATCCTGAAGTTATGGAAGTCGTTGATGAGCAACTGAAGCTTGGCACTACATTCTTTGCAACCAATGCCCACGGTATCGAATTGGCAGAAGAAATCTGTTTCGCGGTCGCCTGTGCTGATCAAGTACGTTTCGTCTCAACAGGTGGTGAGGCGGATATGTATGCCATGCGGTTGGCGCGCGCGCATACGGGTCGTGACAAAATTCTCAAATTCGAAGGCGGCTATCACGGCATGTCTGCAGAGGCTTTGATGAGCCTTGCACCAACGCGCATGGAAAATTTCCCGCAGGCGGTGCCAGACAGTGCGGGCATTCCTGAAAGCGTGCGAGACAACATGATTATTGCGCCGTTTAATGATGCAGAAATGGCTGCACAACTCATGACCGAGCATGCTGATGAGATCGCAGCTGTGATTGTTGAACCCTTGCAGCGGCTTATCCCGCCTGCAGAAGGCTTCCTTGAAGCGCTGCGCACTGAAACAAAAAAGCACGGCATTGTGTTGATCTTCGATGAAGTGGTGACCGGTTTCCGGATGGCCTATGGCGGAGCGCAGGAATATTACGGCGTAGTGCCCGATCTATGCACCATGGGCAAAATTATTGGTGGAGGATTTCCTCTGGCAGCGATTGCCGGCACTGAAGAGATTATGGCGCACTTTGACAAGGCGAAGGTGGGTGTGGAGGGGTTTACCTTCCAAGTCGGCACCTTAAGCGGCAATCCGGTGGCCTCTGCTGCCGGTCTCAAGACCATGGAAATCCTCAAACGTGACGGCGCCTATGAAAGTTTGCGCAACTGTGGCAAGCACATCATGGGGTTGTTGGACAAGCACCTCTCGGCTGCAGGTCACGATTTCCAAATTATCGGTGATCCCGTTTTGTTTGATGTGTTCTTCAGCGACCGCGCGATTATTGATTATCGTGGCGTATTGCGCTCAGATGCAGCCAAGCTCCAGCGCTTCAACGTGCTGATGCGCAAGAAGGGCATTTTTAAATCAGACAGCAAATTCTACCCATCCTTGCCACTGAGCGATGAGGACTTGGAGCAAACCGACGCCGCAATCGCCTACGCGTCCCGGGCTTTGTAGCACAGCGCACTAAGTGAGCGCGCCGAAGAAGGCAAATTCTCGGTGACGCCGATGTTGAAAGCCTTGGAAAACTGAAAAGAACCCAGTATCTAGAGTAAAATTTGACATTATGGCAAAGATTGCCATATTGAAAACTGCATCAACTGACGCAGATTGCTGGAGAAAGTGAAATGGCGACCATGAATATCTCTTTACCTGATCAAATGCGGTCATGGGTTGAAGACTGTGTGCGTTCCGGTCGTTATGCGAATGCATCGGACTATGTGCGTGATTTGATCCGGCGCGACAAAGACCGGGAAGTGGCGGTGGAGCAGATTCAGCAGATGATCACTGAAGGCATTGCCTCTGGGGTTAGCGAAAAGTCAGTAGATGAGGTTTGGGCTGAGGTGAAGTCGCGGCGTGTGAATGGCTAGCTATTATCTATCCGTTCGCGCGGAGCAAGATTTGGAAGACATTCTCGACTATACATGGGACACCCACGGCGAGGCTGCGGCGACCAAATATCTCTCCGGTTTAAAACGCCACCTCGATATGTTGGCAAGAAACCCTCTCTTGGCCCCTGAGCGGCTGGAATTTACGCCACCTGTGCGCATCTACCCTTCCCATGGGCACTATCTCATTTATGCCGAAAGGGAAGGGGGAATAATAGTGATACGCATTCTTCATCAGCGCATGAATGTTGGTGATCATTTATAGGCAACGGCGCATGGATGCCCCAAAAGGGCGAAAGTTCGAAGCGACCCGCAGCGTAATGCGGTCGTAAAGATGACACTGATGTTTTCGGTCCCTAAGATCATCCTCTAACGTGCCGTCATCCTTTCTGGAGCATCTGAAATTGGCGAAAAATAACGCGGGGCAATTCAGCGACACTCAAAATAGCTTTGCGGCAAAAACCTATGCTGGCGAAACCCACCGAACGATTTCTCCCGCCGAAACCATTTCGCATGTGAAACCTCTGATGGCGCGCATGGGAATTACCCGCGTTGCCAATGTGACCGGTTTGGACAGGATAGGTTTACCGGTGGTGATGGTGACACGACCTAATTCCCGCTCTGTTGCGGTGGCGCAGGGCAAAGGCCTGACTCTGGAGGCGGCAACAGCTTCAGGTCTTATGGAGGCGGTTGAAACATGGCATGGAGAGCGCATTCAGCTGCCGTTGAAATATGCATCATACACGGACATTTTGAATGATTGCCCGGTTGTAGATGTGAAGACCCTTCCACACAGTCGCGGTGGCCGGTTTCAGCCCAACAAAAGGTTGCTGTGGATTGAAGGCGAAGATATCGCCGGTGAGCAGCAGCTGTGGGTTCCCTACGAAATGGTCCACACCGACTACACTTTACCGGTGCCAAGCGGACATGGGTGTTTTTCATGCAGCACAAATGGTTTGGCGTCAGGCAATCATCTTTATGAAGCGCAATGCCATGCAATGTGCGAGCTTATCGAGCGTGATGCGTTGAGCGTGTGGCACGCGCGTGCTCAAAATGAACGCGCTGCAACCCGCGTCAAGCTGGAGACGGTTGATAATGCTTATTGTCAGCGTGCGCTTGGCTTGCTGGAGCAAGCTGGGTTTAACGTCTTTGTTTGGGACACCATGAACGATATTGAGGTGTCTTCGTTCTATTGTCTGATTGCTGAAAAAGGCAATACATTATCTCACGTTGGTGCCGGCAGTGGGTGTCATCTCAATCCGGGCATTGCACTGTTGCGTGCCATAACCGAAGCTGCGCAAACCCGCATGACCTATATCTCTGGTGCGCGCGACGATATGTGGCCAGGTGAGTTTTCAGAACAAGGCATCACACAAAAGCATCAGATGGTTCACACACTCGTTGGTGATGGCGAACCTCAACAGGAATTCTCAAGCGCCAAAACCTCCGAAAGCAAAAACTTCTCGCTCGACCGGCAGACCCTTGTGAATACCTTGACGAAGGCGGGGCTTGGCCAGGTGATTTTTATTAATCTTTCACGCACTGAAATTGGTATTCCTGTCGTGCGTTCAATCATTCCCGGTCTTGAAGCGCCGCACGATGAAGACGATTATGTTGCAGGTCCCAGAGCCCGCAATGCGGCGGGGAGGTCGTCATGACGGCGATCATATTTTCCGGCCCCACACTCTCCCATGAAAATATTGGGGCAAAGTTGGACGCGACATGCAGGCCACCCGCTGCGCAGGGTGATGTCTATCGCGCAGCACTTGAAGGACCAGACTGTATCGGCATCATCGATGGATATTTCAACGGCGTGCCAAGCGTTTGGCACAAGGAAATACTTTGGGCGATGAACCAAGGTATTGCTGTATTTGGTAGCGCCAGCATGGGTGCGCTTCGAGCGGCCGAGTTACATCAATTCGGCATGATTGGCATTGGTGAAATCTTTGAAGACTATCGCATGAGTATACTCGAAGATGATGATGAAGTTGCCGTCATTCACGCCCCAGAGGAAATGGGATATGCCCCGCTCAGCGTGCCAATGGTGAACGTGCGGGCAACGCTTGCGCGGGCGGTCGCAAGTAATGTTTTAAGTGAAAAAGAATGTAAGATATTGATAAATAAAGCTAAAATTATCTTTTATCAAGAACGAACGTGGGAATCATTGTTCGACCAGGACGACAAGAGCGCAGTTTTATTGTGGCTCTGCGAAAATGAGATTGATCTCAAAAGGCAAGACGCAATCGCTATGCTCAAGGCAATAGATGCCCACAGGAAAGAAAGTCAAAAGCTGCCGCCGGCGGGGTATGAATTTGAGCACACGCATCTGTGGGAAAGCCTGACCAGCGAAGCAGGCGCCCCGAACAACTCTGCTGACGACAAGGCAGACATGCAGGTGCTCGAAGAACTGCGTCTTGATAAAAGTCAGTTTGATAATGTTTGGCAAAAGGCGGAACGGCGCTCTCTTGCACTGCAGGAATTTGACGGTGAACCGGTGGCAGCAGAGCGTGAAATCATGCGCGCGCGCATATCAACCCATATGCAAAATCACCGCTTAAGCACGCGCCAAGAACTCGTGGGTTGGATTGAAGAAAATGGCATGAGCATATCTGAGTTTGAAAACCTGATAGCTGAAGAATGCATGGCCGAAACTGCTGCAGGCTTGTCGACTGATCAGTTGGCACTTCACGTCGTGCAGGTTTTGAAGCGCGACGGGTTTTATGCAGAGCTTGCAGCGCGCGCAACTGCGAAAAATGCACAGCTGAGCGCCACACCAACAACGTTAAAATCTACCGGCCTAACCCAACTTGAACTCATGGCTTGGTACTTCAATATCCATCGCCAAGAATCTGTTCCAGATGATCTGGAGGCTTATGCGAAATCACTCGGCCTTGATGACCGGCAACAGTTTTACGCTATAGTGATCAAGGAATATCTATATGTTCACCAGACGGGCAGTGGTTGAAAGTTTGGCCTGAGCGCCTAGGAGCTGAAACATGTCTCTCGAGAATGGCAGCGCGATCGAAGAAGCTGGGACACGGTTTAAACTGTTTCCGCAACCGCCATTTTTGGATGCCTTTCAAGAGCCTGAAATCATCGAAGTGTCATCGCCTGCGGGCAGTGTTGGACCGGGGCCGGAAGATGATCGTATGTATACGATTTTTCCGGTTGGCAAAGCCGAACCCTACGGCATCGGGGTCAATCCCGACGGTGAAGGAATGTATCTTCCGCCCTGGGGTGGTGAAATACTACCCCCGGCTGAACCCGACGAAGAGGGTCACTTTGATTATCTGGAGCCGGGAACGCCGCAATTTGAGTCAGCTCATCTTTTTGGTTCAGCGCGTTTCACGATGGATGTTTGGGAGATGTATTTTGATCGCAAGATCCCATGGCATTTTGGAAATGATGGTGAGAAACTAGAGCTCACCCAGCTCCCATCTCTCGACAATGCCCTTATCGGCTGGGGTTTTTTGGAAGCTGGCGGAACGCAAACCGATGAACATGGGTTTCATCCCTATAGCTTGAATTTCGATATTGTTGCCCATGAGATTGGTCATGCGATTATCTATAGCGAAGTTGGTTTGCCTGTTCGCAACGTGGAAAATGGCGAATATTACGGGTTTCATGAATCTGCGGCCGATTTGGTAGCGTTGATCACGACGCTGCACTTTCCCTCTGTCGTCGATACCATACTCGATAACACCAGTGGCAATCTCTACACCATGAACAAGCTGTCGAGATTTGCAGAACTGTCGCAAAACAAGCAGATCCGGCTTGCTGCCAACAACCGTATGTTGTCTGAGTTTGCCGCGGGCTACGATGATGAGCACGATCTTGCCCAGCCGCTAACCGGGGCGATGTTTGATATTCTGGTTGATGTTTTTCACGAAAACCTCGTTGAAGAAGGGCTGATCTCGCCGGAGGTTGAAGACCTGTCGGACAGGTTGGAAGGTGATGCGCGTTACAGTGATATTTTGCAGAACTATTTCGACGAGCGTTATTCCCAAAACCCTCAGGCGTTTCGCCGGGCGCTCCTGAAGGCGCGGGATTATCTTGGGTCATATCTGGCCGACGCCTGGCAGCTGCTTGATGCGGATTTGTTGAGCTACGCAGGTGTTGGCCAAGCGTTGCTGAATGTTGATCAAGAACTCACCGGAGGCCGATACGCGCGCATCATTGAGGGTAATTTTGTGGTCCGCGAAATCGGTAGTGTGCAACCCGGCCCCCGTGTTCCCAAGCCAGGCAAAGAAAGTCATTCCGCTTCGGCGCGAACATTGAGGCCACCTGACTAAGTACTGTGATTTTCAATTGTGGTTGTCTGTGCTATCAATAGTTGTAGAATTAAGTATACGGAAATAGCCAAAAACGATGATTTATTAAAACTAAAAAAATGAGGTAACGTTATGTCCGAATCATTACTTCGCGTCTCTGAAATACTGCTTTTTGGTCGGGAATTATTCGACATTAAACTTAAAGACAAAGTGGTCGACAGCGAGAAAACTGTCCCAGTCAACTATAGAGTTGTCGCAAGAACGAAAAAGAAAATTGATGTCTCTGCGGTACATAACGAAATCGATGGTGTTCAGCTTGAGCAGGACGATTTGGTGCTGGTGAGGAAACAAGATCGTGATAATTCCTATCACTCTGAAAATGATGTTTATAAAGTTGGTTCCGACAACAAACTGACCGCGGAGAATGCCGCTGCGGGAGAAGTTGTAAAGCTAAAGAAATCCAGAAAAGCCTGGACCGTGCAAATAAAATCTGGCGATAGGCGCTTTAAAAATGCAGTGGCGAACCGAAAAGGCGGAAACAATTTCCTAGACAATGTATGGGGTGGCAAAGATCCAAGACTGGCAAGAATCTACGGTTTTGGTTTCGAAGGAACCTATCATGAGTTTGAATCTCCGACCGTGTTTCTCGTACATGGCGATGGTGAGGAGGTTACGCCCGACAACAAGCCTGGAAGACATGCGTCTCGTGCACCGACTGAACCTTCGCGAAGCGGCGTTGCGGCGGCAGATTTTCAGTTTGCCGACGATATTCACGTTTGGAGCTATGATAAGTCTGACTTTACCATTCGCATGGATGTTGAAACGGGCATGTTCGAGCAGGTTCTTCTTGAAGCCTATTTTGGAACCGATGGCGGCGCGTTTGTTAGTGGTTCTAAGGTGAGTGGATCGAAGGTTTCTGGTTCCAAAGTGAGTGGCTCGAAAGTCTCTGGCTCTAAGGTGAGTGGATCCAAATTACGGGGGCCTGGCGATTAAGCCAGCGGGCGCACGACTTTAGCTGCCGGCTCAAAGGCCCGCTTTCTTCAGTCCTTCGACAAAGTTCTCGACATCTTCCTGGCGAATGTCGGGAACCTTTTGTTTGGCCCATTCGGAAGCGGAGAACCCGGGCTGGGCTTCGCGCACGCGCGCAGCATGTTCTTTGGCTTTCTCCATAAGGTCCAATTGCGCATAACTTGCAGCAAGCAAGCGTTGTCCTTCGCTTTTGTTGTGCATTTGCAGGACGGTCGAGATCACTTCTTCATATCTTCTGAGGTTGTAGAGCACGCCGCCCATGTCCCACAAATATTGATCGGGATAAAAAGGGTTTAGGCCCATTGCCTTTTCGAACAGTTCAAGGGCTTCTTCGTTGCGGCCGGAATGCCCTAGCGCGTCTGCCATTTCTGCCAAAAGGTCAGCATCGTTTGGATTGAGGTTGACCGCCAACTCATATGATCTGATCGCTGCATCATGCTCTTTGCGATAAAGGTGCGCGAACCCAAGTTCGCCAAATCCACGCGCATCACGGGGATCAAGTTCAATGGCCTGGCGTGCGTGTTCCAACGCCAGATCCAAAGCTGTGTCCGGGTCTTGTGTCCAGCCATAGCGCCAATCGATATTGTGGGTGCGTGACACACCAGCATTCGCCCGTGCGTAACGAGGGTCGAGATTCTGCGCCGTTTCGAACAATTTCAACGCTTCTAAGTTGCTGTTGCGCGCATACTTATAAACATGATGTTGTGCGTGCAGGACCAACCCATAAGCCTCAATGTCATTCGGCTGGATTGTCCGAACGCGATCAAACTCTGATGCCTCAATTTGCGCTGCTGTGGCGGAGACAATAGTGCGGGCGATCTCATCTTGAACTTCAAAGATATCATCCAAGCTTCGGTCATACCGCTCGCCCCAGATCATGCGACCTGATTCCGTATCGGTAAGTTCTATTGTAATGCGTGCCTTGCTGCCGGCTCGGCGCACGGATCCCAGCGCAATATAGCGCGCGCCAAGGGCATCCGCCGCAGTGTTTGCTGGCACAGATTGATCTCTATATGCAAAGGCGGAATTTCGCGAGATGACATGCAAGTTGTGAAACTTGGACAGATTTACGGTGATGTCTTCGGTAACCCCGTCCGTGAACCACCCTCCTTGAGGGTCGTCTCCCAAATCTTTTAAGGGCAAAATTGCGATAGACGGTTTGCTTGATGAGAGTTCTTGACGCTTCTGCGCAATGGGGCGCAAACTTGGCTTCATTGCGGTGCTTTTGGTTTCGGAAAACACCGCAAATGTTTCCACTTGCTCTTTTATATTTTTGAGATCTTTAGGTCCAAGATATTGATAACCATAAAAAAGTTTGTTCTTCACCTGCTCATAAACCGCTGAACTTATGCACACAGAGCCCGGTTCCGCGACGCTTTCCAAGCGCGCAGCAATGTTTACACTGTTGCCGTGGGCAGTGTTGTTGTTCACCATTACATCGCCAAGATTTATGCCAATGCGAAATTCAATTTTCTGGGTTGCTTTGGAGTTTTCAGCGCCGATTTTTTCCTGGCTCTCAATCGCACTTTGGACCGCCCGCACCGCGCTGTCGAAGAGCGCGAATAATCCATCTCCGCTTGTTTGGACGAGCTGTCCATCGTTTGCTTCGATAATCGTGCGGAAAACGTCAATGGATTTTTCAACCAGGCCGTGAGTGGCAACTTCATCCTCAGACATGAGCGCGCTATATCCGACAACATCTGCAAACAGAATTGCCTTTAGCTTGCGGTTTAATTTTTTTTCGTTTTGTTCAACCACAACGTACTTCCCATTGCACATGCGTTACTCAAATTGCGATCTAACCAAGATCTCAATCCCGGGCATCGCCCAATTCACTCCATTTTTATTTAGGGTTCGGACCCTTAATTTCTGGCCAGCATGAGCGGCCGAGTTTTATTTTCGGACCATCTGCCAGCGCATCTCTCAATTTATCACAAGAATTAGCCCAATCAGAAGCCAAAAGCCCAATGACAATAACATCATGATGCTTTCCGCCAGCAAACCAACCTTGCCTGATGACGCCCTCTTGCGCAAATCTGAGAGTATTTGTCAGCGCCTTAGTTGCTTCGTTGTCACTGCGAAAGTATGACGTGATGCGATTTAGTCTCAATTGGCCAAACGCAATATCGATGAGCATTGCAGCTGCGCGAATTCCAATGCCTTTACGCCGCACGCTTTCATCAAGATAGAAGGCGAATACGCCATCTCCGTGAACATAGTTTATGTCGTCTAACCCAATGATACCAACGAGTTCACCATCTGCATCGCTAATTCCAAACCAACAACTTTTTCCTGAAATCGCGCCGCGAAGAGATTTCTTCCATGCTTTGCGTAAATCATCGCTATTCAGCGGAAGCGGCATATTTCGGTCAAATAACGATAAATCTTCAAGGTGTTCAAACCAATGCGAAAGCGTGTCTAAATCGCCAATAGACATTGGCCGCATTGTGTAATTTCTGTCTTTGTTCTTGGTCATTTCTGCTGCCCATATCAATATTATTTGATGACGGTCGCCAAAAGATAAAATTACTATGCCTAATTTATTGAATCCTGTCACGTTGTGGAACTACGCCACTTGAATCTATACTTCTTTCAAAGCCTTGGAAGACACGCCTAGTAGAACCAGTTAGTGAAAGATGAAAATTACGATGCAAGAGAGCAACACCCTTAAAACATCGATTATAGAGAATTTCGGCACACCGTGTCCGGTGATTGATCTTGATGTTGTAGAAGCAAACATAGCGCGTGCCCAGAAACGGTGTGAGGACGCGGGCGTTGCCAACAGGCCACACATTAAGACGCACAAATCTCCGGTCCTGGCAAAAAAGCAAATTGATGCGGGGGCACAGGGTATTACCTGCCAAAAGCTCGGGGAAGCCGAGGTTATGGCGGATGCAGGGATAGATGATATTGTTATCGCAACAAATCTATTGGGCGCTGCGCGATGTGGCCGGCTTGCCGCACTGCAAAGGCGACTAGCGCTAAAAGTGTGCGCTGATAATCCGGTTTCTCTCGCTGCTTATTCTGGTGCTGCGCAAGAAGCTGACCGCATTCTCGATGTGATGATTGAGTGTGATACCGGACAACATCGGGCGGGCGTTGAGACGCCGCGTGAAGCCCTGGCACTTGCTCAAATTATCAAAGACGACCCTTGGCTCAATCTTGCTGGGTTGCTTTTTTACCCGCCTCTCGATGGCTGGACGCGAACGCAGACATTCTTTGATGAAGTGTCTGACGGGCTTTCCTCTTTGGGTGTGTCTGCAGACATTGTTTCAACTGGCGGCACGCCAAACTTTGTGAACATAGGCAAGTTAAATGGCGCCACCGAGCATCGGGCTGGCACGTGCATCTTCAATGACCTCATGACGATTGAAGCTGGCGTTGCATCGCTGAAAGATTGCGCCTTCCAGGTTTATACCAGCGTTGTAAGCCGTGGCGGAGAAGATCGCGGCATTCTGGATGCGGGCTCGAAAACACTGACTTCAGACAGTGGCGGTCTGGATGGTTATGGATTGATATTGGAACATCCCAAGGCGTGCATTCATAAATTTGCCGAGGAACATGGTTTTCTCGATTTAGCCGCGTGCAACAGAAAACCATCGGTTGGGGAAGTGGTGCGCGTGATTCCGAACCATGTGTGTGTTGCCGTTAACATGGTTGACCAGGTGGTGGCTGTACGCGGCGATGAGATTGCAGAGGTGATACCAGTCGCGGCGCGCGGAATGCTGGTATAGAAAATTCAGCAAACACAATTGCAAAGGGTCAGAAAGAATGAAAGCGACCGGGGGATGTTATTGCGGCAATATTCGTTATGAAATTAATGGAGATACGGAAGCGGCCTTTCAATGCCATTGCCGCGAATGCCAATACATCACAGGTGGAAATCCAAATGTTGTTATGGTTTTTGCGCTTGATGATTTCGCCTATACCAAAGGCAGCGTTTCAGATTTTGCACGCGATGATCTTGAAAAGCCCGTTCATCGGCATTTCTGCGCAAATTGCGGAACCGGTATTGGGTCGCGCAGTCCATCCAGGCCGAACTCGATGATTGTGAAAGTCGGTACGCTGGACGACCCGACGGTTTTCAAAGCGCAAGTGGCAATTTTCACATGTGATGAGCAAACGTTTCACCATATTCCCGAAGGTCTTCCTGCCTTCGAGAAAAGGCCTGTCAAAAAATAATTCGCGGATCCTTGGCACTAGCGCGCGGCGCAGAGCAGCCGCTTTTCGGATGCCGAGAACAAGCTTGCCCATAGATCGATGTTCGATTACGTTCGTTTTTGATCAAAAGTGCAAATTTTTGAATTGGCTGGGATGTGAAGTGTCTGCTGGGACTGGTGTTTATTCTTGTTTGTGCGACCTGCCGACCTGCGCAAGCGGTTGAAGGCGGCTTTGGTCTCTATCAGCTGGGATCGCGGGATCTTTTCGCCGGTATCGTGCCGCCTCCCGGTATCTACTGGAACAATGACATTTACTACTTCACGGCTAAAGCTCCGGTCATACCAATTGGAGGCGTTGCTGTGCGCAACCCAAAGCTTGACGCCTTTGTCTACAAGTTCAACGGCACAATGGTTTTTCCCGACACGTTGTTTGGCGGTAGCGTCGGGCTGAATGTCAACATGCCATTCGCAAAAGCCAAGATGGATTATTCTGGTGTGTTAGGAGGCGCTTTTCCCGGTCTTTTGAGTGCGCAAGATAAAGAATCAGGGCAGGGCGATTTAAGCATCAATCCGATAATTGGGTGGCACGATGGCAAACTTCACTATTCGCTTTCCATGCCGATTTATTTTCCAACGGGAAAGTACTCAACAGCGACAATCGACGTTCGTGCCAGAACCATTGATGCTTTGAGAGTTGGCAAGAACAGGTTTGGTGTCGACCCCACCTTGGCATTCACGTATTTCGACCCCCAAACTGGTATCGACGTATCAGCAGCGGCTGGCGTGACGATTAACACCAAGAACGATAAAACCAACTATCAAACAGCTCCAGAATTCCATTTTGAAGGCACAGCGGCCCAACATCTGGCCAATGGTTTGACGTTTGGCGGAACGTTTTATGCCTATCAGCAACTTGCGAACGATAGTGGTGTCGGCGCGCAGAATATTCAAAGAGTAACTGGCGCAACAACACTTAAGGCCCGCGTGTTCGGTGCAGGTCCCGTGGTCAACTATTCAACACGCATTGGCACCACTGCGGTGTCCTTTAAGTTCAAATATTTGCATGAATTTGGCGCAAAGAGGCGTTTTGAGAGCAAAGTCTACTGGGGAACCCTGGGACTGGCATGGTGAATACACAGCTTCTGACTGTGACAGATTTCGGGCGTTCACTGAAATCACGCTTACGAGGAGAGTATATACATTCTCGTCGGGTCGATGACACAGCTCTGCATTCGAAATGTGATTAGACTATCAGTTCGATCGCATAGAGTATTCGAGACAGTCGTTACTTTCCTTGAATGGAGTGTTTCTTCATGTTTCTCAGAACTACTTTGATTGTGTTTTCCACGCTCTTTTCTTCTATGGCGCTCGCACAAATGACGTTGGAGTCTTCTGACTTGACAAATGCAGGCGCGAAGGGACGCCCATATTCGCCATATGCGGACCGGGGATTTCCAACAGAAGTGTATTTCGGCGATACACATGTGCACACGAATATTTCCGCAGATGCCGCGGGTGCGGGTGCACGGCTGGGACCGCGCGATGCTTATCGGTTTGCGCGCGGAGAGCAAGT
>JBPCVX010000334.1:0-9798 GCA_051010095.1 Hyphomicrobiales bacterium
TGGGCATTGGGCATCCAGGCAACAAGCAACAAGTGCTCTCATGGGTGTTGAAGGATTTTTCAAAGGCGGATCATGGCTGGCTGGAGCCGATGATCGATGGCGTTGCCCGGTATGCTGATCTGCTGGCTGGTGGTGATATGCCAACATTTCAAAACAAAGTGCATTTGGTGATCAACCCGGAGACCGAACACAAACCAAAGAACAAACAACAAGCATCCAAACCTGAAGCCAAGCCTGTGGCAGCACCTGAAGCAAAAGAAGAAAAGCGCGGTCCGTTGGCGGATATGCTGAAAAATCTGTTCAAATCTTAAAGGCCAAGAATAATGGGATTTAAATGTGGCATCGTCGGATTGCCCAATGTGGGAAAATCCACGCTTTTTAATGCGCTCACCAAAACGGCTGCAGCGCAAGCCGCCAATTATCCGTTTTGCACCATTGAGCCAAATGTTGGCGAGGTGCCGGTGCCCGATGAACGCTTGGGCAAGATTGCAGCGATTGCCAAGTCTAAAGAAGTGATCGCGACAAGACTGACATTTGTTGACATTGCCGGTCTTGTGCGCGGTGCCTCAAAGGGCGAGGGGTTGGGCAACCAGTTTCTGGCCAATATTCGTGAAGTTGATGCGATTGCCCATGTGCTGCGGTGCTTTGAAGATTCCGACATCACCCATGTGGAAGGCGCGATTGACCCAGTGCGTGATGCGGACGTGGTCGAAACTGAATTGATGATCGCGGACCTTGAAAGCCTTGAGCGCCGGGCTGCACCCTTGGAGAAAAAGGCGCGCAGCGGCGATAAAGAAGCCAAGGCCTCCGTGGCGCTAATGGAAACGGCAATGGACTTGTTGCGTGAAGGTAAGCCCGCACGCTTGGCTGACATTTCCGAAGATGATCTTCCTGCGTGGAAGGCGCTCAACTTACTCACCACAAAGCCTGTATTGTATGTGTGCAATGTCGAGGAAACAGCGAGCGCTGAGGGCAATGCCTTGTCTGACGCAGTAAAAGCTAAGGCTGAAGCTGATGGCGCGGGTGTTGTGATCATTTCTGCGGCCATTGAGGCTGAGCTCTCGCAGCTTGATGAAGATGATCAGAACGAGTACCTGAGCGATCTCGGCCTTGAAGAGCCGGGCCTCAACAGGCTTATCAGGGCGGGTTATGATTTACTCGGATTGATCACCTATTTTACTGCAGGGCCCAAGGAGTCACGCGCCTGGACAGTTAAACTGGGCACCAAAGCACCGGGTGCTGCCGGGGTCATCCATACTGATTTTGAGCGTGGGTTTATTCGTGCGCAAACTATTGCCTATGATGACTATGTGTCGCTTGGCGGTGAAAATGCCGCTAAAGATGCAGGCAAGGCGCGCGATGAAGGCAAAGAATATGTCGTGAAGGACGGTGACGTATTGTTGTTCAAGTTCAACGTATAGCCGGTGAGGTGAATGCGCTATTTTGAAGACATACCGGTTGGCGAAACTGCCGAAGTGGGTGCCTATGAGGTGACAGCGGAGGAGATCGTTGAGTATGCCCGCCAGCATGACCCGCTGCCCTTCCACACCGACGCTGAGGCTGCAAAAGACTACAAGTTTGCTGGTGGTTTGATTGCCTCGGGATGGCATTTATGCGCGATACAGATGCGCATGATTTATGATCACGTTATCAAAAATATGGCGTCCATGGGCTCGTTTGGATTGGAGTTTGTGCAATGGCGCAGACCTGTGCGGCCAGGAGATGTGCTTTCGCTGCGCTATGAGATCATGGAAAAGCGCACGTCTAAATCAAAGCCTTCTATGGGTATTGTTAAAGTACATTGGGAAATCTTCGACCAAACAGGAGAGGTTAAGGCGATTACTGAAGGGGCACAATTAGTGACCGTTCGGGAGCCTGTGGCATGAGTGTTCTTGTTGATTTTTATGAAGACCTCGACGTTGGTGCCCGGTTTGAGTTGGGCGCGTGCTCTTTTGATGCTGAGTTTATAAAGACATATGCTGAAAAATATGATCCGCAGCCCTTTCATACGAGCGAAGAGGCGGCGCGCGAAAGCCATTTTGGAAAGCTTTGCGCCAGTGGCTGGCAAACAGCCGGCATGTGGATGCGGTGTTATGCAGATTTCAACATGGCCGAACGCGCCCGCCGCGGGGCGAAAGGCGTTGCAATTGCCGATATTGGCATATCTCCTGGCATGGTGGATTTGCGCTGGCCCAAGCCCGTTTATATGGGCGATACAATTTCATACACCCAAGAAATCTTGGATAAGCGCGAGATGAATTCGCAACCTGGCTGGGGCATGCTCACCGCCTTGTGCCAGGGACATAATCAAAATGGCGAGCTTGTACTTTCCTTCACATCAAGCACGATTGTGCAAATGCGGGGTGGATCAATAGTTTAGAGCGTGCGCTTCTTGCCTGCAGGGCCTGATTTTTGACAGCGACGCAGATGATCTCAATATCATAACCAACGCCGCCAAGACGGGTTTCCCCACATGCACGTGCCGGAGCAAAACCTTCTGGCATCCACTCATCCCACACGGCATTCATTGCATCATAATCTTCGATGTTTGCCAGCCAAATGGTTGTGTTCACAATTCTGGTTTTGTCAGAACCAGCTTCTGCCAGTCTTCGCTCGACCTTCTCCAGAGCTTCCCTGGTTTGCTCTGTGATGGTTTTTCCCGCCGTACCGCATTGACCGGCCAGCCAGATAAGATCGTCGTGAATCACGGCCTGACTCATACGCTTATCGGTTTTGATACGCTTAATATCGGCCATTTTAATCCTTGCTCAGGGCCAGATTGATTCCTAAGCCAATCATCATTGAGCCCGCCACCCATTGGGCGATTTTTTTGCCGGGGCCGGATTCTTTCAGTCGCCGCATGATGAAGCTTGTGAAAAACACGGCCACCAAATCAGCGCTTGAGAGAAACAGGTTGGTGATGAAGCCGAGAATGAAAAATTGAACCCACACTGGAAACGCTGCTGCGGGGTCAATGAACTGGGGCAGGAAAGCCAGAAAGAAGAGAGCCGTCTTCGGGTTAAGCACTTCAACCATAAAGCCATCAACGAAAGCTCGCTTGCTCGATTTCTGTTTAAATTTGGGGGCGCTTGCCGGGCTTTCCTTCATGTAGATCATGGAGATGCCAATCCATACGAGATAGGCCGCGCCCACGAACTTCAAAACCGTGTATGCGGTTGGCACAGCTGCCAACAATGCTGCCAGCCCGAACGCGGCGGCCAACACATGCACCAGCCCGCCCATATGAAGGCCAATTGATGCCAAAAATCCCCCGGAGCGACCAGAGGCAAGGGTTTGTCCGGTCACATACATGAGCGCTGGGCCGGGTAAAATTGCGAACAGGATGGTGGCTGCGAAAAATTGCAGCAGAAGTTCAGTGGACGCCATGTTGGTTAGTCACCTTCAAATTCGACGAGGGTATGCATTTTTACGCCGGATTTTTTCAACCGCTCTGCGCCGCCTAAATCGGGCAAATCAACCACGAATGCGGCGGCAACGATTTCACCACCTGAATCTTTGATTAACTCAGCCGCGGCCTCGGCTGTTCCGCCAGTGGCAATCAAGTCGTCAATCAGCAAAACCTTGTCGCCCTTTTTAATGGCGTCTGCGTGTATCTCAACCCGGTCAACACCATATTCGAGCTGATATTCGCGCCCGATCACCTTCCACGGCAGTTTGCCCTTCTTGCGGATGGGCACAAATCCACGTCCAAGCTCGTGGGCCACCGCGCCGCCGAGAATAAATCCACGTGCCTCAATCCCTACCACATAGTCGATCTCAACTTCGAGAAACGGCCACATAAGTTCGTCCACGCAGGCGCGAAAGCCATGCGGATTGGCAAGCAATGTCGTGATGTCGCGGAATAGGATTCCGGGCTTGGGATAATCCGGAATCGTACGGATATAGCGCTTCAGATCGAAGCCTTTGCGCAGGTCCATTTGCGAAAAAGTCCTTTTAATGTGTGGGGCGGCACATGCGCCGCCCCAAAAGCCTTGTTTTAGTTGGGAAGTTTGCCTTCCACCCCTTCTACATAGAAGTTCATGCCGAGCAGGGTCTTGTCGTCAATGTTTTCGCCTTCCTTGGCGGCCATGGATCCATCTTGTTTTTTGATAGGGCCGGCAAAGGCGTGAAGCTTGCCAGATTTAATGGCGTCCAATGCGTCCTGTGCTTCTTTTTTGATGTCATCGGGAATGGCCTCATTAAATGGTGCCATTTCCACCATGCCGCTATCAATGCCGCCCCAGACGTCTTCAGACTTCCAAGAGCCATCTATCACAGCCTTTACGCGGTCGACATAGTAACCGTCCCAATTGTCGATGATCGCCGTGAGCTGAGCCTTCGGTGCGAACTGCGCCATGTCGGAAGCCTGGCCAATGCCAAGTTTGCCAGCGGCTTGTGCGGTTTGCAGTGGTGCAGTTGAGTCAGTGTGCTGCAAGATAACGTCCGCGCCCTGGTCGATGAGTACTTTTGCAGCATCGGCCTCTTTGCCGGGGTCATACCAAGATGACACCCACACAACTTTCACCGTCGCTTCAGGGTTCACTTTGCGAAGGGCGATGGTGAATGCATTGATTCCACGCACCACTTCAGGGATCGGGAAAGACCCGATGTAACCGATCACATTTGATTTTGTCATGCGGCCTGCAAGAATGCCGGAAACGTATCGGCCTTCATAAAACCGCGAAGAATATGTCGAAACATTCTTGCCACGTTTATAACCGGTCGCGTGCTCAAACTTTACATTTGGAAACTGCTTGGCCACTTTCACTGTCGGGTTCATATAGCCAAACGATGTGGTGAAAATAATGTCGTTGCCCGCAGCTGCTAATTCACGGATAACCCGTTCCGCATCAGCGCCTTCCTGCACGCTTTCAACGTAGGTGGTTTTCACCTTGTCGCCGAATTCCTTTTCAACAGCTTTTCGGCCAATATCGTGACGGTATGTCCAGCCATGGTCCCCTACCGGGCCAACATACACAAACCCAACCTTAGTTGGGTCATCTGCCTGTGCAAGCGACGCGCTGAGCGCCATCGCCGCGGCGGCAAAAGAGACTAGTAATTTTTTCATCTATACTTCCTCACCTGTTTTCAACGCCAAACGGCAGTTTACTCTTTTTTCTTGCGGGAAAAAGCTGCTTTTACATCCTGTCGAAAACTTAAATCAGCACTCTTCCTGCAACAGCATCAAGTTTGGCCACCAATGCCGGATCACGCGCTTCGGGCGCTGTTATTATTGCGAACTCTAGGGCTTTATCTGAACCATCTGGGCAGGGGGGATGGGTTTTTGGAAAATCGCTCGCCAGTCGGGTAATGAGCTTTGCTGCGTTTTCTGAGTTTTGCTGCATAACTTTTAATATCGAGGGTACATCAACCTCGCCGTGATCTGGGTGCCAGCTATCGAAATCCGTCACCATGGCAATCGTGCAATAACAAATTTCGGCCTCGCGGGCGAGTTTGGCTTCGGGCATATTGGTCATGCCGATAACATCGCACCCCCAAGTGCGGTAAAGGTGGCTTTCGGCCAGGGACGAAAATTGTGGCCCCTCCATCACCAGATACGTGCCTCCCACTTTGTGGGCGACACCTTCCGCAGCCGCCGCCTTGGCGACCAATTCTACCAGGCCTGAGCTTACTGGATGGGCGACCGATACATGACCAACACACCCGGGCCCAAAGAAACTCTTCTCGCGTGCAAATGTGCGGTCGATGAATTGATCGACCATAACAAACATGCCCGGTGGCAACTCTTCTCGAAATGAACCACACGCCGATACAGAAACAAGATCGGTGACGCCGGCGCGCTTGAGAGCATCGATATTGGCGCGGTAGTTTATGTGCGTAGGCGGGATTGTGTGGCCTTTGCCGTGGCGGGCAATAAACGCCACGGGAAGCCCGTTAATCTCGCCCAACCGCACCGGCCCGGATGGATCTCCCCAAGGGCTTTTAATCTCTTCCAGGCGTGAATTATCCATCTCTAGACCATAGAAACCTGAGCCCCCGATAATGCCGAGTACACTTGCCGTCATGCCGTCAATTCCCCCATTTGCCAAACCACCATAAAGTGTTTCATCTCGCTCATATGGTTGCAAACAAAAACACGTATTCAGTATTTTTTGATCACAAAAAAACCCGCTCAAACGAGCGGGTTTTTGTTGATGATTGTTTCTTTCCTAATGCACGTCACGCCAAATTTTGCGCTTGGTGAGATAAAGAAGGAAGCCGAGAATGATCAGAAAGATCATAACTTTGAAACCCATCTGCTTGCGGTGTTCCAAATGCGGCTCAGCCGCCCACATCAAGAATGCAGAAACGTCTTTTGACATCTGGTCTACAGTTGCCGGCGTGCCGTCTGAATATTCCAGTTGGTCATCACTAAGTGGCGCTGCCATGGAAATCCAGGGGCCGTTCTCGTAGTAAGGGTTGAAGTGCTTGCCTTCTGGGGCATCCTTGGCATGCTCTGCATCAGGCTGCTGGTAACCGGTGAGCACGGAATAAATATACTCTGGCCCGCCAGAACCCTGGATCAGTTGATTGATAATACCGTGATATCCAGCGCGCGCCTTCGCCAGCAGCGAAAGGTCAGGTGGGTATGCGCCATCATTCGATGCCCGTGCCGCCTGTTCGTTCGGGAAGGGGGCAACAAAACGGTCTGCAGGAATGCCTGGGCGTTCAAACATTTCGCCTTCATCGTTTGGGCCAGCGGTCACCTCAGCAGCAGCGGCGAATGCCTTAACCTGCTCTGCAGGAAACTCCGGACCACCCTTTTCGCTAAGATTTCGGTAAGCCAGCAGGTTCATCGAGTGGCATGCCGCACACACTTCCAGATAGACCTGATATCCGCGTTGCAATTGGCCACGATCAAAAGCACCGAACGGGCCTTCAAAGGAAAAATCGACCTTTTTCGCTGGCTTAACATCGCCCGCTGCATATGCCAGCCCAGTTGCTGCTGAAACGGCAATGCCTGCTGCAACGATGAGTTTTAAGAAAGTTCTCATTTTATCGTTCCTGAATTCACGCATTTGCCACATCACTCTGCCGGCTGCGGCGCTTCATCGCCCGCGGGTTCCGACTGTTTGAGCACGTCTTCCGAGATCGACGCCGGTCGTGGTTTTGGATTTTCTATCAATCCGACCACCGGTAAGATGATCAGGAAGAAGGCGAAGTAATAAGCTGTTCCAAGCTGTGAAATGGTGAGCCAGATGCCTTCAGCAGGCTGTGAACCAGCATACCCAAGTGCCAAACATACAATCACCAACAGCCAGAAACATTGGCGGAAAATTGGCCGGTATTTGGCTGAGCGCACTTTCGATGTGTCCAGCCATGGCAGGAAGAACAACACAATGATCGCACCAAACATTGCAATAACACCCATCAGCTTATCGGGGATGGAGCGCAGGATGGCGTAGAAGGGGAGATAGTACCACTCAGGCACAATGTGCGCTGGCGTGACCAGCGGATCTGCCGGAACATAGTTGATCGGGTGACCAAGATAGTTTGGCTGATAGAACACAAAGAAGGCAAACAAGATCATGAAACAACATGCCGCAAATCCGTCCTTCATGGTCATGTAGGGATGGAAGGGAATTGTATCTTGCTCAGATTTTACCGATACCCCGGTAGGGTTGTTGTTTCCGCCAACATGCAGCGCCCATACGTGCAGCACCACCACGCCCAAGATCATAAACGGCAGAAGATAGTGCAGAGAGAAGAAGCGGTTCAGTGTTGGATTATCAACCGAAAAGCCGCCCCACAGCCATGTGACGATGGTTTCGCCAACAAACGGAATGGCACCAAACAGATTGGTAATAACCTTAGCGCCCCAGAAGCTCATTTGACCCCAGGGAAGCACATAACCCATGAAACCAGCTGCCATCATCAGCAGATAAATGATGACGCCGAGGATCCACAGGATCTCGCGTGGTGCCTTATACGAACCGTAATACAGCCCGCGCAGCATATGGATATAAACGGCGATGAAGAACATCGATGCGCCGACCGCATGAATATAGCGGAGCATCCAGCCATAGTTCACATCGCGCATGATGTGCTCGACTGAATTAAACGCCATGTCAACATGAGGTGTGTAGTGCATCACCAAAACGATACCGGTGATGATCTGCACCATTAGGCACATGGTCAGAATGGCGCCAAAGGTCCAGAAATAGCTCAGGTTCTTTGGCGTTGGAAAAGTTAGAAACTCGTGCCCAACCGAAACGAGTGGAAGCCGTTTATCGAACCACTTTACGACCGGATTTTTCGGCTCATAGGTAGAATGTCCAGACATATTGGTCTCCCTTAGCCGATTTGAATTTTTGTATCGGAGATATAGCTGAAAGGCGGCACCTGCAGATTGGTCGGTGCGGGACCTTTGCGGATGCGTCCGGCTGTATCGTAGTGCGAACCATGGCATGGGCAGAACCAGCCATCATATTCACCGGCATCAGCAATTGGCACACAACCAAGGTGCGTGCACACGCCAAGCATCACGAGAAATTTCTCTTTGCCGTCCACCACCCGGTTTATATCGGTGGCTGGCGCATCGTCTGCGGCATTGTCGTTGCGCGCAATCGGATCGGGAAGCTGATCAAGCGGAACCGCTTTTGCCTCTTCAATATCCTTGGCCGTGCGGTGCCGGATAAATACCGGATTTCCGCGCCATTTAATGGTGACAGCTTGTCCCTCTTCAATCGGCGCCAGATCAAACTCTACCGATGCCAGGGCCTTCACCGAAGCATCCGGGTTCATTTGATCGATCAGCGGCCATGCCACTAATGCAGCGCCGGTCGCGCCTACAGCACCGGTGGCGATGTAGAGAAAATCGCGCCGGTTTGCGTCATCATTATCGATTGTCGTCACAGTGTGTTCCCTTTCAGGACTAATCGGTCCGTATAAACTCACAAAAATGCACCGAATCCCTCAATTCCCCGATGGGATAACATAGCGCAAATTCAATTGTGAATCTTGCTGGTTGTTTTGGCATTACGGGCCCAGAATGTCTAGAGATTGGAAGCTTTCTAATCATAGGGCAAGGTGCCGCAGGGCTTTTTCAACATATGGCATGTAGGCACGTGAATTGACCCGCTCTGGAGGATCATATGGTTTCGTTAGCGTTATATCAGCCTGATATTCCTCAAAATGCCGGTACAATCCTAAGGCTTGCTGCGTGCTTATCTCTTGAAGTTCACATTATTGAGCCCGCCGGTTTTGTGTGGTCTGAAAAACAGTTCCGCCGGTCGGGCATGGACTATCTGCGCCATGTCGAGGTGGTGAGGCACAATAGTTTTGGCGCGTTCATGGGCCAAAAAGGTGGCGCGCGTATTGTGCTTCTCACGACCCAAGGTGCTGAAAATTATACTGAATGTGAATTTGATCAAGATGATATCCTCCTGCTGGGACGCGAAAGTGCAGGTGTGCCGCAAGATGTTCATGATATTGCAGACGCTCGGGTGAAAATTCCTATGGCGCCTGATGCTCGTTCGCTGAATGTGGCAGTATCCTGCGCTATGGTCGTAGGCGAGGCCCTGCGGCAAACAAACGGCTTTCCGCCCGCTAATCCATTGGCTACACCCTCTCCATGAGCGATATCGATATACACACCCGTCTTGAGCCTGAAAAACAAAAAGCCCGCGCCTGGTTTGAAACTCTGCGCGATGATATTTGCGCACGTTTTGAAGCGCTTGAGGACGAGTTGGCAGAAACCGTGAAAGCGAAAGACCAACCCGGCTGCTTTGAGCGCACCCCCTGGAAACGCGATGAGGGTGAAGGGGGCGGCGGGGTTATGTCGATTATGAAGGGCCG
>JBPCVX010000335.1:0-2693 GCA_051010095.1 Hyphomicrobiales bacterium
AACCCAGACCGGGCTCTTGCAACGATTTTATTCACCGACATTGTTGGTTCAACTGACTTGATTGAAAAACTGGGTGATGGCGTATGGAGGGGTTTGATTGATCGGCACGATGCTATTTCGCAGGAAAGTGTCACTCTCTATCGGGGGCGTATCGTCAAAAATACCGGTGACGGAATTTTAGCAACTTTTGATGGTCCAGGTCGCGCAGTTGAGTGCGCAAAGCTAGTTTTGGCGAAGATGGGAGAAGTTGGCATTGGGCTTCGCGCGGGACTCCACACCGGTGAAATTGAGCTGAGAGAGGATGATATTGGCGGTGTTAATGTTAATCTCGCTGCCCGCATAATGAACCAAGCAGAGCGTGGTCAGATTATGGTGTCGCGCACTGTTGCTGACCTGATGGTGGGAAACCCTGATGTTTCGTTTAACTCTATCGGCCAGAAACGACTCAAAGGCTTTTCAAGTAAGCTTGAGCTTCTTTTCGCAGTTTAACAGATCGTGAAGTATCGTCGCCGCTAGTCAAAATGTTAGCTTTGGAATTTTACAGATTATTCTTTGTAATCCAAACATCGAGATGCTCAATTGCTTCTTTGCTCATGCGGATACCGAGCTTGGTGCGGCGGAAAAGAACATCCTCCGCACAATGCGCCCATTCCATATTGAGAAGATAGCGCACTTCTGCTTCGTACAGGCCATGGCCAAAATCTTCGCCTAGATCACCCAGCGATTTTGCGTCTTTCACCATTTCGGCGGATTGCGTTCCGTAAAGACGCACCCATCTCGCTAAGACGTCTTTAGGAACGAACGAAAACAGTGTGTGGTATTCGCCCACGAGCTTATCGAATCCCCGCACATCGAAATCACCACCTGGCAGGCATGCTTTTGACGTCCAAGCCCCCCGTTTCTTGCCAATAAGACTACCGACTTCATCAAGAAGAGCTTCGGCGAGTTTGCGATAAGTTGTAATTTTGCCGCCAAATATGTTGATCAAGGTGCCTTCACCAACGTGCTTGTCTCGGCGAATGACATAGTCTCGCGTCGCATCTTGGGCTTTTGTTGCGCCGTCGTTAAACAACGGACGCACTCCGGAATACGTCCACGCCACATCATCACTTGTTACTGGTGATTTGAAATAGTCACTAGCGAGAGTGCATAAATATTTCAGTTCGTCTGGTGTGATTTTAGGGGGTTGCATACCATCACCATGTTCGACATCTGTTGTGCCAATCAGTGTGTAGTCATGTTCATAAGGAATTGCGAATACAACCCGACCATCTATTCCTTGGAAAATGTAGGCTCGTTCATGCTCAAATTTTTTGCGAATGACAATATGGCTGCCGCGCACGAGCCGCACATTAGCGGCATTGTTGCGGCCAAAAACTGACTTCAAGACCTCATCTACCCATGGGCCTGCGGCATTGACAATTGTTCTAGCCTTTATCGTTGTCTTTGTTTGTGAGGGAGAATGCGTAAGTACCGCACTCCATACACCGTTGTCGTAATGAGCGTTTTCAGCCCGGGTGTGAGGGAGTATTTTGGCGCCGTGTTCATGCGCGTCGCGAAGATTCAATATGACAAGCCTGGAATCTTCGACCCAACAATCAGAATATTCAAAGGCCGTGTTGAATTTTGACTTAAGTGGTGCGCCCGTCTCGTCATGTTTGAGATCGACCCTTCTGGTGCCAGGTAGTATTTGGCCAGGGGCCAGCGTATCATACAAAAACAAGCCAAGGCGCAGCATCCAGGCTGGTCGCAGACCTTTATGGTATGGTAGGACAAAACGCATCGGCCATATGATATGCGGAGCAATCTTCCAGAGTGTTTCGCGTTCTTTGAGAGCCTCTCGTACCAATCGAAATTCATAATGCTCAAGATAACGCAATCCGCCATGGATGAGTTTCGTGGACGCCGATGACGTGCCTCCGCCAAAATCGGATGCATCACAAAGACATACAGAATATCCGCGGCCTGCGGCATCGCGCGCAATGCCAGCGCCATTAATTCCACCACCGATAACGAGAATATCGTAAATTAAGTGATCCTTGGCACCTTCATTTGTTGTCTTATCTGTCATCGGTCAACGCTCTGAGCATTGGCCACATTCGCGCTGGCGATGATTAACTCGGTGCCGACCGCGTCAATGAGATCTGAAACTTCTTTAGGCGGAGTAGTGTCCGTGATCAGAACGTTAATGTCGGCAAGGCGCCCAATATGTACGGGTGCCCGACGTTCAAACTTTGTGGAGTCCGCAACAAGTATCTTGCGCCTCGCTTGCGCCATGATCGCTTGGGCAACCCGAACTTCTCCATAATCAAAATCGAGTAAAGCGCCATCCTCATCGATTGCCGAAGCGCCAATTATGGCAAAATCCACCTTGAATTGCCTTATTAGATCGATGGTCGCAGCGCCAACAATTCCACCATCTGATTTGCGCACAGTCCCGCCTGCTATTACCAATTCAATCTTGGGAGCATTCGAAAGAATGACCGCAACATTCAAATTATTCGTGACAACAATGAGATCTTGGTGCCCCCGTAGTGCGTGGGCGACCTGCTCAGTTGTGGTGCCAATGTTTATAAAAAGTGAGGCGTTGTTTGGAATAAGTTTTGCCGCCTCTTGCGCGATTAACCGTTTTCCTTCAGAGGCGATCTCGCGCCGAGCCATGTAAGCAAGGTTTGATGTATTCGACGGGAAAA
>JBPCVX010000336.1:0-6163 GCA_051010095.1 Hyphomicrobiales bacterium
AAGTCGCTTTGTTGATGCGCGCAAGAGGTTGAATTTAAGCCCTTTGGGGGCGGCAGCGCTTGCAGGCACGAGCTTTCCGATTGACCGCGAGCAAACCGCAAAGGTTTTGGGGTTTGATGGCCCTGCGCGCAATTCCATGGATGCGGTGGCAGATAGAGACTTTGTGCTGGAGAGCCTGAGTGCTGCATCAATTTGTGCTGTGCATCTCTCAAGGTTGGCAGAAGAGCAAGTGATCTGGTCATCTGCACAGTTCAAGTTTGTGCGGCTTTCAGATGGATTTTCCACCGGCTCTTCTATCATGCCTCAAAAGCGCAATCCGGATGCGGCTGAATTGGTACGCGCCAAAGTGGGCCGCATTCTGGGGGCTCTCACATCGTTGATGGTGGTGATGAAGGGGCTTCCCATGACCTATTCAAAAGACATGCAGGAAGACAAAGAACCCGCCTTTGATGCCTTTGACAGTCTTTCGCTGGCATTGGCGGCCATGGCAGGCATGATTGAGGATTTAGAGCCAAATCGTGAAAACATGCATGCGGCCGCTGCGAGTGGATTTTCTACTGCAACTGATTTGGCGGATTGGTTGGTGCGGGCAGCAGGCCTTGCCTTCCGCGATGCGCATCATGTGACCGGTGCGTTGGTGGCGTTGGCGGAAGAGAAGGGGTGCGGGCTGGAAGCGCTTTCCCTTGCAGATATGCAGGGCGTGAATGATAAAATCACAGATGATGTGTTCTCTGTGCTCAGTGTTGAAAACTCAGTCGCCACGCGCACCAGTTTGGGCGGCACTGCTCCTGAAAATGTGCGCCGCGAAGCCGCTCGTTGGAAAGAGGCTTTAAAGGCCTGACAAGGTGTGCGATTTAGTATATGTATCTGACTTAAGGTTTTGAAAGGATTGTGCTGGTGCGTTTGTCCAGGCTTTTCATAATTACTCTATTGGTTGCCGCTTTTGGCTTGGGCGCGTGTGGGCGCCGTGGCGATCTGGAGCCTCCTCCTGGCTACGAAGAAGGTAGCAAACAGGACGACGAGTTCGTACTCGACCCGATCATCTAACCGGGCGGGCACTATGCATCATTTTACTTATAAGCAGGGCGTGCTGCACGCCGAGGATGTGAGCCTCGCTGAGATCGCAAAGGCGGTGGGAACGCCGTTTTATTGCTATTCAGATGCCACCTTATCTCGTCATTATCAGGTTTTTGACCAGGCTTTTGAAGGCACCGACCGCATGGTGTGTTATGCCATGAAAGCCAATTCTAACCTGGCGGTTGTGAAGACCCTGGGCGATTTGGGTGCTGGTGCCGACGTGGTGTCTGAGGGTGAGTTGCATCGCGCCCTAGCGGTGGGCATTGCGCCTGAAAAAATAGTCTTTTCTGGTGTTGGCAAAACTGAACGTGAAATGCGCTTAGGCCTGGAAGTGGGCATTAGTTGTTTCAATGTGGAATCTGAGCCAGAGCTCGCCTTGCTCTCAGAAGTGGCGTCTTCCATGGGAAAGACTGCGAAGGTTTCTATTCGCGTAAACCCGGATGTTGATGCCAAGACCCATGAAAAAATCACCACTGGCAAAGCAGATAACAAGTTTGGTATTTCCTACGAGCGTGCCGAAGAGGTTTACGATTATGCAGCACATCTGCCTGGTCTAAAAATTTCGGGCATTGATATGCATATTGGCAGTCAGATTACCGATCTGGAGCCCTATACGCAGGCCTATACCTTGATGGCAGAAATGGTGGAGCGGTTGCGCGCCAATGGTCATGAAATCGACCATTTGGATATGGGCGGTGGCCTAGGCGTGCCCTATCGCGGCACCAATGACATTCCCCCGCACCCTGACGAATATGCTGCAATGGTGAAGAAAACCGTTGGCCATTTAGGGTGCAAACTGGTTTTTGAACCAGGACGTATGATTGCTGGGAATGCGGGCATCTTTGTCACCAGCGTTATTTATTCCAAGCCTGCTGGCGAAAAGACATTTCTGATCACCGATGGTGCGATGAACGATTTAATCCGCCCCACACTTTATGATGCATATCACGATGTTTGGCCCGTCGACGAATTGACCAAGAACAAACCTCAGGTCTACGGGGATATTGTGGGTCCGGTGTGTGAGACAGGTGATTATCTGGCCCGCAGCCGCGATTTGCCCGATGCACAGCGTGGCGAAATGCTGGCATTTTTAACAGCAGGAGCTTATGGGGCGGTTCAGTCGGGAACTTATAATTCAAGGCTTTTGGTGCCCGAAGTTATGGTGAATGGGAGTGCGTTTTCAGTTATTCGCCCCAGAAAAACCTATGACGAGCTTTTGGGGCTTGATGAGATTGCCAGCTGGCAGACGTGATCACGGGTTTTCGTCACACAAGCGTGACACCATGATGTGGAATTGTGTAAAATGACCGTGCTGCAATTTCGCCCAATCATGCTAGTATTTTCTCATTATGGTTGATCTGCGCGCGAACAAAGAGCCGGATACTGTGCTTCAAGGGAAAATGAGGCGTGCAAAGCGTGTGCTTTTTTGGGAAGCACTATGGGATGCAGCATTTCCTGCCGTATGCATTGGCGGTATCTTTCTGCTTCTCACATTTTTGGGTGTGTTTGAATTACTGCCACGCTTAGTACATTTTGCTGTTCTGGGCCTATTTCTCGTCGCGTTCGGCTATGCTCTGCGGCCCGTTTTCCAAATTCACAAGGCAAGTGATGAGGCGGCACTCAGGCGGATTGAAAAAGCCTCTGGTGTGCCCCACCGCCCTGCAAGTGCTTACCGCGATGACATTGCGGGGGAACCCGAAGACCCTGCGAGCCTGACCTTGTGGCAGGCCCATAAGGCCCGCTTGGCAAAGCTTATTGCGGGATTAAAAGCAGGGTGGCCAAGATCAAAACTCGCAGCGCGCGATCCATATGCGCTGCGCTACGGCTTGCTCATGGCGGTTGGTGCGATTGGCATTCTCACCTGGTCCGATGTGCCAGACCGTATCAAAGCATCGCTGGTGCCTGCTGAGCGCGCGTCAGCGCCGGTTTTTATGGACGCCTGGGTGGCTCCTCCTGGTTACACTGGCAAAGCGCCAGTTTTTCTTGCGCGCGGTCAGTTTGATCGCAACAAGCCATTGCCGGAAAATGCGCCCGTTGTTGAAGTGCCCGTGAACAGCACATTGCTGATGCGTTTGAACGGTGTTGAAGCGCCATTGCTGAAGTTTGAAGCGAGTGGCCACGGCAAACCGGCGGAAAATGGTGAGATAGAATTCACAGCCAAGGACCTTGCCAAACTTTCAGACGACAGCACACCACAGGTGTTTGAATTGAAAACCGCTTTATCGCGACCGCAACAGATTACCTTGTTTGATGGTGAAGATGTCATTGCGCAATGGGCATTTGGCCTGATTGACGATAATCCGCCACAGATCAAGGTTTCAGACATTGGTGCTGCGCGCGAGAGCACACTTAATTTCAAGTATGAGACCTCCGACGACTACGGCGTAACCGGTGTTGATGCTACGATTACCCTTTCCAAGGATGCGATGGAATCAGAAGCTGCGCGTGGCCTTGCAAGCGAACATTTTCCAGCACCTGAGTTTACTGTCGACCTGCCGCGCGTTGATCCGCGGAATGCAAAAGGTGAAGTATTCCGCGATTTGACCGCTCATCCGTGGGCTGGCCTTGCTGTCGAAATGACGCTTACCGCGCGTGACGCAGCGGGGCAGGCATCAACCCATGAAAATGCACCGGCACGGTTTATTCTACCGGAACGGCAGTTTAATGAACCTCTTGCTCGCGCGGTTATCGAACAGCGGCGAAACCTCGTGCGAAATTTACAAAACAGCACCAAAGTTTCAGATGTCATTGATGCTTTTCTGATCTACCCGGATGGCCTCATTCGTCGCAGTGGCGTCTACCTTGGCTTAAGGGCGGCCCACAAAGCCATGATGAATGCCAAGTCAGACAAGGATTTGGTTCCGGTCGTCGATCTATTGTGGGAAATTGCATTGGCGATTGAAGATGGAAATCTCTCCGTCGCTGAACGGGAGTTGCGCAAAATTCGCCAACAACTCGCAAAAGCGCTGGCAGAAAATGCGCCACCTGAAGAGATCGCCCGCTTGATGGATAAAATGCGCAAGGCAATGGAACGCTTTATGCGCGAAATGGCCCGCGAAATGCAGCGTCGCATGGAAGAAGGGCAATTGAGCCAACAACAACAGCCCCTCAATCCAGACCAGACGATCACGTCCAAAGATCTGCAAAAGATGATGGATCAGATTGAGAAATTAGCAAAGCAAGGTTCGCGCGATGCCGCGCAGAAACTGCTTTCTGAGCTTGAACGGCTGATGGAAAATATGCGCCCTGGCATGATGACCAAACGTGGGCAAATGCGAAATTCGCCTTCAGCAAAATCGCTACAGCAACTTGGCGAACTGATGCGCAAGCAGCAAGAGCTGATGGACGAAACTATGCGCATGCCGCAGGGCAGTCAGCAACAAGGCCAAGGCCAACAAGGACAACGCGGCCAGCGCGGTCAACAATCAGGCGAAGGTAGTGAAACCGCGCGGGAACTGGCCCGGCGTCAGGGCGAGCTTGGTGAGATGTTGAAAGAAATGATGGATGCTTTGCGCAATCGTGGCGTAAACCCGCCGCAATCATTGGGTGACGCACATGGCGAAATGCAGGGGGCTGAAGGTTCTCTAGGGCGTAATGACAGCGGATCTGCTCTTGGCCAGCAAGGCCGCGCCATGGAAAATTTGCGCCAGGGTGCCCAGCATATGGCCAATGAAATGATGCGTCAGGGAACCGGTGCGCAAGGCGCGATGGGGCGGCACGAAGAAACTGGGCCCGAAGGCGAAGATGTTGACCCTCTTGGCCGGCCTGGACCCAGCGCAAATAATGAAACATATGGCAAGCGCAAGAATATGGTGCCCACAGAGCGTGCGATAGAGCGTGCTCAGGAAATCTTGCGTGATTTGCGCGATCGCTATTCAAAGCCTGACCGGCCACGTCTGGAGTTGGACTATCTCCAGCGGCTACTGCGCGAAATTTACTGAATTTGTCAGAAGCGAATTTTGGTGAAAGGCTTGTTCGCCCTGGCGACGTGTTTTTCTATTGACGCCAGGGAGAGTGTTTTTTGCAGAACTAGCCTGCAGGCTCGTAAACAGCCGCTGCTTTTTGCGCCGCTGCTGTTACGGCAGCCATATCGAGTTCTTCCAAAATTGAAACTCTAGAAAAGGCTCCACTTGCTTGGATGGCCATAGCCAGCCCCATCCCGGAGTTTGAGTCGGGAACATCTACAATTGCAGCAACATCAAATTCGCCGCGTGTAAACGAGACACTTTCAAGAGTGCCGCCAACACTGGCTAGTAATGCTTTAATCGCGGCCTCACGATCAGACCCTGCAATGAGACCCTTAACGGCATGTGGGGCATAACAGCCCAAAAAAATTGAACGCATTTATTAATCCTCCCAGCTGGATTTTGAGTTTTTAGCATGCCCATTCAACCTACCAGCTTTAAACCTACGTGGCCATGAAGATGAGATTTGACACTTATAACCGCGTGAAAGACCAATCAGGTGATAACCGAGACCAAGAAGTTGTCGAGCACCAGTTGGTGCGGGCGGGTCAACCACCATGCTTTCTTTCATTGGGGTCTCATGGTCTACTGGGTTTGCGTATTGGCCTGAAGCGAAGCAAATTCATAATGTTGAAAGTTCTCGGCAAGACCAGCTCAATAAATGTGCGCAAAGTCTTATGGGCGTGCGACGAGCTTCAGCTTAGCTATGAAGTAGAAGAATGGGGCGAAGGTTTTGGTAATACCGAAACCGAGCACTACCAGGCATTGAACCCAAATGGGTTGGTTCCAACACTCATTGATGGCGATTTCGTATTGTGGGAATCAAACACAATTATTCGCTATTTCGCAGGTGAATATGGCTCTGGAGAGCTTTTGCCCCGAGATTCAAAATCCCGCGCCCTTGTAGAGAAATGGATGGATTGGCAGGCCACCGAATTCAACAACTCTTGGCGTTATGCATTTCAGGCTCTTGTGCGCAAGAACCCGGATTTTTCAAATAAGAACGAAATAGAAGCTTCATTGGGCGTATGGGCCAGACACATAGGCATCCTGGATGACCAACTTGTGCATACTGGAGGCCATGTGGCGGATGCAGAATTTACACTGGCAGATATCCCCAT
>JBPCVX010000337.1:0-2936 GCA_051010095.1 Hyphomicrobiales bacterium
GGATTATGTTGTTCAAATTGCCAAGTGTTCAAATGACCGAAACAAGGTAAAAATACATAATATTTTATATAAATATGCTGAAATAGGGTAACTATAAGCAATATTTATGGCGTAATTAAACTAAAAACATAAAATAATAAGTATTAAAATCGAGGTGTTCTGTTGATATTTTTCACGCTTTTTAGGCCCACGGTGTTGGCAAGAAAACCGGGTTAACGAAGTTGGTGAAATACGGAGGAAACGCTCCACGAATGTGGTGTTCAAATTTCGGCAATTGACAGGGATCGTTCCTGTGATCCGTCCTGTATGTGCGGTAGCGCTTAACAACAGACACAATGCGCTATTTTCTTCTGAGATCTCCTCTTTGCACTAATGAGGCAGGAAGTTTTGATCAGTTATTGGTTAGTTTGCCGCATTTGGAGCTGTTCAAGAGACGGTATCGAGTGCTCGGCGAAGTAAACCGATTAATCTGATGATTTTCTAATGGCTTTAGGTGACGCAAAAATGGTTCCAATAATGGTCCCAAAAACTCGCGATTTCAGACGCTGCTGAAGGAGAAATTCTGCTAAGTCATTGAAATTGTTGGTGAGCCCGGCAGGAATCGAACCTGCGACCCACTGATTAAAAGTCAGTTGCTCTACCGACTGAGCTACGGGCCCAACGAAGCGAGTATTTAGAGAGCGCGCGGCCTTGCGTCAATAGCTGTTTAAGCGAAACGCTGATTATTATTCGCATCGTGCAAGATCCGTCCAAAAGTGTTTAGTTTTCGCACTCACTTGTCCGATTATTGAGCAATTCACGCCATATAAACCAGAACGCTTTAATTCTGTCTTGAAACATTGCGTAAATTGTCGTTTCACTGCGTCTAAACAAGGTATTGAGCATAGATGATGACCACAACCTGTATCGTTCTTGCCGCTGGTGAAGGTACACGCATGAAGTCTGACATGCCAAAGGTGATGCACAAGCTTGCGGGCCGTAGCATGCTTGGACATGTGCTAGCGAATGCACAGACGCTTGAACCAAATCAGATCTGTGTTGTCGTTGGGCCAAATATGGATACGGTAGCGAATGAGGCTTCTGTTGCAGCGCCCGCTGTAAACATTGCAGTACAACACGAACGTTTGGGTACAGGCGATGCGGTAAAATCCGCGTTGCCAGTGCTGGACCATGTCTCTCAAATTATTATCGTTCTCTTTGGAGATACCCCATTGGTGCATGTTGCAACGCTTGAAAAACTCAAGGGGGCCATTGCTGAAGGCGCAGCTATTGCTGTGCTTGGATTTCGTGCTGATAACCCGCATGGTTATGGCAGGCTGCTGACCGATACATCAGGTGCTTTGACGGCCATTCGTGAAGAGGCGGATGCGAGCGAAGATGAACGCCAGATTGGTTTGTGCAATTCGGGCGTAATGGCGTTCGACGGGAAACTTTTAGACCAATTTGTTTCAGAACTTGAGAATGATAATGCGAAGGGTGAATATTACCTAACCGATGCAGTTGAATTGGCAGATTCTCAAGGCCTTCCTATGGCAGTGGTTGAATGCCCCGAAGAAGAGGTGCTTGGTGTTAACAACCGCTCGCAGCTCGCGGTCGCAGAGGCCGTGATACAGAATAGATTGCGAGAAAGTGCAATGGAAAATGGAGCTACGCTCGTTAATCCAGAAAGTGTATTTTTAAGCTATGATACAAACTTAGGAAAAGATGTTCATATTTCACCTCATGTTGTTTTTGGGGTCAATGTAACCGTCGATGATAATGTGAACATCTCTGCATTTTCGCATTTGGAAGGTGCGCATATTAAAGCAGGCGCTCAGATTGGCCCCTATGCCAGACTGCGGCCTGGCACAAAAATTGGAGAGGGCGCGCGGATCGGCAACTTTGTCGAGATTAAAAACACTGAATTTAATGCTGGCGCAAAAGCCAATCATTTGAGCTATGTGGGCGATAGTTTTGTTGGAGAGAACGCCAATATCGGTGCAGGTACGATAACCTGTAACTATGATGGCAAAAACAAATTCCGAACCCATATTGGTGCCAATGCATTTGTAGGTTCCAATTCTTCTCTGATTGCGCCTGTAAAAATTGGGGATGGGGCTTACATTGGGTCGTCCAGCGTAATCACGAAGGATGTTAAGAATGGTTCGCTGGCGCTTAGCAGAGCGGAACAACGCGAGATTCCCGGATGGGCTGAACGTAAAACGGCGAAGCAAAAAAAGTCCAAGAAATAGTCATTTTATTGACCCTTTTGGGCTACACGGTCTTGGTTGCAGACAAGAGTGGATGAAAACATGTGCGGAATAGTTGGTATCCTGGGCACTGAAGATGTGGCGAGCGATATATTGGAAGCTTTGAAGCGACTAGAATATCGTGGTTATGATAGTGCAGGTATTGCCACATTGGTTGATGGAGCCATTGAACGTCGCCGTGCGGCGGGCAAGCTAGGTAATCTGGAAAGCGTGCTCAGCGAAGATCCTCTCGTTGGCACCTCTGGAATTGGCCATACCCGCTGGGCAACTCATGGTGCACCCACGACTGGAAATGCCCATCCGCATCAAGCCGGGCGTGTTACCATCGTACACAACGGAATTATAGAGAACTTCCAAGAGTTGAAAGAAGAGCTTGCGGAAAAGGGGACATCATTTGCGACTGAGACGGATACCGAAGTTGTTGCTCATCTGATAAATGCGGCTTTGGATGCTGGTTTGGATGCTAAAGCAGCGGCACAGCAATCACTTGCACGCCTGGAGGGAGCGTTTGCTTTGGCGATCTTGTTTGATGGTGAAGATGATCTCATGATCGCGGTCCGAAAAGGCGCGCCTCTTGCTGTGGGGTATGGCGATGGTGAAAATTACATAGGGTCGGACGCATTTGCCTTGGCACGCTTCACAAACAAAGTTAGCTATTTAGAAGATGGAGACTGGGCAGTTCTGACG
>JBPCVX010000338.1:0-3371 GCA_051010095.1 Hyphomicrobiales bacterium
GTATATTGTTGAACGTGTGGCGCCCGTGAACAATTGGTCCCAATCCTGGTCCCAAAAAGACCCCATTTTAGACCTCATAATTTAGAGAGTTCGCCAAAATTCAGCTAACTTATTGAAATATATGGTATAGTTTGGGGGAATTGAACCACCGACCTCCTGATCCACAAGACCGCGCTTTGAACCCTGCGACGCAATATTTATTCGGAAGTTTCATTCTCCAAGATGTCATAGACGAACTGAGTCGAGTGTCTTTTGCGCTCTATTTAAACTGATTTGACGACCTGCGGGATCTGAGCAGTAATTGCGCGGTCACGAGCAAAGTTAGCGAAACGACTAAAACTGTTGATCCAATCACATTCGCCTCCGGTGTGATGCCGCGGCGAATGGATGAAAACACGTAAATTGGCAGAGTGGTGTTCGACCCCGCGACGAAAAACGCAATAATGAAATCGTCAAAACTGAACGTAAAACTCAGCAAAAATCCGGCAAGTATCGCTGGATAAATCTGCGGCAAGGTAATCTGGTAGAATGTTCTCCACGGTGTTGCGTAGAGGTCTTCTGACGCCTCAATCAGGCTTCTGTCCATGCCAGCAATCCTGGCCCGTACTAGAACAATGACCAATGACATTGTGAACAAGGTATGCGCGGCGATTACTGACACATAGCCCAGCGATAATCTTGGTGGCCTGACATCGTCCGGCCAGAGGTTAGCCAGCATCGGGTTTAAGAAATCAAGTACTGTGACCAGCGCCACGAGCGTCGCGATGCCAATGACAATGCCCGGGATCATGATGGAAATATAGATGAGGCCGTCAAATATTACCCTGACGGGACCGCGTATGCGTTGTAGCGCAAGTGCTGCCGTCGTTCCCATGAGGCTAGCCAGAATGGCTGTCGTAAATGCATGATCAGGCTGGTTGTCAGCGCGTCCATGAGAAACGGATTGGACAACGCCTTGCCGTACCATTTTGCTGAAAGTCCCTCGAAAGCACTCGCATGACGACCGGAATTAAAACTGAACAGAACGATTATGCCGATCGGCACGTAGAGGAAGAGATAAACAACAGTGGCGTAGGCACGCATGACCTTGCAATATCAAACCCCAGCTGAGAAGTTCGCCGAGTGTGTTGCGGCGATCTGTTGAATCCACAGCCCGAAGCAGACGTTCGTCCTGCATGCACAAATGACAACTTTGTGCCAGAAACGGACATCGTGCCGGTGCCGAATTAGCAAGTCCTCTAGGGTAGATCCGGAATGTGCTCTTGTTCTATAATCAATTCCATCGCATCGATTGCGTCTTCACCAAGACCAGCCGTAAAGATGACCACTCCTTCTTGTTTCAATTCAATCCATTCAGCTGTGAATACATCGTTGCCTCCATCGTGTCCGTAGGTGCGCCCGTGATTGGGAATATCTCTAATAAACAGCCCATAGCCGTATGAACTTTGCAGTCGCTCGGGTTCCCGGATGTGAGGTTTGAATGCGTGCTTAAGAAACGATCGTCTCACTATCTGTTCCTCTCGAACGGCGCGCCAGAAGTTTAGGAAGGTAAGGGGCGTGGAGACGAGGCCACCGTTTCCTATGAGATTCCACCCTGGTGCATGACCACCCCAACTGGCTTCGCGGATTGTGCGACCATCGGCCGATATGGCCTCGCCTTTGGGGGTTCGCATCGACACTGCGTCTTGATAAGCATTACCGTAACCAATCGCGCCAACCCCAGAGGGCTTCAAGAGGTTTGTTTCAAGAAATTTCTCAAATGAGGATTCTGAACGCAACTCAATTACGGCGGCCAATAAACCATAGCCTGCATTCGAATAGTTGAAACTGCTCCCAGGCGTGCTCACGAGATCTTCCGTAAGAACACGATTGATGAACTCAGCACGTTTGAGCGGTTCCTCGTCCTCCCCGACATCTTCCGGCAGGCCGCTCGTGTGCGTGAGGAGCTGATGGACGGTAATCCGCGCCTTATCTTGAGATGTCTCCGGCCAGAAGAATTGCAGCGTATCGGTCAGCTTAATCTTGCCTTGTTCAACCAGCTTTAGCACAGCAATCGCGGTGACTGTTTTAGTTATCGAACCCAAATCGACAAATGTCGCCTCCGGCGCCAATCGGTCTCTTTTTAGTTCGCCAAACTCTCTAAATTTCAAGCTTCCCGATCGATCTGATAAAGCCACGATTACATCCAGTCCTCGGGCCTCAATTCTGCCAAATGCTGGCATATTGAAGTTCTTTGGATCAGAAGATTTTTCTCTTGCTTCCAATGGGTGGACGCCAAATGCTCCCACTCCCAGAAACCAACACACGGCAAATGAGGATAGCGTGCAGGCAAGTAGCCATCTCGTTAATGGCTTACGAAAGGGAAGAGATCTGCTTTTGATTGTACAAATTCTCATACTATTGTGCGGGGTGCGCAAAGGTTGATAAGCGCGGGCCCACCGCAACCTTGATTTTATGTTCGTGCACCCCTTTGCAAGACAGAGTTCGTTGCCTCTTTCACTCGCCGACTGCACATGGGTTTGATGTAGCTGGATCATACTTTTGTTTTTTGTTTAACCGCGGTCTTAGAAACTCGGCCAGTATCTGTTGATCATCCAATTAACAATCTAAATTATTAAGTGTAATGCCGCGAAATGTATACCTGCTAACACTGCACCAGCAGCTCTCCAAAGGAAATTACGCGAAAGCTTTCGCATTGCGGCCATTACCATCCGGTATTAATTATAACATCTCGCCTTCGGGTCAAATAGAGTTTCCGCGCGTTCTTATACAAACTAGGATGGTTAGTTGGCTGTCTTGCAATTAGGGCCCACTTCTTAAAAAGGATGGAAAATTGAAAATTGTCAGAGCGAGCACCTTGTTTTGTGTCATAGTGATGGCCCTCATTGTGGCCGCGGCTGCGCCCGGATTCGCTGAGATGAAGACCAATCAGATCTTGATCGCCTATGTCGAGCCTAAAGACCGCGACCTGATAAAAGTTTATCAGGATGTCAAAGAGCGCCGGGTTCTTGAGCGGCTGCAGGAATTTCTCAGTCCATTTAAACTCCCCAGACCTGTGAAGTTCACCTTTCGGGGCTGTGATGGCGAGGATGACGCATTCTACTTCGGTGATGACGTGACAGTGTGCTACGAGCTTGTGGACGAATTGCAGTGGGCAAAGCCAAAGAAAACCACGAGTGAAGGCGTCGCACCCCACGATGCCGTTGCCGGGCCGTTTTTCAGCGCGGCTCTGCATGAATTTGCGCACGCCTTCTTTGACCTGCACAATACGCCAGTGTTTGGGCGCGAGGAGGATGCCGCTGACCAATTCGCCGCATACATTCTTCTGCTTCTCGACAATGAAGTCGCCAGCCGCCTTGTCAGGGGTACAG
>JBPCVX010000339.1:0-3365 GCA_051010095.1 Hyphomicrobiales bacterium
GCCACAGAGTGGTTCGAAAAGGGCAAGGCATTTTATAACCAGCGGCGCGGGCAACTAGATATGGCGTGTTCGAGCTGCCACGTTGACAATGCTGGCAACAAGATCAGGGCAAACATTTTGTCCCAAGGTCAGGGAAATGGCTTTCCGACATATCGGCTGAAATGGCAGAAGCCCGGCTCTTTGCACAGACGGTTTAGGGGTTGCAACAAGCAGGTACGCGCCAAGCCCTTCAAAACCGGGTCAGACGAATATTTGGCACTAGAATTGTACGTTATGTGGCGTGGCCGCGGTCTCCCTGTGGAAACCCCAGCCGTGCGAAACTGACGAAACTTTCGCTAAATTTCAATCTTTAAAGGGGGGTGTTTTTTGGCATCCCTCTTTTTTTCCCAAATGAGATCAGCAGATGCGAGGCTGATCCAACCTGTCGAAGAGTAAATTCGATGATTGATAGACGAGATTTTATGAGCATAACTGCCGCCGCGGCCTTCGTTACCGGCCTTGGTGAGAATTTAGGCCGCGCCGCTGCTGCTCAAAAGGTAACCCAAGAAGATCTGCTGAAGTTCAATTCCAAGGGTCAGGTCACCCTTTTGCACAACACAGATATTCACGCACAACTAAGGCCCGTATTTTTTCGGGAGCCATCCACGAATTTGGGCGTCGGTGATGCCAAAGGTAAACCACCGCATGTCACGGGCAACGATTTTTTGAAAATGTTCGGCATTAGGCCAGATTCGCTTGAGGCCTATGCGCTGACTTACGAGAATTTCTCAGCGCTGGCAAAGAACTACGGGCGCGTTGGCGGTCCTGCTCACATTGCAACTCTCATAAATGCCATCCGCGCTGAGCGGCCAGACAATACTTTATTGCTTGATGGCGGAGACACATTGCAGGGTTCCTATACGGCTCTAAAATCCCGCGGGTCTGACATGGTTCAGATCATGAACGCCCTCAAATGCGATGCAATGGTAGGTCATTGGGAATTCACGTATGGCGATGAACGGGTAAAAGAACTCATAGAGGAAATGGAGTTTCCATTCCTGGCCAGCAATGTTTTTGATAATGAATGGGAAGAGGAAGTTTTCGAGCATACGAAATTCTTTGAAAAAGGTGGCGTTAAAGTTGCGGTTATTGGCCAGGCATTTCCATACACACCAATCGCAAACCCACGCTGGATGATCCCCTCCTGGTCGTTCGGTGTCCGCGATGAACTGATGCAAAAGCGTGTAAATGCAGCCAGAGACCAAGGGGCCGAACTCGTCGTTATACTCTCCCATAACGGTTTCGACGTCGATCGCAAAATGGCTTCGAAAGTAGAAGGCATAGACGTCATTTTGACGGGGCATACGCACGACGCGATCCCGGAGCCTGTTCAAGTAGGCAAGACGGCGCTGATTGGAAGTGGTTCGCATGGCAAGTTTTTGTCTCGAATAGACGTCGAGGTTACAAATGGTCGTATGTCGGCGCTTGAACATCGATTAATCCCGGTTCTTGCGGATGCGATTGAACCCGACACCCAGATCAAAGGCATGATTGACGAAATTCGCGCACCTCATGAGGAGCACTTGAGCACTGTAATTGGGCACAGCAAATCACTTCTCTATCGGCGCGGCAATTTTAATGGAACGTTTGATGATGTGATCTGTCAGGCGATGATGGAAGAACGCGATAGCGAACTCTCCTTCTCACCCGGAACCCGCTGGGGTGCATCAGTATTACCAGACCAACCTGTGACGTGGGAAGACGTCTATAACATGACGGCGATTACTTACCCGAACTGTTACAGGGTTGAGATGACCGGCGAATTTATCAAAACAGTTTTGGAAGACGTTGCTGATAACTTGTTCAATCTCGATCCATATTATCAGCAAGGCGGCGACATGGTGCGCGTGGGCGGGCTTGGATATACAATTGATATCAACAGAGCTATAGGCAGCCGCATCTCTGATATGACGCTTTTGAAATCAGGTAAACCAATTGATCCGAACCGAACCTATACCGTCGCAGGATGGGCATCGGTAAATGAGGGTACACAAGGCCCACCTATTTGGGATGTGGTTGCAAACTATATCAAACGGCAAAAAATTATTGATCAGCCTCCTAATCAAAGCGTGAAGATCGTGGGAGCCTAAGGCGAGAATTCCATGGAAGTGTCATACTTAGCAGCACTTACTGCAGGCATATTGAGCTTCCTTTCGCCTTGCGTATTGCCGCTTGTCCCGCCTTATCTATGCTTCATTGCTGGCACGAGCCTTGACCAGCTCACCGAGGGTGATGATCTCGATCCAACCGTAGGCAGACGCATTTTCCTTTCAGCCGTTTTGTTTGTATTGGGGTTTTCGACGGTTTTTGTCTTACTAGGCGCGACGGCGTCTTTTTTGGGTCAATTGATAAGCACACATCTGGAAATTTTGAGTAAGATTGCAGGTGCTGTCATCATCATCTTGGGTCTTAATTTTCTTGGGGTTTTCAAGATTGCGTTTTTCCATCGAGAAGCGAGATTCGAAGGTCCTTCCAAGCCGATGGGGTATATAGGTGCCTACGTTGTCGGCCTGGCCTTTGCATTTGGCTGGACACCTTGTGTTGGCCCCGTCTTGGCAGCGGTATTGTTTTACGCTGCTCAGGAAACCTCAGCATGGAAAGGGGTGTCGCTTCTCGCAACCTACTCGATTGGTTTGGGAATCCCGTTCCTTATTGCTGCGCTTGCAGCGCAACCGTTTCTCAATTTCATGCAAAGGTTTCGCAAACACCTTTGGGCAATTGAAAAATTGATCGGCGCCCTTCTCGTTATTACCGGAATATTGTTTTTAACCGGATCGATGAATGAAATTGGTTTTTGGCTGCTTGAAACGTTCCCATCGCTCGGCAAGGTTGGCTGAATTGAATTCTTTTCTACCCCCACCGAAGCGCAATTATGACGTCAAACGATTTGAGTTCGCGCAACACGTTTATAAAAGCTGCAGAATTCTTATCTTTAATGGGCTTGATCAATGTTCCCGCAGATTTGAACGTGCTGGAAAAGATAGACTTGAAGTCTTCGCTTTCGTGCAACTTCGTGCTGGCCTTGCCGTGACACCTTTTCAAGGTATTCAGATAATTCACTGAGGCTTCCTCTGCGGCGGTTCTAACTGTGGAATTGTTAAAATCAGGAGGATTGTTCCGGTATTTAAAAAGCACCGCCATATGATCATTTAGATCATAAATACAGTCAGCGAGCACCTCTACTCCATTTCGCGACCGCAATTCATGGAGTGTATCGCGGATTGGGAGCAGTGTATGGCGTGCATCTTTTGACTTATCCGCAGAAATCAGTTCTGAACCCTTTTGCAGTGCGGACGAGATTCCTTCAAGTGTCTGCCCCCACGCAA
>JBPCVX010000340.1:0-20434 GCA_051010095.1 Hyphomicrobiales bacterium
GTTTTCGACAAAACCCGCACCCGATTTGGAATGCGGTTTTCCTAGGCGGCAGGCGCCAGATGGGTGTCGCACCCGGGGCATGACGTGGTGCGCAGTGCCATATTTTTGTTCATTTCAGAAACATCGCTTCGGCCCACATATTCCGCCAGGGATTTGCCGATGCGCGCGTGGCTTTCGCCATGACCACAATCGCCAGAAGGCAGGGCTGCTGCAGCCTGACCAGAGGTTGCGGCAAATGAAAGGGTTGCCGCACCGGCGGCAGTAGTTCCCAAAAGTTTTCTGCGTGAAATATTTCCAAATGTCATAAATTTGTCCTTCGCTTAGACACGTTGATTGTTTCTGACATGGGAGTTTTTGGCACCAAATCAAGCTTTTGCCTGATGCTGGCGGGATTTAGAGCCGATAAATGAGACTAGCCGTCTTTTTTCTTCTTGCTTTTCATTTGCTCGCGCAGCTCAGCGCAATGATCTTTGTCATCAATGCGTGGTGTGAACACATAGATGGTGTTTTCATCGCCGCCACGTGCATCAAAATAGGTCTTTGCATCGCTCTCTTCATCCAACACGGGCATCATGGATACGCTCAAAATGCGCTCAGCACCGCGCTGGCGCAGATAGTAGGGCACGCCGAAGTCCCCGCGCGCATGTCCTGCACCTGCAATAAGAACTGCACCGTCTGTGGATTTGGCGGCGCTCATCATGATATCGGCCATGGAGGCATCACGCGCCCTTTGCACCATCCGCATGGCGGGAATTGCCGCCTCGGGCAGCATATTGCAATGGCCTTCAATCAGCTCCTGGTCCAGTATTTTACGTTGCGCTTCAGGAAGTGGGGTTTCCAGTCCCCAGGATTTGGCATCGTCGAGTGCTTCGGTGCCCTGGCGCGCCAGCGTGCGCATGGTGTCACGATCTAGATTTCCTGCAAATACGCGAAGCTTTGCGCCAATCGCCACCTCCAGTATGGGCTGATACATGGTCCATGCCGGCCAGCCGCGTTTCTCCCAGGCGAGGGCCTCTCCAAACCCTTCAGCACTTGCATCAGTAGATGAAAGGTAGGCATCAATTTTCTCCTGCGCAGAGCGCGGCAGCATTTCCAGTACCACAGCGGGCGTGCGGCCTGCTTTCACCATTTCAGCCAAAAACTGCGCCTGCAAGCGGTGATGATCAGGGTTGTCATGGGTCTCGCCCAAAACAACAAAGCGCGCTGTGGCGAGCTTTTGATTGAGCACGTCGCCACCGATAAATCCGCTATCGGAATAAATGCGACCGACCAGCGGGTTATCTTTGCCAAGTTGGGCTGTCCATGGTGCAAACGCACACAACACAAGTGCCAACCCTAGCAGTCCAATTCTTCGTAATAAGCGCATCGTTAAGCCTAGCAAAATTCGTTCTGGAACAGTTTCGCCAAATCGGGCACTTTGAACAAAACAAAAAAGAGTGTTTAGGGGCATAATTGATGCGCAGCGGCGGGCAAATTTTAATTGATACGCTCATTCGCAATGGTGTGGACACCATTTTCGGCGTTCCAGGCGAAAGCTATTTGAACGCGCTGAACGCGATTGCCGAGCGCGGAAATGCGATCCGCTATATAACCTGCCGCCAGGAAGGTGGTGCAGCCTTCATGGCAGAAGCTTTTGGAAACCTGCTGAATGTGCCAGGTGTGTGTTTCGTTACCCGAGGCCCTGGCGTCACCAATGCCTCCATCGGGGTGCATACAGCCTTCCAGGGATCAACGCCGATGTTGTTGCTCATCGGCCAGGTTCCGCGCGGACAAATGGAACGCGAGGCGTTTCAGGAAATTGATTACCGCAACATGCTTGGGCCCATGACCAAATGGGTGGCACAGATTGATGCTGCTGCGCGCATTCCTGAAATGGTGACACGCGCATTGCGCACCGCCGTTTCCGGTAGGCCGGGGCCGGTGGCGCTTGCCTTGCCGGAAGACATGTTGGCAGAAGAGACAGATGTGGAAGATATTCCACCCTTTAGCCGCTCCAAACCAACCCCAAGCCGAGATGAAATGATCGACTTGCGTACGTGTTTGCGCAATACCGAACGCCCACTTCTGGTGTTGGGTGGAACGGGATGGACTGAAAAAGGGCGTGCCGATATTACAGCTTTTGCTGAACAAAACGCGCTGCCGGTTGTTACTGCTTTCCGTCGTCAGTCATTGTTTGCGAATGATCATCCCTGCTATGCGGGAAATCTGGGTTTTGCAGGCGACCCACATCCCAACTCATACGCTGAAAAAGCGGATTTGATTATCGCAGTTGGCACACGGTTGGGGAGCGGCACTACGCTGCATTACAAATTGATTGCAGCTCCCAAGGCACATCAAAAAATCGTCCATGTGCATCCAGGCGCTGAAGAACTTGGGCGGGTTGTATACGCAGACCTTGCCATTCAAGCTGACGTGAACATGTTCGCCTATAAAGCGGCAGCTATGGGTAAATGCAGAAAAGAAGGAAACCGCGGATCGAAACTTCGCAACAAGGCACATCTGGATTACGAGAATAGTCTGCAGTTAAGCCCGCAAGAAGGTCCGATCGATATGGGTGAGATTATGGCCTGGCTCCGCACCGAATTACCACGTGATACAATTGTCACAAATGGCGCCGGCAATTTTGCGGACTGGCCCAACCGGTTTTACGCGTATCGTGGAACCAACACGATTGTTGCTCCCGTTTCAGGCGCCATGGGGCATGGGGTGCCGGGTGCGGTTGCTGCAAAACTTGCTTATCCAGAACGCACGGTTGTGTGTTTTGCTGGTGACGGTGATTTTCTGATGAACGGTCAGGAGCTTGCCACCGCGATGCGTTACGCTACCAAAGTGATCTTTCTGGTGATCAATAATTCTATGTACGGCACAATTCGGATGAACCAGGAACATTCGTTTCCGGGCATGGTGTCGGGCACTGGACTCACAAACCCAGATTTTGCCGCTTACGCCCGTTCGTTTGGCGCAAACGGTGTACAAGTAACAGAAACGGAAGAGTTTTTTCCAGCTTTTGAGCAGGCTTATAATTCTTCGCAGCCGACGCTGATCGAGCTGCTGGTGGGGCCAAATCATCTTGGCCCGGGTGTCACACTGTCTGAATTTAACGGCGAACAAGAAGGGCATAGCGATGAACAGAATTGATTTGGAAGACCAAGTGGCCATTGTCACAGGTGGTGCACAGGGGATCGGGCTCGCGGTTGCTGAGCGCATGGTGCGTTCAGGCGCACAAGTTGCCCTGTGGGACATGGATAGTGCGTTGGCAGAAGAAGCAGCCGATGATTTGCGCCAGTTCGGAGATGCGGTAGCCGTCGCGGTCGACATAACCGACCCTGAAGGTGTTGGGGAGGCAGTTGCGGCCACTGAAAACCAGTTGGCACCTGTTACCATTGCGGTGAACAGCGCTGGAATAGCTGGAATGAATACCACAGTTGATGACTACCCGGTGGAGGAGTGGCAGCGGGTGATCGAGATCAACCTCAACGGCACTTTTTATGTCAACAAGGCGGTAGTGCCAGGGATGAAAAAACGCGGATATGGGCGCATCGTGAACATTGCCTCAATTGCTGGAAAGGAAGGCAACCCCAATGCGTCCGCCTATTCTGCGTCCAAGGCAGGCGTGATCGCGCTCACCAAGTCTTTGGGTAAGGAGCTCGCGAACATGGATATCGCGGTTAATTGCGTCACACCGGCTGCTGCACGCACCCGAATTTTCGACCAGATGACCGAAGAGCATATTAATTACATGCTGGAGAAAATTCCACGCTCCCGCTTCGTAGAAGTTGAGGAAGTGGCAAATATGGTGGCGTGGATGGCGTCATCTGAGAACTCGTTCACCACCGGTGCGGTGTTTGATCTTTCCGGCGGACGCGCGACGTATTAAGGATCAATTTACACTTTTTGATTGCATAAAGACGAATTTTTCCCGCATAGTTTGATAAATCGAGCTTATCGTGGAGGCGTTGCTATGCGATTTTTAGGGATGCTGCTGGTTCTGATTACACCCATTTCCATCCAAGTTTCAGCTGAGGAAGTTCGTTGTACAGAAGCAGTTGAACGAGAAGCGATTGTCTCGTTTGCGCCCACCAGAACGGTCAATCCTTCGTCAGATACACGTAACCGAATTTGCCGGTTTGCGGTGGATGGCTGGACCGCTGGAAGCCCACCAAGAGGCGCGCTTTTAAAGGCTCTTGAGTTTCTGCGCGCAGAGGTGAACCAAGAGATTTATCAAAAGAGTTCTGATGAAGTTGAAGCGTTAAGTGAAGCGGCCGCCGTTCTTCTTGCTGCGGCTTCGCCCTTTGAAGTGGCGGATGAAAAACTGCTGAGCGATGAAGGTCGCAAAGCTATGTCTGCGTGCATTACTTCAGTTGAGTTTGTCGAGAAAGAACCGTTGCGTCCTTTACTTGGTCGAATAGAGGGCTTCTCGTGCATTTTGGTCAATCCGCTTTTGAATAGTGAAGTGGTTGGCGCACTAAATGGCGTGTTGGAGGAGGTAGGTTCGGGACTTGTGGTGACCGAGTTGACCGGCCCTTATTTGATTTTTCGCAATGTGCGTGGCGACATTCACGAATATCTGTTCCTATCGCTGACACGTGAATAACCATGGACGAAGATCCACAAACAGATGAAAGAACGCGCGCCCTGAAAGAGCCGACCTCGCGCGAAAAACCACGGGTTCGATTAGCCAGTTATCTCAAGGCGCGCGCGAAAGCTGCAACCGATCAGGTAGTTGAGCATTTCTTCAAATGGTTCGCCGGTCTTATTGTGGTTGTGGTTCTTGCGTGGTTTGGCCTGGCGAGTTTTTTTCCAGGTGCATATGATCGTTTTTTTGGCGTAGCGCCCCCCACATATGATGAGAAGTATAGCAGTGCGCGCAAACGGCCTTACTTTTTTATGCCGTTGGTGCAGCACGCCAAGACTGCACTTGATTATGATGTGAAATGGGATCCACACATTCCCGGAAACACTGTTGAAGTGACCTATCCGATGGCGCTTTCAAAGCATCCATTAAGTGGCAACGTTTTGACGAAATTTCAGGAAAAATACCCCCATTGCGTCAACATGGAATGGGGACAAATTCTGGCGGCGGATAACGAAACGGAGTACCGCAAGACTGTTATTTTGAGCCTGGGTACACTCAAGGGTCCCACTACCAAACCAGATGATCCGCGCAAGTTTTATCAGTGTGAACTGCCAACACCAAAGTAAGCGCCCAAAAGACGACATGATTTTCAGGCACAAGGACGCTCATGCTTTCTTGGTTTTGAGCGAATGAGGCGGGTATGCGCCGGGTTCTATTTATCGCATTTGCGTTTTTTGTGCTGGCGCTGCCGGCGGTCGCCATTTGGGTGATCCGCGGCAGTTTTGATATGACTGATACCATTGAAAGTCGCCGCGCGACGCTTGATACGCGCTTGTCGGAACAAGGGTTGCGCTTTGGCAAACCGGTTTTTATCCGCATTTTCAAGGAAACATCCGAGTTGGAAGTATGGATGCAAAAGGGAAACCAGTGGAGCCTCTTTCAAAATTACCCAATTTGCAAGTATTCCGGCCAGTTGGGCCCCAAGCTCAAGCAAGGCGACCACCAGGCGCCTGAAGGGTTTTATAAAGTGAGCAAGGCATCCCTTAACCCCAACAGCCGCTGGCATTTATCGTTTAATTTGGGCTTTCCAAACGCCTATGACCGGGCCCATGGGCGCACCGGATCGTTCCTTATGGTGCATGGCGGGTGCTCGTCCATCGGGTGCTATGCCATGACCAACCCGGCTGTGGACGATATCTACCGGCTCACCGAGGCAGCACTTGTTGGCGGGCAAAATCATGTGCCAGTGCACATTTTCCCATTCCGCATGGATGAAGCGAAATTGCGCGCCCACGACACCAATAAATGGCATGGCTTCTGGCGCATGTTAAAGCGCGGCTACGATGCCTTTGAGCAAACGGGCCAGCCACCGGAAGTACGCGTCGCCGGTAAGCAATATGTGATTGGCGAACAGTTTGGTTTCCTTCCCAATATGGGCGGAAAGGAGACTATGGTTAATAAAATTGTAACAGGCTCAAGGATAACACTAACGCCATAAGTGTTGGTGTGTGGAGTAACGATGATGATTGCCGCGGTAAATACAGCATTGAATATGCGATTGCTCATCTTGGGCATAATCGTGCTTGCTCTTGCCGGGTGTCAGGCAATTGAAAGCAAAGACCAAAAGCCACTCTCTCCCGAAACCAAAGCTCTGTTGAAGCAAAAGCGCATTAAGCCCGGCGGCAAAATGTATGTGCGTATCTTCAAGCAAGAATCCGAAATGGAAGTCTGGATTGAAGACCTCGGCGGCAAATATACAAAGGTGAAAACCTACAATATCTGTAACTGGTCCGGCGATATTGGCCCCAAAACCAAAGAAGGCGACCGCCAGGCGCCGGAAGGGTTTTATGTGGTCACACCGCGCCAGATGAACCCCAATTCCAAATATCACTTGTCATTCAACATGGGCTATCCAAATGCCTATGATAAATCTCACGGCTACACAGGTGCGCACTTGATGGTGCATGGCGGTTGCCTCTCAAAAGGCTGCTACGCCATTACCGATGAAGCCGTACAGGAGCTTTATGCTCTGGCGCGCGAAAGTTTTGTGGGCGGCCAGCGCGATTTTTTGGTGCATGCCTTCCCCTTCCACATGACCAATACCAATCTGGCTTTCCGCAAGGGCCACAAATGGTATCCGTTCTGGAAGAACATCAAGCAGGGTCATGATTTGTTTCTCAAGACCCGCGTTCCACCGGTGGTGGGTGTGAAGGACGGGCGCTATGTGTTCTTTTCATCGCCGTCACAGGTTCCCGAAGAATATAAGATTGCCGCTGCTTCCTCCAACGTTAAGGCACCGCGTCTCATCACCGGCTGGCACTAGGCCTCTGCGCATAATTTTTGCTTTCCTCCTTAAGTTTTGAGCGCCAGACTGGCGCTCAATGATTGAGGAGGCATTGCCATGTCCAAAGTAGTTTATGAAAAATCTGGCCGCATAGGCCGCATCACGCTTAACCGGCCAGAAGTTATGAACGCCATCGACGATGATGTGCCGAGGCTTTTGTCGCAGGCCGTTGCTGCGGCGAACGAAGATGGGGATGTGCACGTGATTGTGCTTGCCGGCAATGGCGATGCGTTTTGCGCAGGCTATGATCTGACCTTTTATGCAGAAGGCAATGGAACCGGCGATGTCACCCAGCCAATGCCGTGGGACCCGATGAAGGATTATGCCTTCATGTCCGCCAACAATGAGCATTTCATGTCGCTGTGGCGCTCTCATAAACCTGTGCTCTGCAAGGTACACGGGTTTGCCGTGGCAGGTGGATCAGACATCGCGCTGTGCGCCGATATGGTCATCATGGCAGAGGATGCAAAGATCGGCTATATGCCGGCCCGCGTGTGGGGGTGCCCAACAACCGCTATGTGGGTTTACCGACTGGGGCCCGAACAGGCAAAACGCATGTTGCTCACTGGTGACAAGATCACCGGGCGCGAGGCTGCAGATATGGGGTTGGTGATGAAGGCCGTTCCCTCAAGCGAGCTGGATGATGAGGTTGAGGCCATGGCGGAACGTATGGCAACGGTGCCGGTGAATCATTTGATGATGCAGAAAATGGTGATCAATCAGGCGATTGAAGCCATGGGACTCTTCAACACGCAACGCTTAGCCACCATATTCGATGGCATCACCCGCCATTCGCCGGAAGGGCTGAATTTTAAGGCACGTTCAGAAGAGGTTGGGTGGAAGCAGGCGGTTGATGAGCGTGACAGGGGCACTTACGACTGGACGCAAAATCGACCGGTCAACGGACCTGAATAAAAGTGGTGGAGGAGTTAGCGCCCCTGGCGGCGAACGCGGGCGCGTCCGGTTTTGTTTTTATACCGCACAGTGGCGCGGTTCTGGCGCCACGTGATCCGCGCCCAGGCTTTGTCAATGCGTATCCTAAACGCCACGGATCTACCCTTTGGTGCCAACGCATAATCGCCCAATGGCGTTCGCACCACGAAGCGCCGGCCCTTTTTTACGATTTTGACACGGAAAGTCTGGCTATCTTCGCCAAAAACGCCGTTTACGACATACGTGTCGCCATGGCGTACCCAATTAGCATACTTGCTGCTCGCAAGCGCAGAAGTGGCGATGAGATCTAAGCTTAGGCCTAAAAACAGAGCCACCCATGATAATTTTTTAAGCATCATATGTGTCCCAGGCGTTTTGAAATAATCAAACTCCGAGCGCTAAATATAAAAAACTACACATGAAGGAGATATGAACACAAAAACACAGACGCACATCTTCGTTAACCAGGCTTAAAAGGCCCGGTTTTCTTAAGCGTTTCGCTAGTTGGGGTTTGACGCGTTAGGATGCTGCCGCGTTTTGCGGATTTGTGATGGCGCGCCGATTCTGTGATTTACACGCTAAATCAGCGCAGTCACGCACCTTGCGTTGGGTTCCATATCCTTTTGCCGTTACCCGGCTTGCCGAAACACCTTTAGACACCAGATAGTTGCGCACTGCGTCGGCCCGCTTTTGTGAGAGGGCAACATTTTGAGGTTCTGAACCGGGGTCATCTGCAAATCCCTGAATTTTGACCACTACACTGGGATGCTGATTAAGCCAGGTAACCTGTTTGTCGAGAGTTTCCTTCGCAGTCATATCTAAGGCTGTAGAATTTTCCTTAAAGAAGGTGCGTCGGCCAACATTCACCTGAAAATCTTCTTCACTGCCAGGGGTAATATTAAGACCGCCACCAACAGGGGTATTAGTGGTTCCTGTTGGAGGGGGTGGGGCTGCTGCTGTTTCGGTGTTTTGGTTCGATGAACCAAAGAAATTGTTTCCACCAGATGAACATCCAGTGAGGCTTGCGCTGATCAAGATGAGCGCGAAAAGTCCGAAAAATTTTGACCCAGCCATGTTAATTCCCCCGAATAAAGCCAAGTGTGCACAAACAGGCCTAGCCCGAATTATGCGCGATATGTTTGAGCACATGCACACGCGTGCCGATTGGGCAACGCTGATAAAGATCAATGACATCTTCATTAAACATGCGAATACAACCGCTTGATGCATCCGATCCGATGCTCCACGGTTCTGTGGTACCGTGAACGCGGTAACCGGTGTCATTTTTGCCGTCGTAAAGATAAATCGCGCGCGGCCCCAGTGGATTGCGTGGGCCTCCCTTCATCATCTTTGGCAGCTTTGGATTGCGTTCGCGCATGGCCTTAGGTGGTACCCAGCGTGGCCAGCGGGCTTTGCGTAAAACCTGCGCACGGCCATACCATTTAAACCCTTCTCGCCCCACGCCCACGCCGTAACGCAACGCCGTTTTATTGGCGAAGATGACATAGAGGAAGTGGTTTTGTGTATCGATCACCATCGTGCCGACCGGCTCTGGGCTATAATATTGCACAAACTGTTTGCGCCAGGTGGGCTCGACCTGATTAAAGTTGGTAGCGCGAAAGTTCACGCCCCCATCGGTTGCCTCGCCCGCGAAATAAGCCTGCTTGTTGGCGAACGCTGGCGTGCCGAGTGCGCATGTGGCACCAAGAGCAGTTGCCCCTAGTGTGAATTCTCTGCGTGTAAAAGACATTATCCTATTGTCCCCTTACCATCTTGTCTGCAGTCCAAAGATCGTTTGTTTGCACGTATAACGGCAAATAATAAATCTTCAATCAAAAGAAACAAGAAAATCGCAGAATAATTATAAGAAATATCTGTTCAGAATGTGACGAATTATTGCCTTGGGTGAGTTGTTGCAAATTTTTTACAATGGCCAAACGAATAAGATCATTGGAATTGAAACCGCTACTACAATAATCTCTAGAGGCAGCCCCATGCGCCAATAGTCGCCGAAGCGATAACCGCCAGGGCCCATAATGATGGTGTTGTTCTTGTGGCCGATGGGGGTCAGAAATGCGCAAGATGCTGCAACAGCCACCGCCATCAAGAATGGGTCGGGGTTCACATTAAGCTTGCCAGCCACATCCACTGCAATGGGCGCCGCGATCAACGCCGTCGCCACATTGTTTAGCACGTCCGACAAGGTCATCGTAATGATCATCAAAACGGTGAGCACCACAACCGCAGAATAGCCATCCGTCCAGGTTACGATTTGCTGCGCGATGAGTGCCGTGCCACCTGTGGCTTCAAGGGCTGCTCCAATAGGAATGAGAGAACCCAGCAGCACAATGACCGGCCATTCAACGGTTTCATAAATCTGGCTCAAAGGCACAATTCGAAGGTACACATAAAGCGCTACACATGCCCCGAGGGCGACGGGCAGATAAACAAGACCAGTGCTCGCGGCGGTGATGGCAACAGCAAACAACCCGACCGCAAGCCAAGCTTTATCGCGCTGTGCGACATTTAAGCCCCGCGCGGCCAGTGGCAAGCAGCCAAGCCATGATACCACGTCGTCCATGCTGTCTTCAGGACCCAAAAGCAGCAAAATATCGCCAGGTTCAATTACGAGCTTTCGCACGCGCTCACGGAACCGTTTGCCCTGGCGAGATACTCCTAAAAGGGTCACGCCCTGTCTATAGAGGAGTTTTACATCCAAAGCAGACCGCCCGGCGATCCGAGCAGTATCAGGCACCACCACTTCGGTGAGCTTAAGGGTGCCAGCAAACGGACCTGAATTTTTTTTGGAACCTGCATATTCAAGGCCAACCGCGCCAACAAAAGCTTCTATCGCATCTGGTCCCGCTTCCAGCACCAATGTGTCACCTTTACGGATAACTTCAGCACGTGCGTATCCCGGAAGCCGCTTGCCCCGGCGCACTAAACCCAAAATCCAAACATCGTTTTCTTCCGCATCCGCATAGAGTTCGCGCACCTTTTTCCCGATCACGGAACTGTTTTCGGGTACGCTTGTCTCGGCGATATAGCCCTCAAGGTTTTCGAGCTCTTGAGATGTGTCATGTTTTAAGCGGTCGGCGGGCAGCAGCCGCCAGCCAATCGAAGCAACAAAGATGATACCGATGGTCGCCACAACAATGCCGACAGGGGCAAAATCAAACATCGAAAATGGTTCACCCAAAGCCTTTTCGCGAAACTGGCCAATGACAATGTTGGGCGGTGTACCAATAAGAGTGATCATGCCGCCAAGAATAGAAGCGAATGACAACGGCATAAGCGTGAGTGCAGGCGAGCGTTTTGCCTTAGCGGCCGCCTGCATATCAACGGGCATGAGCAATGCGAGGGCCGCTACATTGTTCATAACTGCGGAAAGCCCCGCAGCCAGCGCAGACATAGCTGAAATATGCCCCCACAAAGGACGAGAGGCATCAATGAGGTTGCGCGTAATGAGTTCAATGGCGCCGGAGGCAAAAAGTCCGCGCGAGACGATTAATACCAGCGCAATAATAACGGTTGCTGGATGTCCAAAACCGCTAAAGGCTGAATCTGTTGGGATAACGCCCAAGATTAGGCCGATGACGAGGGCGCTGAATGCCACCAGATCATAGCGAAAACGCCCCCAAATCAACATTGCGAAGACGCCACCCAAAAGGGCAAAAAGAGTGATTTGCTCAGTTGTCATTTCAAATGCTTATTTGATTAAATTCCGCTTGGCCACGATAATAGTCACGCAATGCAATAATAACGTGATTCATATGAACCACAAACATGCACATGTGAGTGAAGATGAGATCGTGCGCGCCGGACGCAAACTTGGCGCTTTTGCTGCAGCTCTTGCACTCTTTGGCGCGGCCGCATTTTGGTTGTCGCCACAGTTTCGCGCATTGTTGATGCAGACTTACGAAACAATGGTGGAGGCGATGGTGATCATTGCTGCCTATTGCACATAAATTGTTTAGAGCACTTGATTGAGTACTTTCGCAATTTGGTCAGGCGTTACTTCGTGGCGGAACACGGCCACGATGTTCCAATTGTCATCCATCAGATAGGCAAAAGACGAATGGTCCACCGGATAGTTGTTTGGATCCTGGTCTTTGCGCAGGGCGTAGTAGACGCGGAATTTCTTCGCCAGCGAATCGATTTGTTCCTTGGTGCCGGTGAGACCTTCCATGCGATCATGAAAAAGCGCTGTGTACTGTTTTAGCTGGTCGGGAGTGTCACGGTCTGGATCAACAGATATAAACACTGGCACCACGTTTTCGCCCTTGGTCCCTGCCTTATCAATGCCAGCTGAAATCATTTGCAGGCCCGTTGGGCACACATCTGGACAAAAGCTGTAGCCGAAATAGACAAGGGCATATTTGCCCTTAAACATTTTTTCGGTAGCGGCTGCACCGCTTTCATCCATCAGGGTAAAGCCTCCGCCTAAATCAGACGCAGTGACCACCAAACCATCGCCTGCTAGAGTGGTGGTTTGAGTTGCCCTATCAAACAGAATGTATCCTACAACGCCAATCGTGACCGCCAAAACGCAAATGGTTAACGAAAGGAGGATGCGTTGTGTCATGAAATGTGCTTATCCGTTTGCGACCTTACTGTGCGCGCAGCCTGATACCTAAACCAGCACCCCGTGGCAGCGTTTAAACTTTTTACCAGACCCACATGGGCATTGTTCGTTACGGCCCACTTTTCCCCAAGTAGCTGGATTTTTTGGGTCACGTTCACCGCCCTTTTTCCTGTCGCCATCGATGGTTGAAGGAGGAAGTTCGAAATTTGCCTCTAGAAGACGATCTTCACTGATAAGCGGATCAAGATGAACCGCTTCCATATCGTGCACTTCTTCTTCTTCGTAAAACTCTTCCGGTGTTGCATTAAGTTCAACGCGCATTAGCTGGGCTGTTGTCATCTCGCGCAATCTGTCCAGCATGCCTTCAAACAATGTGAAGCCTTCGGTCTTGTATTCGTTCAACGGATCGCGCTGCCCATATCCTCGCAAGCCGACAATCTGGCGCAAATGCTCAAGAATAACCAAGTGCTCACGCCATAAATGGTCAAGGGTTTGCAATAGGACGGCTTTTTCGATGTGTGGCGCGATTTCATCGCCTAAACTTGCACGCTTTGCCGTATAGGCTTCTTCTGCAGCGTTTACAGTACGTTCGCGGATTTCTTCATCTGCGATGCCTTCTTCATCAGCCCAGGCGACAACAGGCAGATCGAGATCAAAGATTTCGCGGGTCTTTTCTTGCAAACCTTCAGCGTCCCATTGCTCGGCATAGGCTTTGGGTGGAATGTGATGAGTTACAATGGCATCGACCACATCGTGGCGCATATCGGTAATCATTTCCGACACATCTTCTTCACCCATTATCTCGATGCGTTGCTCGAAAATCACCTTACGTTGGTCGTTCATCACATCATCGAACTTCAACAGGTTTTTGCGGATGTCGAAGTTGCGGGCCTCAACTTTGTGCTGGGCTTTTTCCAACGCCTTATTGATCCAGGGGTGGGTGATAGCTTCGCCTTCCTCAAGACCAAGCTTTTGCAGCATAGAATCCATGCGCTCTGAACCGAAGATGCGCATAAGGTCATCTTCCAGCGAGAGATAAAAGCGCGAATGGCCCGGGTCGCCCTGACGACCCGACCGACCACGCAGCTGGTTGTCGATGCGTCTGGATTCGTGGCGTTCTGTGCCCACGACATAAAGTCCGCCCGCGGCAATGACTTTTTCTTTGGCGTCATCAAGTTCGGTTTTTATCTTTTCGACCGCTGCTTCATCTGGATTTTCACCCAGCTCATCGGCCACCCGCATTTCGAAATTGCCGCCGAGCTGAATATCAGTCCCCCGGCCCGCCATGTTCGTGGCTATTGTTACAGCACCCGGTTTGCCCGCCTGCGAGATAATATGGGCTTCTTGCTCGTGATAACGGGCGTTTAGGACATTGTGCGGAATTTTTTTCTGCTTTAGCAGATCGGCCAGTAATTCAGATTTCTCGATCGATGTGGTGCCCACGAGAATGGGTTGCTGGCGCTCGCGGCACTCGGCAATCGTTTCGATGATGGCGTCATATTTCTCCGCCGCAGTGCGGTATACTTCATCATCATCATCAATACGCGCAATATCTTGATTGGTCGGAATTTCGAAAACTTCAAGTTTATAAATGTCGGCAAACTCGTCGGCCTCGGTCGAAGCCGTACCGGTCATTCCGGCGAGTTTGTCATAAAGACGAAAGTAGTTTTGGAAGGTGATCGAGGCCAGAGTTTGGTTTTCTGGCTGAATATCGACATTCTCTTTGGCTTCAAGCGCTTGGTGGAGACCTTCAGAAAACCGTCGGCCTTCCATCATGCGGCCTGTAAATTCATCGATAATCACCACCTGGCGATCCTTAACGATGTAATCCTTATCGCGTTGAAACAGCGTATGAGCCTTGAGAGCCTGGTTGATGTGGTGCACTGCCATGACGTTTTCCACGTCATAAAGCGTTTCGCCCTGCAACAAGCCCGCATCGCGCAGCAGTTCTTCAGCGTGTTCGTTGCCTTGTTCGGTAAGACTGACGGCACGAGCCTTTTCATCGACTTCATAATCTTCAGGCACCAGAGAAGGCACGAGTTTGTCGACCGCCACATAAAGGTCTGTCTTATCTTCCACGGCGCCGGAAATAATCAATGGCGTACGGGCTTCATCAATAAGAATGCTATCAACCTCATCGACGATCGCAAAATAATGGCCGCGCTGAACCATCTCTTCGAGCTGATACTTCATATTGTCGCGCAGGTAGTCGAAACCCAGCTCATTGTTGGTCGCGTAGGTTACGTCGCAGGCATACTGCTCTTTACGTTGTTCATCATCGAGGCCATGCACGATACATCCGCTCGTAAGCCCGAGAAAATTGTAAATTTGACCCATCCACTCCGCATCACGTTGGGCCAGATAATCATTCACGGTCACCACATGGACGCCCTGATTTGCGAGCGCATTCAAGTAAACCGGTAAAGTCGCCACGAGGGTTTTACCCTCGCCTGTTTTCATTTCGGCAATATTGGATTCATTCAGCACCATGCCACCGATAAGCTGCACATCGAAATGGCGCTGGCCAAGTGTGCGCTTAGCAGCCTCCCTCACGGTTGCAAAAGCAGGTACAAGAAGCTCATCCAATGATGTGCCATCTGCAACTTGCTGGCGCATCGTAACGGTACGTTGACGCAGCTCCTCATCGCTCAATGCCTCAAGTTCTGGTTCCATCGCATTGATGGCATCAACTTGTGCCTGAAATCGCTTTAGTTTGCGGTCATTGGAAGAGCCAAAGAGTTTCTTGGCAAGTGAACCCAATCCAACCATAGTCTATCTATCCCTAAATTTGCTGCCGCAACCTAAAGAACTGCGCGAACAAGCGCAATGCGTCATGCATACCATGTCCAGATAGGTAATGGCCGGGGCGGTGTCAATTGGAACGGTTGCTAATCACAGCGATTCATTTCAATGTGTGGCAGAAAGAGCGCCAAATTTTGATCTTATTGAGGCATCGGCTCAAAACCATTGTCTAATGCGAGCGGATGCGGCATAAGGCTCTTAGGGGACCTCCAATTTTACGAATCTGTACAGACAGCTGAAGACACATGACATCGAGCTTCCGAAAAACACTTTCCGCCGCAGCACTTTCGCTTATGGTGGCACTTCCAATTACCCAAAATGCAATCGCTCAAGAAGAAGACAAAGTGGTTGTAAAGGTAAATGGGCAAGAAATCCGCGCATCTGACATCCGCCTTGCGATGGATGATATTCTTTCACAGATATCTTCTATGCCGCCGCAGACGCGATATCCCTTTGTGGTGGAATACCTAATTGAACGCTATTTGTTGGCTCAAGCAGGCGTTGGTGAGAAAATTGCCGATACGGCCGAGTTCCGCAAGCGGCAGAAATTTTACCAACTTAAAGCGCTGCGCGACGCGTATTTTGAGGAAAAGATAAAACCTCAGATAGACGATGAATATGTGCGAAAAGTTTATGAAGAAGAAAAAGAAAAAACCGAAATTCGCCGCGCCGCGCGGGCCCGTCACATTGTAGTGGGCACTGAGGGCGAAGCCCAAGAAGCACTGAAGAAAGTTAAAGCTGGTGAGGATTTCGCAGAACTTGCCAAGCAGATTTCACGTGATAGTGCGGCTCAAAAAGGTGGAGATCTAGGCTTCTTCGAAGCGAAGGAAATGGTTCCACAATTCTCTGAGATTGTTTTTAAGTTGAAACCTGGCGAAATTGGTGGACCTGTTGAGACCCCTTTTGGTTGGCATATTGTTAAACTTGAAGAGTTTAAGGAAGTTGGTGCCAAACCGTTTGAAGATGTAAAGAACGGCCTGAAAGTCATTTTGCTGCGGAAACGCGTGCAAGACTTGGTTGCAGATTATCGAAATCGTTCCAAAATTGAACTGATCGACCCTGATCTTATCAGATTGCGCAATGCCATCAATAAAAAAATCGAAGAAGAAGATAAGAAGGAAGGCACTGAGCAACAAAATCAGTAGCCGTTTGCGCCATGGCCGGCATTGATCAAATTTCTCCTCTTGCGCCAGAGCACTTTCCAGATTTGCTGGAAATCTCAGGCGTCAGGCTTTCAGCGCAAAAAGCAGGTGTTAAATATCGCGGCAGAGCAGATGTACTGGTTGCCCTTTTTGATGAAGGCACTTCTGTTGCTGGTGTATTCACGCGCTCAAAAACCGCTTCTGCTCCAGTCGAGTGGTGCCGTGAGAAGCTTCCCGGCGGCACAGCGCGCGCGCTGATTGTCAATTCTGGTAATGCGAACGCCTTCACCGGTAAACATGGTGTTGCGAGCGTCAAGGCGGTTGCGCGCGAAGCGGCGAAAGCAGCCCAATGCAAGCAATCAGAGATTTTTTTGGCGTCGACCGGTGTTATTGGTGAGCCGCTGGACCCAAGCCGCATCACTAAAGTGCTGGCCCGCGGCGTAAAATCCGCCGCCGCAGATGCCTGGCATGATGCGGCCCAAGCGATCATGACTACTGATACATATCCCAAAGGTGCCACGACGAAAGTGCGCCTTGCAGGAAAAACTGTCACCATAAACGGCATCGCTAAAGGATCTGGCATGATTGCGCCCGATATGGCGACCATGCTCTCTTATGTGTTCACGGATGCGGATATTCCAGCATCTGTTCTGCAGGAGCTTCTTGAACGCGCAACTGCAAAGAGTTTCAATTGCATCACTGTTGATGGAGATACGTCGACTTCAGATACGCTTATGGCATTCGCTACTGGTGCCGCTGGCAACGAGAGTGATTTTAAAAGCGCGGATGATAAGCGCCTGAGAGGTTTTACGAAGGCGTTTGATGCAGTGGTTCTCGACCTGGCGCATCAAGTGGTGCGGGATGGCGAGGGGGCCGAGAAGTTTGTTTCGATTTCAGTAACAGGTGCTGAAACTGATGAAGCGGCGCGCGCGATCGGTCTCGCAATTGCCAACTCTCCATTGGTCAAAACTGCGATTGCGGGAGAAGACGCAAACTGGGGCCGCATTGTCATGGCGGTTGGCAAATCCGGTGAAGAAGCAAATCGCGACAAGTTAAAAATTTGGATTGGCGGCGTTCTTGTGGCCTCGCGCGGCGAACGTCATGCGGCCTATCGTGAAAGACAGGTTGTGCCCCATATGAAGGGTCGCAATATTGATATCAAAGTGGACGCAGGCACGGGAAACAAGGGGAAATCCACCGTATGGACCTGCGACTTGACCCATCGTTATATAATTATTAACGCTGACTACCGGAGCTGAATTAGGCTTAAAAAAGCCTTGAATTTAGCCATTTAGACCCTCTTAACCTTTTCTGGAATTAAGCTGAGAATGACTAAATTGAAAAGATTGGTCTAGCGGCTTGTTAACTTTTGTGGCGGATGATGATCGCACGTAAAGACGAAAAGAGGCTCGTGTTGGTTGTAGCCTGTGCGCTTGTCGATGTTGATGGGCGCGTGTTGATGACCAAACGTCCAGAAGGCAAGTCCATGGCGGGCTTATGGGAGTTCCCAGGCGGCAAGATTGAGCCCAGCGAACTACCCGAACAGGCCCTCATTCGCGAACTCGCGGAAGAACTGGGCATCGATGTAACCGAGGCATGTTTGGCCCCGCTCACATTTGCAAGCCATGGATATGAGACGTTTCATCTGCTGATGCCACTTTATGTGTGCAGAAGGTGGAACGGCACAGTATCAGGCCGTGAAGGACAAGAGCTGAAATGGGTGAAGCCGCTGAAAATGCGGGAACTGGATATGCCACCGGCTGACGAACCGCTTATTGCTCATCTTATTGATGCGCTTTAGAGGTCGGTAACGAGGAGCTAAGAATGCACTATTGCAGGACGGCAAAAGAGTTTCTTAATGATGAAAATGGAGCAACAGCGATCGAGTACGGTCTAATCGCTGGCGGTGTCTCGGTCTTTGTCGCAACTGCCATATGGACCCTTGGAGATGTGGTGCTTGTGGAACTGTTTGAGAAAGTAGAAAACGCACTATTCTCGGTATGAATGAACGTTGCGTTTCTATTTTTCATCATCGTTGGGCGCGTTAAAAATGTGCTCCGTGGTTCCTAGTGCATCGGCCAGCCGGCTTTTTGCGCTGCCGGGCTTCAACGGTTTTTGTTGGCTCTCATGGGGTGCCCAGCCGGTAAGCCATATGATTTGAAATGTCGCCCGTATTCTTCCGTCACTATCAGTGTGATTTTGAGCGTAAAGCTCTCCTGCACGCATAACCACATCTCTTCGAAGCATTGCTTTAGGGCGACCCGTTAGAGCGTTTGCCCAGCCCAAAGCGCGCAAATCGCTTATCAAGTCCAACATTGTGTCATAACGCACGATCAATGTGTCGCTGTCGGCTACGGGAAGCGCAAAGCCTGCCCGTTGTAATAAACCGCCAGCATCGCGAACATCTGTAAATGGGGCCACTCTTGGCGCAATGCCTGAACTAAGTTCTGAATCTGCCTGTAAAAAACTTTCGCGCAACTCGTGTAGGGTTTGTCCTCCCAGAAGAGCTGCCATCATCAGGCCGTCGGGCTTTAGTGCGCGCCTGGCCTGTACCAGGGTGCCTGGGAGATCGTTGAGGAATTGCATGCTTAGAGCCGACACAATGCAGTCGAGCCGTTCATGTGCAAATGGCAACTCTTCTTCATCTCCGACTAAAACCGGACCGGGACATGATTGGAGGCGGCTTGAAGAGGTGTCCATTGTAAGAATTAAAGAACTCTTGTGCGCAATGCCTAGCTTGGCCTCAAGCGCAGGCATTGTGCTGGTCAGGAGTATGGTTTGAAAATCCCGCTTAATCATGGACAGGCGTTCAAGCATGTCTTCAGAAATCCGATTAAGCAGAAATTCCGGCGCGTTTGCCGTGGTCATATCCCGGCGCGCATGCAAGAGAGCTCTATCAAACAAGTGCGATGTCATGAGTGCTATATGGGCGGCAACAAAGTGGTTGGTCAATGCAGGTAATGGGTGCACTTGTGAATGGCTGCAATTATCACCATCATAAGCGCTGATTTTGTGGGAGTTTTTAGTGGATTATTCGAGCCTGCAACGAGATTTTACCAAGCTCGCGCGCCAGACGTTGCGCACAGCGGCAGATTTTCTGATGCCGCCCAAATGCCAAATCTGTCAATGCGATGTAGAACGCCAGGGGGGAGTGTGTGCGAAGTGCTGGGCCACGTTGGATTTTCTGGAGCATCCGCGTTGTTCGAGAACGGGCATTCCCTTTCCTTACGATCCACGTGAAGGGGTGGAAAGCGCGGCTGCAATTGCAAATCCACCTGCGTGGAATCGCACGATTGGTGCGGTGACATTTGATGCGGCCTCTCGCAATCTGGTCCATGCCCTGAAATATCGAGATCGCCACGAAGCCGCAGAAATAATGGCAACTTTGATGTGGAGAGCAGGTGCTGAACTGTTTAGTGATGCGCATATGCTGGCGCCGGTGCCGTTGCACCATGGGCGCCTGTGGAGCAGGCGTTATAATCAGTCTGCTCTATTGGCAAAACGATTAGGCAACAAGACAGGGCTTAAGGTGGCAGGTGATGTATTGACACGCGTTAAGGCGACGCGGCCGCAAGTGGGTTTGAGTCAAAGCGAACGAAAGCGGAATTTGCGCAACGCATTCACAGTGTCGAAGTCCAAATTGCTGGAGCTTTCCGGTTGTCGCGTTATACTCGTCGATGATGTGCTCACCACTGGTGCAACTGCGGAGGCCTGCGCGCGCGTGCTATACAGATATGGCGCTCAGCGGGTAGATGTTTTAATATTTGCCCTTGTCATTCGTCCAGAATCTATGAGTGCAGATGATGCTTCGAGTGTGGTCTTGCAATAGCCAGTATCTTGATAGGTTGTTGTTTGGTGAGCTGAAAATTCAATTTGTTTGTGAGTCAAGTAGATCGTGCCAAATATTACTTTATATACGACACCAATGTGCCCTTATTGTATTGCCGCTAAGACGCTTCTCACTGGCAAGAACATTACCTATAAAGAAATTGATGTTTCGGGAAATGTGGCCCTCAGGACTGAGATGTCGCAAAGAGCTTTTGGCCGCACAT
>JBPCVX010000341.1:0-7510 GCA_051010095.1 Hyphomicrobiales bacterium
AAACAACGACGCGATCCGCGGTCAGTTCGGCGCGTGGTTCTTCTTCTAGGCCACAAAACCTAGAACCGGGATAACCGGACAAAATCAAAAGCCGGCTTGGAAATATCCAAGCCGGCTTCTCTTTGCGTGAAATTCGGCAACCATGCATGGCACTTATGCAAAAATAGTGATTTAACTTCTATCCGCTTCGCAATACATATGTCAGTAGCGCACAAATATTTCATTTGTGTACTAATGAGTTTTATGTCATATCCAAATGCCTAAAGCAGGATGAACGCTCGTGAATATACACCCTCATAAATCCGATCGTGCAACAACACAAGCACGAGGTGTAACGGTTAGATTTGCAGGTGACTCAGGCGATGGTGTACAAGTTTTGGGTGGCGAATTCGCAAAGTCTTCAGCGCTTTCTGGCCATGACTTATTTACATTTCCGGACTTTCCTGCGGAAATTCGCGCTCCGGTAGGAACGACATTTGGTGTTTCCGCTTTTCAGATTCAGTTTGGCGGCCCAAAAGTCCTTACTCCTGGCGATGCGATTGACGTACTGATAGCGTTTAATCCAGCCGCATTAAAAACTAACCTTGCATCATTACGAAAAGGCGGGCTTTTGATTGTAGACCGTGGCGCGTTTTCTGAACGTAACCTCTCAAAAGCTGGGTATAACGCCAATCCTTTGGAAGATGGCAATCTCGCAGACTATAACCTACAACAAATTGATATCACGCGCCTAACAGGTGAAGCCGTAACAGAAACCGGCGTCAGCAAGAAAGAAGCGGATCGCAGCAAGAATTTTTGGGCGCTTGGCCTCACCTATTGGATGTTTGATCGAGATCGTGACCCCACAATCTCCTGGCTCAACACCAAGTTTGCAAAGCTGCACAATATTGCAGATGCAAACGTGGCCGCTCTTAACGCAGGCCATGCTTTCGGCGAAACTATGGAAATGGGCGCCGATCTGGCAAAAGATGCAAGCTCTGGAACGTTTGCTGCAGGCGACTACCGCACGGTAACTGGCATCGAAGCCATGGCAAACGGCCTGGCAGCAGTTGCCGTCACCTCAGGCTTAAAGCTTGTCTATTGTTCTTATCCGATTACGCCAGCATCCGGTTTGTTACACGCACTTGCAAAGCTCAAGGGCAAAGGTGTCGTTACTTTTCAAGCTGAAGACGAAATCGCAGCGGCATCTGCGGCGGTTGGTGTTTCTTATGGCGGCGGGTTGGGTATTACGGGATCGTCAGGTCCCGGGTTTGCGCTTAAGTCGGAGGCAATGAGTCTCGCGGTTGCTACCGAATTGCCGATGATAATTGTAGACGTGCAACGAGCGGGACCATCAACCGGCATGCCAACAAAGACAGAGCAAGCAGACCTGATGATGGCACTTTACGGGCGACACGGCGAAGCGCCCTGCCCGATTATTGCACCGGCAACGCCGTCTGAATGCTATCAAGCCATGTTGGACGCAGCGAAAATTGCGATAACGCACATGACACCCGTCATCGTGCTTGCAGATGGATATGTGGGCAATGCTTCTGAACCTTGGCTAATCCCAGGGATTGACGAACTGCCCGAACTAGACGTGAAGTTTGCGGAACAACCTGAAGGATTTGAGCCGTTCGGACGCGATAGCGAGACTTTAGCGCGCCCATGGGTGCGCCCAGGAACGCCAGATCTTGAACATCGAATTGGCGGTATTGAGCGCGCAAGTGGTTCTGGGCATATTTCTTATGATCCAAACAACCATCAAGCTATGACAGACTTGCGGGCCAAAAAAGTTGCACGTGTTTCCGAAACCATGCCCGCATTAACTGTCGAGCAAGGCAACACGACGGGAGAGATTGCCATCGTTGGTTGGGGATCAACTTTCGGCGCAATCTCCAGCGCAACACATGAGTTGCTTGACGAAGGCATTGATGCCGCCCACATTCATTTGCGACAACTAAACCCGTTCCCAAATGGGCTCGAAGAGCTACTTCGCGGATACAGACATGTCATGATTGCGGAGATGAATTCAGGACAATTGATCAAGCTTATTCGTGCTGAGTATCTCATTCCCGCCCAAGGCCTAGATCAAATTAGTGGGCAACCATTTAAGGTTTCAACCATTAAGGACGCGGCAAAAGCGCTTCTGGAGAATTGATATGAACCAATCCCTGACAGCCAAAGATTTCACTTCGGATCAAGAAGTGCGGTGGTGCCCTGGTTGCGGTGATTATGCAATTCTGAAAGCCATGCGGTCGACCTTGGCGGAAATTGGGCGTGCTCCGCACGAGGTTGCGCTCATCTCAGGCATTGGTTGTGCGGCACGCTTCCCTTATTACGTTTCAAGTTATGGTTTCCATACCATTCATGGACGCGCACCAGCAGTTGCAACGGGTGTGAAACTCGCAAATCCAGAACTTGATGTATGGGTCATTGGCGGAGATGGAGATTTTCTTTCTATTGGCGGCAATCATCTCATTCACGCGTTGCGCCGAAACGTGGATCTCAATTTGATGCTCATCAACAATGCCATTTATGGGCTGACAAAAGGTCAGTATTCGCCAACTTCATCTGTAGGTACACGCTCACCTTCCACACCATCAGGCTCAGTAGACACACCAATGAACGCAGCTGCACTTGCGCTTGGCGCAGGAGCACGTTTTATCGCCCGCTCGGCGGACACATTGCTCGATCACCTGCCTGGCATGCTTAAACGCGCCCATGCGCATAAAGGCGCTTCTCTGGTTGAAATATTCCAAAACTGCATTGTTTATAATGACCAAGTTTGGAAAGGCATGGCGAACAAGAAAACAAGCGCCGTGCACGTTGTGCGGGCCGAACATGGTGAGCCACTCATTTTCGGCGCTGAGCGCGAAAACGGACTGTCCTTCGACGGTCACACCGGTTCCATGCGCCTTGTAGAAGCTGGTTCGAGTGAGGTTACGCTGCATGATGAAACCAATCATGCACTGGCGTCAGCACTTGTTAGAATGAATGGGGACGACATGCCCACAGCAATTGGTGTTCTGTATTGCGCACCAGATGATAGCTTCGGTGCGTCAATCGATGAACGTACGCCATATCAGCATCTTTCAAAAGAAGATTTCCGTTCAATCTGTCTGGACGGCCGCAGCTGGACTGTCTAAACGCCGAACCTCAAGCCGCCTTTTCAAGCTTTAAACCTGCCTCGCTCCAAACTTGTAGCAGGGCGTTTTTGAGTTTTTCAATCAACACATCATCGTGGAATGGTGTAGGCGTTAGCCGCAATCTTTCAGTGCCTTTAGGAACAGTTGGATAGTTTATTGGCTGAACGTAAATACCATGGTCACGGATCAACAAGTCCGTAATCTGTTTGGCACGAATAGGGCAGCCGACTTTCACTGGTACAATGTGCGTGTCACTTTCCATTACTGGTAAGCCGGCTTTGCGCAGAACGGTTTTGAGTGTCGCAGCTCGCTCTTGGTGCTTTTCACGTAACTGATTGTTTTTTTTCAAAAAACGAACACTCTCCAACGCTGCACCAGCAACAGAAGGAGGCAATGAAGACGTAAAAATAAAACCCATGGCATGGGATCTAATTGCATCAACTAAAGTCACTGAGGCCGCTATATACCCGCCAAAGCAACCAAACGCCTTCGCAAGCGTGCCTTCGATAACCGTAAGTCGATCTGCACATTCATCTCGCTCAGAAATTCCGCCACCGCGATTTCCATAGAGCCCGACAGCATGCACTTCATCGAGATAGGTCATAGCGTTATAAGTGTCAGCGAGATCACATATTGCGTGAATGGGAGCGATATCTCCATCCATAGAGTAGACGGATTCGAACGCGATCAGCTTGGGCGCGTCTGCAGGCGCTTCTTGCAACAACTCCTCCAGATGGCCAAGGTCGTTGTGGTGAAAAATCTTCTTCTCGCAAGCGGACTGACGGATGCCATCAATCATAGAAGCGTGATTAAGTTCGTCTGAAAAAATTATACAACCCGGTAACAGTTTCACCAGAGTGGAGAGAGTTGCGGAGTTTGAAACATAGCCCGACGTAAAGAGAAGTGCTGCATCTTTGCTATGCAATTTAGCCAACTCATCTTCAAGCTCCACGAGCAACCGGTGTGTGCCAGAAATATTACGTGTTCCGCCTGATCCAGACCCCATTGAGCTTAGCGCTTCGCATCCAGCAGCGATGACGGCTGGGTTTTGACCTTGGCCTAAGTAATCATTGGAACACCACACAACAACTTCCTCAGGCCCCTCGCCATGATTTAGCACAGTGGGAAAGCGGCCAGCAATGCGTTCCAGATGCGCGAAAACCCTGTAACGGCCTTCCCGGCGCACACCCTCCAGGGCTTTTTCAAATTCCGCTTCGTAGTTCATAACGTTGTCCAACTGTATCGCGGCAAAGCGATTTCGTATTCAAAGCTTGATTGGCCTGAAAATCATAGCAAAATCAATGCGGCGCATTGACTAGAATCAATTGCACAAATTCGTGAACAACAGCGAGGCCTTAAACGTCTTCTACGTAATGCACTCCGGGAATCGCCTTCATCGCGGCTTTAATTTGAGGTGTCACCGTAAACTTACTACCAAGCTTGATTTCCACTTCACGAGCGTTCGGCAACTGAAGGACCAAGCTCACCGGTGCGCGACCGCCGTTCGTGAGACGCGCAGCTATTGATTCAAGCGGTGGCTCCCCATCTACATAAATTTTAAGTCCAGTAGCAATGTTTTCAGCAACCTTTTCAAGTACTTCTGCACCATTTAGCCGAAGGCGCACATCATCGCCGTCAACATCTGCTTCAACTCGCAAAATTAATGCAGCGCCAGCTTCAAGCAAATCGCGCAGGTGAACAAGCGTGTCAGCAAATATTACTGCCTCGAACTGACCTGTGGGGTCAGAAAACCCTACAAACGCAAACTTGTTGCCATTCTTGGAGCGCCGCTCTTGTCGATATGTCACCGTTCCAGCAAGTTTTCCTGCATTCACGCCCTTTCTAAGCGCCTTTTCCGCAAATGCTTGCCAGGTATCCACGCCAATGCTTGCAAGCGGTTTCATGTAGTCGTCCAGCGGATGGCCCGAAATGTAGAACCCTACCGCATCAAACTCCTCAGCAAGTTTCTCCATCGGAAGCCAAGGTTCGAACCCTGCAGGAAGCACCAGATCTTCCCCTGGACCATCATCTCCACCAAATAAGTTATTTTGGCCTACTTCGCGGTCTTCCGCCATTCGGCCAGCAACCGATAATATGGCTTCAACCCCCTTGGTAACTTGATGGCGATCAGGATTTAGCTCATCAAATGCACCGGAGCGCGCTAGATTTTCCACCATTCGTTTATTCATAACCTTCGGGTTCACACGCTGCGCAAATTCATTCAAGGTGTTAAAAGGCCCGCTCTCATTGCGCAGCTCTTCAATATGCTCGACGGCACCACGGCCAACATTTTTGAGAGCAGCGAGTGAATAATGAATTTCACCATTCTCTACCAAAAAATCAGCGCCTGACTTGTTAACTGAAGGCGGATTAATTTTAAGGTCCATCCGGTCGGCCTCGCGCTTAAACACCAGAAGTTTATCGGTATTTCCCGCATCCAACGTCATGGAGGCCGCCATGAACTCCACCGGGTAGTTAGCTTTTAAATAAGCGGTCTGGTAGGCGATAAACCCATAGGCGGCCGAATGCGCACGGTTGAAACCATATCCCGCAAATTTCGCTACGAGATCGAAGATGAACTCGGCTTGCGGTTTTTCTACCCCATTTTCTACAGCGCCAGACACAAATCGGGCCATCTGCTCGTCCATCTCGGCCTTAATCTTTTTGCCCATGGCACGGCGCAGCAAATCCGCTTCGCCTAGAGAATATTTCGCAAGAACTTGGGCGATCTGAAGCACCTGCTCCTGATAAATTATGATGCCATAGGTATCTTCCACGATCGGCGTAAGAGATTCATGCAAAAACTCCGGCTTTTCTTCACCATTCTTTGAGGCAATATACTTTGGAATGTTCTCCATGGGACCCGGACGGTAAAGCGCCACAAGAGCGATGATGTCCTCGATATTGTTGGGTTTAGCCCTGCGGATTAGATCTTTCATGCCAGAGCTTTCAAGCTGGAACACGCCCACAGTTTCGCCACGGCATAGCAGTTCAGAGGTTTTCTCATCATCTAGGGGCAAATTCGTAAGGTCTAAATTGATGCCTCTGTTAGCAAGTAACTCCGATGCTTTTTGCAGGACGGTAAGGGTTTTCAAGCCAAGAAAGTCAAATTTCACCAACCCAGCCTTTTCAACCCATTTCATGTTAAATTGGGTAACAGGCATGGGCGAGCGCGGGTCGCGGTACATCGGCACGAGTTCATCCAGCGGACGATCACCGATCACGACCCCCGCTGCATGAGTAGATGCGTGCCGATACAAACCCTCTAATTTCAGACCAAACTCAAGAAGTTTTCCAACCTGCTCGTCATTGCGAGCTTCTTCGCGCAAGCGAGGTTCACCATTAATTGCCTCCTGAAGGGTGACGGGATTTGCCGGGTTATTAGGGATCATCTTGCACAGCCGGTCTACCTGACCGTACGACATCTGTAGCACACGCCCGACATCGCGGCACACAGCACGTGCCTGCAGTTTTCCAAATGTGATGATCTGGGCTACCTGATCGACACCATATTTTTGCTGCACATAAGCGATCACTTCATCGCGCCGGTCCTGGCAAAAATCGATATCGAAATCGGGCATCGATACACGCTCTGGATTGAGAAAGCGCTCAAAAATCAAATTAAACCGTAGTGGGTCTAGATCTGTAATCGTTAAGGACCACGCGACAACAGAACCTGCACCAGATCCACGCCCTGGACCAACCGGAATACCTCGATTCTTGGCCCATTGAATAAAATCAGCAACGATCAGAAAGTAACCAGGAAACTCCATCTGGATGATCACACCAAGTTCATATTCAAGTTTGTCAAAGTACTCATTTTCTTCATGGCCGGGTGCGGTGCCATGGGCTTCGAGCCGCTTTTTTAACCCTTCCGTCGCAACGCGACGCAACTCTTCTGCTTCATCTAATCCCTCAGCGAACGTGGGCAAAATCGGCGATCTCGGCAAAGGTCTATAGGAACACCGCCGCGCGATTTCAACGGTATTTTCAACCGCTTCGGGAACATCGGCAAAAAGGGTCGCCATTTCCTCTTGAGATTTAAAAAAATGCTCTCCTGAAAGCCGGCGTCGATCATCGCTTGCAACTACCGTCCCCTCTGAAATGCAGATCAGAGCATCGTGTGCGGGATAATCTTCAGATTTTGGATAAAATGGTTCGTTAGTGGCCACCAGAGGCAGGCCCAGCGTATAGGCCAGATCAACCAAGCTCTCTTCTGCCTCATTTTGTTCTGCCATCTCGTGGCGTTGCAATTCAACATAAAGCCTATCGCCGAATACAGTGTGCAACGTCTCAAGACGGGATTTTGCCAGATCGATCTGAGCGTGCACGAGCACATCGTTTATCGGGCCGCCCGGACCGCCCGTCAGGCAAATCAGGCC
>JBPCVX010000342.1:0-3953 GCA_051010095.1 Hyphomicrobiales bacterium
CCAAGGGTTTCCTGATCCTCAAAGACAACGTGATCCTTGGAGAATACTACGATAACTTTCTGAATATCGGCACTCTGCAGCTGCTCCAGTCATCGTCAAAAACGTACGCCGGGATTATCGTTTCGAAGCTAATAGACAAAGGCTTGATAGATACCGGCTCCAATATCGACAGCTACCTTGCCGACTTCAGAGGTAGCGCAATCGGAGCTGCGACTGTGCAGCACGTGCTCGACATGCAGGCAGGCCTATTGCCAGCGAATGATTACCACGTTCCGGGTGGCGAAGCGTATGTCTTCGAAACCGAGCAGGGATTGAAGCCGGGAGAACCAACCGGGCACCGCAAAGCGGTTATTGCCGCGGAAAGGCCTGATAAGCCGGGCGAGGTGTATAACTATAACGACAAAAATACCGATTTGCTCGCCATGCTTGCTGAAGGTGTCACGGGTCAACCATTCAACAGGCTTTTGTCAGATTTGTTCGATGATTTCGGCGCAACTAGCCGAGGCTCAATCGCCCTAACAGTCGACGGAACCGCAAGCCCTTCTTATGGCGTTAGCACCACCTTGCGAGATTATGGCTTGTTCCACCAGTGGATCGCCCAAGGCAAGGCACCGGACAGTTTCTATGCGTCGGTGGCTGACATTGACAAGGACCTTTACAACAAATCGAAAGGCGGATTGGGTACCGCAGAATTACTGGGAACCAAAGTCACCTATGCCAACCAGGCATGGGTTATGCCCGAGCACGATATCATTTATTCCCTCGGCTCCTATGGGCAAGTCGGCTTCAGCCATTTGCCTAGCGGCACTACGATCATCTTCATGCAGGACTGGGAGGATAACGGCGTTGCCTCCAAGTACAAGGAAACTGTCGATCGGGCGATGTTCATCCTCGACCAAATAAACAGCCAGTAGGGCGGACTAACGACACTTATCGAGGGTCGTATTATGGGGTATGCAAGCATGAGTGAGATTGCGGTTATTACAGGAGGCGGCAGCGGCCTGGGAGAAGCTTGCGCACTTAAACTGGCCGAGCGTGGCGCGCAGGTCTGGGTTCTTGACCAGAACATCGACGCAGCGGGAGTTGTAGCAGAGACAATTCGAGCGGCGGGTGGAACAGCACATAAAATGGCAGTTGACGTTTCAGATGCTGACGCCATGGATGAGGCCTCCAATCGCATAAATACCGATGCTGGCACACCTACTGCGCTGGTCACTGCCGCTGGTATTATTGAGACAGTTTCAACCATATTGGACGCTGACCTCGAGGCTCACGATCGACTGTGGGCCATTAACTACGGCGGAACTATAAATGCATGTCGTTCAATTGGACGTTTGATGCGGGAGGCGGGCAACGGTTCGATAGTGACCATTGGATCAATCAACTCCTTTGCGGCATTGCCTCTTCCGGCTTATTGCCCGTCGAAAACAGCGATACTTCGATTGGTGGAGATGTTATCCGTCGAACTTGGCGGGCATGGTATTAGGGTAAATGGCGTCGCCCCTACTTATGTTTTAACTCCCGGGCTCCAGGCCAAAGTGGACGCCGGGGAGCGGAGTCTGGACGCCATGTTGAACGTCAATGCGCTTAAGAAAATGGTGGAGCCAGACGACATTGCAAATGTTGTAGATTTTTTGTTGTCCAAGCGTGCTCGAGCTATCACCGGACATATGATGCCAGTTGATGCAGGGTATTTTCCGGCAATGACCTTTGCGACATTTGCAGGCGGGCAGCCTTGGCCCGAGAAATAGCAGACCGCGATCGAGGCCGCGGCCATTACATAGGGTTATTAAGTTGAGGTGGAATTTCAGGTCAAGGTTAAGTCAATGGATTTTGCATCCCAATCTCATCGATGCACGTGCCACAATCACAATGCTGCCTGATTGCGACAGGACTTGCAGGTCGCAAAAGGGCTCGAAGGAGACCTTCGGCTATTTTTGGGAATGTCCGCTTAGCCTTCATTTGCAGACTTACCCCTCGCCTGACCGATGCCGACAATCTCTATTTGGGTAGAACTGGAGTTGAATTGCTGTTCACGCAATCGTGCTCGCCACCGATGGTTACCTCGATGATCATGTCCTGCTGTGCGTCAAGTTCATGCTGATTGATATTTTGCTGTACTGATCTGCCGTCGGTCCGATCTGCCAGTTCTTTGATAGCGGCCAGATCACCGCTCTCAGCCTTTTCGATCAGTTTACGAGCAACCCGACGCAGTCCTTTTCGATCATCCGTTAGAGCAGCAATCTCTATCCGCAACGCATCAGCGAAGGGCTTTTCCTGTCGTCTTCCGCTATTTTTGTTGCCGGGCATTTTAAAATCCGCAAGCTATTAAGATCGTTCAGTTTTCCAAGAGCAAGACGCTGCTCGAGTGACGTAACATCGTAACATAAATGGTGTACCAATGCTAACTTGAATGACGATCAATCACCGATGGGATGCACTGCCTGATTCAAGAGCAGACATTCGGATGCTAGTCTTGCTGCAAGCCCCCAATGGCCGAGATGCGGACAAATTTACTTAAGCTTTCTGGTCGGCAGTCCCGTTAGCGACATCGATTTCAGATCAGCAGACAGCCAGGTGTTCACGGATTCACCCGACTGACATCAATATGCCTGTCACTTTCAGTGTTCCAGGATGCCTAGTTCTTCCCATAGCAAGGTGGTGTCATAGGAAGCCATCGGGGCTTCCTCTCCGGCACGCGCATTCAGATTTTCGAGGCGCTTACGGACATTCCTCGTTCTTGAGGTTTTACTCCGTATCTAGCTGGTGTTGCAATTAGCTGGGATGTTCCTTCGGAATGATAAGCTTAAGATGGAATTGACCCTACCTAATTGGACTGCCAAAACTATCTGAACAAATGTGTTTCGCCGTCAGGACTACGATGCTCTTTAAAGTTGGTGTTTCAAACACTCGAACGGCCATTAGGGGTGCCATTTGTACACTCTTCATTTGTGCGGTGGTTAACATTGGACTTGCACAGACCGAAAGTCAGTCCCCATCCTCGCAATCACTGGCCTCGATTTCCACAGACTCTACCAACGAGTGGACCATCAAGCCAATTCGCACGGAAAGCCCACGACAGACGTTCGATTCCTTTCTCAGAGTAAGCAGTGAACTTGAAGTAGCGGCTAAACTTTATCAGGAGCAAAAGAGTTGGTTGTTATTTCGGCACATTACCACCCTTTCCGAACAATTGAGTGCCTTGGTAGACGTCTCAGAGGTGGCCGGCGCATCGAGGCGCGAAGTTGGATTTGCGACTATCTGTTATCTTATGGATATTTTTGGCCGCATCGAACTACCAAATTTGGAAGACGTGCCCGATGTCGACGACGTTAAGGAAACTGAACAGCCAAGCAACTGGAGGGTTCCCAAAACGCCATTGCGAATCGTACAGATAGGCGCTGGAGCCAGAGAAGGGGAGTTTCTTTTTTCTTCACGGACAACAACTGCCTCGCAGAGATTTTTCAAGGGTATTGAGGAACTGCCGCTTCGTAGTAAATTGAATATTCAAAGTTGGAGCAATTTCGTTCCCCAGCTCACCGGTCCGGTTTTGCCCTCTGCGTTGACTAACAAAATGCCCAAGGCACTTTTGACACTTTGGTTCGATACACCAATTTGGAAGATCGTCTACACTACGATAATTTTCTTGTTGGCGTTTTTAGTAATCGTGTGGACTGATAAAGTTGCGGTTTGGCTTGGAGGTGAATCCAAACTAAACGCCGCTGTTATCGCCAACATTTCGCCAATCTCCGCCTTGCTACTCCTCGCATTGGTTGAGCCATTGGTTGCCAACCAGCTCAATGTATGGGGCCGCTTTTCGACTTTTACCGAAGTGGGGTTTGTAACCACCAAATATCTGCTGCTGGCCTGGTTCGCATGGCAACTTTCAAGTTTGTTTTTTGAACGATTAATAAGTTCTAACGAGGTCAAAGAGGGTGACATCGATGCAAATT
>JBPCVX010000343.1:0-3740 GCA_051010095.1 Hyphomicrobiales bacterium
ACATTTGCTTTGTGCCGGATGGCGATTATGCACGTGTGATTACAAAGCTGAGACCTTATGCAGTTCAGCCTGGCAACGTCGTGCATTTAGATGGACGTGTTTTGGGGAAGCATGAAGGCATTATCAACTTCACTATTGGACAACGCCGTGGTTTAGGCGTTGCAACGGGCGAGCCGGTCTATGTGATTTCGCTTAACCCGGCGACATGTGAAGTGGTTGTCGGCCCTCATGAGGCATTGGCGACCCGAGAAATCAGGTTAAAGAACCTAAATTGGATTGGCCCTTTGCCTTCGAATGCAGAGGGGATGGACGTTTTTGCAAAGATACGTTCGACGCGTCCCGCTGCGCCAGCAACAATCCATCTTGATAAAGACCACCCTGATCAGGCACGTGTTGTCATGCATGTTGACGACTTTGGGGTGTCGCCTGGACAGGCCTGTGTTTTGTATGAAGGTGCACATTCTGGTGCGCGGGTTTTTGGTGGTGGTTGGATATATTCCACCGCGCGAGAACCATCTCGAACTCAATCGAAGACAACTTTATACCGAGCTTAAAATGCGAGGAGAAACAGCATTAGTTTGCTTGACTTTGCACGCCCGAAACGCATATATGCTGCTGCGTTGCGTTAGACCTAAAATATCGGCGCGATGCAAGGGTATCATTCCCGGTGTGGCGGGGTAGCTCAGCTGTTTAGAGCAGCGGAATCATAATCCGCGTGTCGGGGGTTCAAGTCCCTCTCCCGCTACCACTTTTCCACTATTTATCAAATGTCTAGCCCTCAAATCAGTGGTACAAGAAATGGAGGCCAGATATCCCCATCGCTCCTATTCGGCACCCGGCATCTTCGGCAGAATCCCGTTGTGCAAACCGACGTTGCCAAATTCACATCAACAAAGAACTATTCAGATAGACGTCGCACGATCCGATCTGCGTCTTGCATAGAATTTAGTTCCAGTATGTCTGCTGCTTCAAACCTGCAGTTAAACCGTTGCTCCAAGGCGGTGATGAAGTTGATGTGGTTAAGCGAGTCCCAACCATCGGTGTTGAATGGCGTTGAATCCGGCGTGAGCGCTCTCACTGGAACCCCGAAACATAGGGCAGCGACTTTGTATACCGATGCTTCGTCATCGATTGCGAACAGTTCATTTTGAAGTTTCTCGCGCAGCGCGGACCACACAATCTTTCCTGACGCTCCTCGAGGTAGGTTGTCCAATATCATGATGCGAGAGGGAAGTTTTTCTCTCGCAAGTTGTTTCCTTAGATATTCGAATAGCAAAGTTTCATTAGCACTTGAGCCTTTCTTCACCACGGCGCACGAGATCAACTCCTCGCCAAATGATTTATGCGCTAGGCCTAACGACGTGGCCTCCACCACGTCAGGTGCCTTAAGCAAACAGCTTGTGATTTCAGCCGGATAGATTGTTTTTCCGCCGGAGATCACGACATCCTTATGACGACTGACAAAACTCACGAACCCTTTTTCATCGAGTGTAACCAAGTCTCCGGTCTTGAACCAATCGTCGACAAATACTTTATCGGTTTCTTCTGAAGAGTTGAAATAACCAAGCATCACCGTAGGCCCGCGCACCAGCAATTCCCCGACGGTGCCGGCGCCGACATCGGCATTGTAGCGATCAACTATCCTAACTTCACAGTCAACAGGCTTGCCTAAAGTTCCAACTTTCCTGAGTTCCGGTCTTGGGCCGCAAAAAATCGTATCGCAAACCATCTCAGTTGCACCGTATGAGTTCACAATCATTACAGAGAATTTTCTTTCAAAATTTCTCCACAGAATCTCATCTAAGTAATCCGCGCTGCAGATGATAAATTGAAACTCATTGCCCGAGAAATACTCTTTTTCCTCTTCTGTAACTCTATTAATAAGGTTTAAAATTGTCGGTACACAAATAAAGTGTGAAACCTGATTATGATTGATACTCTCCAAAATTCTGGATGCATTTTGAGTGGAGAAATTTCCGGTCCTGTAAAGAGCTGCACCAAATGCAATCGTCGCAATCACGCCTCTGATGAGCCCGTCGACATGATGATTAGGTAACAGATTTAGTATCCTGCTATGTTCATTAAAGCCGTAAACAGAAGAAAATATCTTGAGCTGCGCAAGAATATTCTCATAGGTCAACATAACGCCTTTTGGCGAGCCGGTCGTGCCAGATGTAGGCATGATCAGAGCAGTAAGATTGTTTGCAATGTCGCTCCGGCCTCTTAGGTCTCGGTGCTCATTAATAATTGATGAAACGGGCGAGTTGCATTGACTTGTCTCAAATTCCTCTAAAGTGCTTAGAATGAGTCCATCAAAATTTGGCAGCTCGTTCTCGAAAAATTGTGGATGTTTTGTGTCTGTGAAAATGGCCTTGGGTTGAAGATTGTCTATGAGATTTTGAACTTCCCGAGGTGTCGCATCTGGATCTTCTACAATTGATACGACTCCGGATTTCATCGCTGCGAAAACTATGCTCGAGAGATAAAAATCAGATTTTGTGAGTACAATAATTCGGTCGGATGTGCAAATTTGACTCTCACGAAAAAGTTCACAATAACTCTGCACGCGTGTGGAGAGCAACCTATAGGTGATGACCTCATTCTCTGTATGCAGAAAGACCTTTTGGCTATCTTTAATTGAGAGTGCGTCGTCGATCATGTCGATTAACGCTTTACGGTCATTCGCCAACGAAATGCCCTCTAAGTTTGTTTCTTGACTCATGTGAGATGGATCCGTTTGGAGCTAATTTCTTTGCTGTCTAGAGAGCCAGCGAAAAGTTCATTGTTAACTGCAGTCGCGATGATTTCAGCGCAGGATTTGTCTCGCACCAGGTCTAAGTGGTCTCCAGGAACGTTGATAACCTTGATTTGGCCGCTAACAAAGCGGTTCCACCCCAGGTCGATTGGGTACAAAAAGTTTAGATGCTTTCTGTCTGCTCTCATTAAATATATTTGATGGTCCAGTGCGAGCGGTTCATATTCGACGAATGCGCGATACAAGTGTTTTATAATATGTCTCATGGGCTCGCGCTGAATGGTCAGATCGAAGAGCGCGTAGCCTGGGGCACTGACATACGTCCCTTTGTCTTGCTTCAAACCTAGCATTCCACTCATATTGTAGCGATGAATTAGGCTGCGCTTTGAATGCATAGTCCATTCCAAGAGTCGAACGCATGTTGCTGTTCTAGTCTCCCAAAATTTCGCCGGAAGACCAGAATCAACTAGGATCAATTTATCAACGGGAAAATTATGACTTTTTAAGATCCTCGTTATTTCATATGCCAAAGTGCCAGCAAAGGAATGGCCGATTATGTTGACCTTGCCGTCGGTCCTAAGGCTCGAGATCTGAGTCGCTAAATTTTGTGCGTATGTTGACAATGACGTTGTTTCAAGGGTTTCAAATATTTGTGCCGTTAATTTTGCTCCGAAAACTGTAATCTCGGGATGTAGCTTAGGGATAATGATGCGGGAATACAGCACGCTTCCGCCTATGTCTGGCACGAATACTAGGTTCTGATTTCTACCCCCGCGTCTCAGAACGGAGAGCTTGCCATTGCAAATTACATCTTGAACACGCGCTATAGAGCTCATCACTTTATATCGTTGCTTGAGAGCGGCACCATCCGCCGCAATTGATTCATGTCATTTGAGAGAACTTTCTTTCTATGCCTTAAGTTTTCTGAGATTAAGTTATGAAAACCATCATCCCTGAAGAAGTGAGAATGGTAAGTTGGCATCGG
>JBPCVX010000344.1:0-2852 GCA_051010095.1 Hyphomicrobiales bacterium
CAAAGATTTTATTGCGCTCAGACCCGGCGGTGAAATGAATGCCAATGGGGCATTTGGAAAATGTATTGCCGGTCAAAATGTTCTTGTTGGCATTGTACATGAAGAGGCATTTCTTGCCGCCGCCAGAGACTTGATTACCCGAAATTTTTGAGCCATTGGCGTAATTCAACATGATCCCGTGGTCGCGATCATTCGTCGAAACATTGTTCTTGACCACAAGCCGGCTAGAAAACATCAGCGCATAACCCAAATGGTTGCCGACAGAAACATTGCCTTCAACCACACTGTCATTTGCATACATATAATGGATCGCAAACCGCAGATTTTCCATCCGATTGCCGCGAAAAACATTCTTTTTGCTGGTGTTGACGAAGATGCCATCCCGGCCAAGACGAATGTGATTGTTTTCAATTACAGTCCCTGGCGCATTCCACACATAAATTCCGTTGCCGCGTTCATTCATGCGTGCACCGGAGCGACCCTCAATTGTATTCCCAGACACAATCGCATCGCGCGCGCCATGCACATCAACGCCGTAAAGGTTTTCAAACAATTGGTTATTCTTGACGCGGGCGTTAGTCGCCTTCTGGGTGAGTTTAACGCCTGCATCAATCGTGTCGTGATCAGACCCTGATCCGCTTATTTTGAGCGATGACACAGTTACATCTGCAGCATCGATGGTGATAACGCTGCCCGCACTGTCACCGATAATTTCGCTCCCCAAAGCGCCTTTGATTTCAAGGGAACGATCAATAATCACCTTTCCTTGATAGAGACCGGGAGACAAGACCAGCTTATCTCCCGGTGCAGCCGCAAAAATCGCCCGCACCAGTGTTCCTTCACCCGGTTTGACCAATATCTCAACAGCGTTTGCTGGGAATATAGTCACAAGCCAAAAAACACCGGCAATATGGAGGCAGCGAGCGATCACGGTTTCCTCCCCTTATGCAGCGCGTGGTTCAACGAACATGCGGCCACGCATTTCCATGTGCAGGGCGTGGCAGAACCATTGGCAATAGTACCAGTGCACACCAGGACGCTCCGCAACGAAGGTCACAGACGCGGTTGCTTGTGGGCCAATCTCGAAGGCGATGCCAAAGTTTGCCAGGCAGAATCCATGGGTCAGATCATCAATATCATCGATATTGGTGACATAGATGGTCACTTCATCACCTTGCTTCACCGTGAATTTCTCCATCGAGAATTCAGGTGCGGCTGAGTACATGTAAACGCGCACCTTGTTGCCATCACGGATGACTGTTTCAGATCCATCCTCAAGATCGACACCGTCGGCCTTTGCCTGCTGACGCGCTTCTTCCCACATAGGATCGTCGCGTTTCCAAACCGTTGCGGGTGTAAGCTTCGAGGAGTGCACAACAATGCTGTCGTGAGGCTCAGCAAAGGTTGGTCCGTCATGAACCACCTTCATTTCGTCAGTGGCAATGTCGATAAGTTGCTCGTTCTCAGGCTTCAGTGGGCCCACATTCAAGAATCTGTCCTTTGAGAACTTATTCATTGAAATTAGCCACTTACCATCAGCCTCGGCGGTCTCACCCATAGAGGTTGAGTTATGGCCCGGCTGATAATGGACATCGACCTTAGAGATGATCGGATCAACCTTTTCACCTGCATATGCTTTGATGGCCTTGTCGATATTCCACTTCACGACCTGGCTATCGAGGAACAATGTGGTGAACGCATTTCCCTTGCCGTCATAGGCGGTGTGGAGGGGTCCAAGACCCAGTTCCGGTTCAGCAACAATGCAAGAACGCGGGTCTGCATCGCTGTCGAACAGCGCGTCGACCTTGGTCACGTCGATGACAGAGCAGGTAGGTGACAGTTTGCCATTGATCACCACATGCTTCTTATCCGGTGCGGTGTTCACGCCGTGCGGGCTGTTTGGAATGGGGATGTAACGGGTATATTTTGATCCTTTGCGCCCATCCAGAACACGTACACCATTGAGCATTTGCCCATCGCCGGCAGCAACGCCGTCTTCAATGCGTTTGATGTTGAAGACCACAACATGGTCGCGCTCGCTTGCTGTCATTTCCGCCAGATTCATACCCATTTCAGAGTTGTAGCTGGTCGAAAAGGCATATTTTCCCTGATAATCGCAGTCAGTGTTATCAAGGTTGCCATCAACAATCACCTGCCAGGCAACTTTCATCGTGTCGCCGTCGATGGCGGTGTAGATGCAAGAGTATTTATCAGGTTCGTCTAGAATCTTGCCATCATTCACCAGCGGTGCTTCGTGCTCGCCATTGGCAAAAACATACCCCGTGCGCGGATACTTTTGCGGCCGCATACCATGAATGTCATGGGCATTTGGTATCTCGATTATCTTATCGCACTTCATCACGTCACAGCGGATGCGCGCGACACGCGAGTTCGCTTTGTCGTTGGCGAAAATGTAGCGCCCGTCATAAGTACCATCTGTAAACGACATGTGCGGGTGATGGAGATCGCCATTATCGTAGGTTTTTTTGCCCTGAGCTGCGAGATAAGTCTTGGTTTCAGGCAATAAACCCTCAGTAAGAACCTTCAGGCTTTCGTTGGTTTGCCCCCAACCTGTCGCAGAGCACCGGTTGAACACCGGAATACGCATCAATTCTCGCATGGAAGGCACACCAAGAATGCGCACTTCGCCAGTCTGGCCAGAGGACCAGATCCCGTAATACTCATCAAGCTCACCTGGCGCCAACGTAGCATCGCCACCAGCGGCCTTTGCCGCATTCACGAAATCAATTGGCAGTACCTCGCTGCCTGCCACAGTTCCCGCAACAAGCGCTCCGGCCGCCGATGCCGCCATGAGATCACGGCGTGACAGACCACCCTTTTTCTTGTCGGTT
>JBPCVX010000345.1:0-2579 GCA_051010095.1 Hyphomicrobiales bacterium
GTCATGGTCAGGAAAAGCACCCGCGAGAAAAGCAGTCCGGCAGCACCAACCATCAATACCGAGAGAAAAGCACCAAACATGCCAAGTTTTTGCAATCCGGTTGCATCACCCGGCTCTGGTTCACGTAGCGGCGCAAGTGAGGGATTGAGCTGCGTGCGCAAAACGATATAGGTGATGATGAATAAAGCCAGCATGAGTCCAGGGACGAAAGCAGCGGTGAACAGCGCTTTGATCGACGTCTCGGTGATAAGTCCAAATATGATCAATACAATTGAAGGCGGGATCATTGTGCCGAGCGAACCAGAAGCACAAATTGTGCCGATGGCCAGGTTTTGATTGTATCCAAGCCTGAGCATCTGCGGCAAGGCGATGAGGCCAAGCAGTACAACCTCGCCACCAATGATTCCCGACATTGCAGCCAGGATGACGGCCATGAGCGACGTTACAATTGCAATGCCTCCGCGCACCCGGCTTAGCCAGTAGTCGAGCGAGTCGTACATTTCTTTGGCAACGCCGGAACGCTCTAACAATGAGGCCATGAAAATAAAAAGCGGGACGGATATTAGCACATACTCCGTCATCAAATCGAAAACCTTCTGGGCGATAATATAGAGCGGTCCTGTACCCGGCCGGCCTGTTAACAACCCCTCTCCAAAGCTTAGGGGATCGGTTAGAAGCGTCGGCTCAAACTTCATGACCATCACCAGCAATGCCAGTGCTGCAGAAGCCAAACCCAACGGCATGCCGATGCCAAGAAGGAACACCAGGCCTAGAATAAGGACGATTGATATGGTTCCGACATCCATTAGTCTGCACTCACACTGCGCTTGATTGCTGCGATCTCGTCTTCGTCAATCTCGTCTGTCGGCAAGTGCACTTCAGGTTCGAGGTTCCAGTCTGCAATGAGATTGATAATGGCCTGAATGGCAATTAACGGAATGATTATGAGAATCATCGGTTGGATTGTCGCGGGAATCGGCGGGTCGAAGGCGGTGCCAAACATTTCCCATTTATAGAACTTGACGACAAAGACTTGCTGATAACTTCCGTAAACGACAAAAAAAGCAAAGACAGCAAAAAGACCGACCCAGATAACATCGAAGGTATGCTGCATCCAGCGGGGAACCATGTCGTAGATGAGGAAGATGCGGATGTGACAACGCTGCTGCATCGCGTACAGGCCGGAACATAGAAACACGAAACCCGCAATCCACAAGGTTAGTTCGTTGGCCCAAAGCGTGGGCGCCTCTACGACGTAACGCATGAAGACCTCCCATAGCATTATCAACGTCATGGAAATGATCATAATCATGGTGACCCGACCGACGAACAAAGAAAAGCGGTCAATCTGGCGCCAATGCGGAAACTCCATACGCGCGCACAGCACGCCGCGTGCGCCAATAAAAAAGAGGATTGGGATAAGTAGAAGAGCAATCCAGTCGATCGCATCCATCAGCCCGCCGAACATACCAGGTAGACCGGGCAGCACATCCTTGCGCTTGTGAAGGTCCGTCATCTGATCAATGAGGCTTTGGCTGGCCGGTGGTATAAAATCCAGAATGTAAGCGGGCCCGTGCCAAATCGCCCAGCCCGAGCAGAATACAAAGGCGAAAGGGATCGCCCATTCCCAAAACTTACCTGTACTTTCTTCTGCCATGCTTCCCCATCAGCTCATTACAGCTTAATCGAGCTGGTTAAGATGCGCCAGGAAGGTTGAACACCTGACGCATCTTTTTGAGCTTTCGCGCACCTATTACTTCATCGCGCCCATTTCGCGCAGGAAGTTCAAGTGACTTTCCAAAAGGGATTTGGCTTCCGGGGTGCTGGCAAACTCTGTCCAGGCATTTTGCACTGCAGAACGGTATTTTGCCATTTCCTCAGGCGACCATTCATACATATTTACGCCTTTTTCCTTCAGAGCCACTGAGTTCTGAGCGTTTTTAACCTCGTTGATGGTGGTGTTCTTAAGGCCAAGCGCTTGCATGCCAACTTTCAAGATCGCCTTGTGGTGATCGGGCATCGCTTCCCAAACATCTTTGCGGCATGCCAGATGGTCGGCTGGCATTGAATGAAAGCCGGGGTAATTTGTATGCTTTGCAATGTCATATAGACCAAGGCCAATGTTGTTGGTCAGGTTCGCGGCATCCGCACCGTCAATAATGCCGGTTTCAAGTGCAGTGAAGATTTCGTTGAAGTCCATGACCACCGGAGAAGCACCAAGGTTCTTGAAAATCATGGTGATGACACCGGGTGGTGAACGGAATTTCCAGTTTTTCAGGTCTTCGGTACCACGAATGGGCCGTGTTGATGAAAGCGACTCTGGGCCCGGGATCCACCAACCAACAAATTCCATATTATGAGCGTTATAAAGCTTGTTGAGCGCGTCATACCCGCCACCATGTAAAAGCCATGCATACTGCTGGTAAGGGTTTGCGTAACCACCGTTCAGATCACCCGCGAACTGAAAAGCAGGGTTCTTGCCGGTTTGGTAAGAGCCACCAGTCATATCGCAATCGAGAATACCTGTTGCGGCAGCATCAAATGTCTCCGCGGACTTCACAACCGATGACGAGTAGAAC
>JBPCVX010000346.1:0-3025 GCA_051010095.1 Hyphomicrobiales bacterium
ATGGCGCTCCCATCACTTCAGTGCGTGCGCTTGCTAGACCAGGATATCAAATGCATGTTGGTGTATAACGTAACAGTGTTTGAGCCTGCCACTTCAGTTTGATTTGCCGTAGGTGGGCGCTAGTGGCCGTTTTCACTTAATCCCTGCTTCCGCGAGAGGCTCGCCCTTGTGCACTCGCTCGATTCCCAAACGCGAGAGATCGAGTGTCTCGTAGCGCCCATGCAATGCAAGCTCGCTCAATGCCCGGCCAACGGCTGGAGCATGCATGATGCCATGGCCTGAAAAGCCGCACGCCGTGATAAGGTTTTCATGGCCGCGAGAATAGGGGCCGATGATCATATTTCCATCGAGCAAGTTTTGCGCATAGTGGCCAGCCCATGAACGCTGCAGTTTAATCTCTTCGAATTTCGGAACCAGCGCCGCCATCATTGGCCAGATGGTGTCTTCGAAGTAGGTGGCAAAAAAACCAGAATAGATGTCGTCGATAAATCCCGGCTCAATATCAAAACTTGGCCGCCCGCCCGCAAAACCATCCCCTTCCGGGCGGAAGAACATTCCACTTTCATCTTTCACCAGCGGCATTGGTTCCAATGTGTGGGCACATTTCCAAAAATGCTGAACCCTGCACATGGGCTCAACTGGCAGATGCGCGCCCGACATTTCCGCCACTTCTTTAGCCCATGGGCCCGCAGTGTTGATGAAAAAATTGCCAGATATTTTTTCACCGTTGCTCAAACTGACTGATGTGATTTTTGCACCATCGTCTTGCATTGCGACCACCCGGTCACGGATATAGGTGACACCCAAATGTTCAGCTGCCTGGCGAAAGCCTCGAAGTGCTGCATGAGGGTCAATCCAGCCATCATCGGGTGTGTAACACGTGAGCGCGATATCCTCGCGTTCAATTGAAGGAAATTTTCGGGAAGTTTCTGCCTGGTCCATCAGTTGGGCGTTTACACCCATGGAGGTTTGTAATTCCTGATTGGCTTTTAAGGTTTTTTCGCCATCCTTAGTGACCACCAGCAAATACCCTTGTTCGCGGAAATTGATATCTGGTGCGTCTGGGATACCTATCATGTGTTCGCGGAAGCGTTTATAGAACTCAAGGGAGTAAGTGGATTGGGCAATGTTTTCAGCCACGCTAAATTGTTGGCGCACACCGCCTGCGCCTTGTGGTGTCGTGGCATTTGAGTAGGTTGGGTCTGGTTCGGTGACTGCAATCGTACCAGCTGCACCGTTGCGGGCTAAAAAATACGCAGCAGCTGATCCCATAATCCCACCGCCGATAATCACAATGTCATAGCGCATTGCCGAAACTCCTAAAATTGCCATATAGAGTAGCTTGGTGTGACGCCACGTGAAAGAAATCGAGTGCCTTATTCACATAAATTCTCTGTTGCCCCCATGATGGACTGGACGGACCGGCATTGCCGCGCTTTCCATCGCATGCTGTCACGCCATGCGGTGCTTTATACCGGGATGGTGACGGTGGGTGCTGTGATCCATGGCGATCGCGATCGTTTGCTGGGCTTCGATGAGATAGAACATCCCGTGGTGTTACAGGTTGGCGGCTCAGACCCCGGCGAATGCGCTGAAGCAGCGCGCATTAGCGAAGTTTGGGGATATGACGAGATCAACCTCAATGTTGGTTGTCCGTCGGACCGGGTTCAGTCGGGCCGTTTTGGCGCCTGCCTCATGGCAGAACCCGCGTTGGTGGCAGCCTGTATCGCGAAAATGCGGAGCTCAGTTTCTATTCCGGTTTCGGTGAAATGCCGTATCGGTATTGATGATCAGGATGAAGATAAAGACCTAGATCATTTCATCGATACTGTGGCAGCGGCTGGCTGTGAGAAATTTGTTATTCATGCCCGCAAGGCCTGGCTACAAGGGTTGAGCCCAAAGCAGAATCGTAGCGTGCCTCCTCTCAATCACGGTCGTGTGCGCCGGTTGGCAAAGCGCCGCGATGATTTAGACATTTCGATTAATGGCGGAATTGTCTCGCTTGCCGAAGCAGGCGAACATTTTGACCATGTGAATGGCGTAATGTTGGGCCGCGCAGCATACCAAAATCCTTGGGTGCTGGCGGATGTGGATCGCACAGTGTTTGGCAAAGACAATCCCGCCACCGACCGCGCACAGATTGTCGAGCAATTGGTTGACTATGCGGAAAACGCCATGACGCAAGGCGCACGTTTAAACCATATCGGACGTCATGTGTTGGGGTTGTATCAGGGGCAACCTGGAGCGCGTGCTTGGCGGCGCCATCTCTCAGAGAACATGCACAAACCAGATGCTGCACCGGAACTGCTGTTGGAAGCGGCCAGCCGGACCAGTGACTCGATCGCGGCTTAAATCTTGCCTGCAAGCAGTAAACGTTTCTTCTTTATGTTCTGCGCCACATAATCGAGGAGCGTTCTGATGCGGTTTGCGTGGCGTATATCACCGTGAGTGAGTTGCCATAGATCGATTTCCAGTTCGGGGAGGCGCGCGGAAAACCTCGTCAGCCGGGCATCCGGATCGCCCAAATAACAGGGTAGCACCGCCAAGCCTTGTTGATCTGCCACGGCTGCATGCATGGCGAGCACACTGTTAATGCGGTAGCGGCACAAATGTTCGACGTTCTGCACTTGCATCCATTTTTAAAGGTCGGGGTAATGCATGGTGTCATCGGGACCTAACCACGGATGGTCGTATAAAGAATTGCTGACCAACGCCAGCTCAGTATGGCCATATACTGCATAGTGCAGGCGGGCAAGTTTTCGCCCGATGAGGTTTTCAGGCGGCGCATTGGAGGGGCGGATGGCGATATCTGCCTCGCGGCGGGTGAGATTGTGCAGCTCGTTGGTCACCACCACTTCCAAAGATATTTCACTGTGTGCACGCTGGAAGTCGCTGAATATGGGCGACAGCACACCAACCAACAGAGAATCGAGCGTTGTGATGCGCACCGTTCCCGAAGGGTACACATCCTGGCCGATGAGGTGGCGTTCCGCCTCCAACACTTCGGATTCCATGTGTTTTGCGG
>JBPCVX010000347.1:0-2653 GCA_051010095.1 Hyphomicrobiales bacterium
AGCCAAAGGAGCTGATAGCGGAGCAATTGCGCCGTCAGGGCTTTAAGTGTGACAAACCCCAGTCGGCAAAACGCGATGAGACTGCGACCAAACCTGATGAAGTAGTATGGATATTGAGCTGTGAAAATGCGTCATACCGTGTGAAATTAATTCCAGATATGGCCGCTGACGTCACCCAGCTCGATTGAGCGTAAGTCTATGAATTAATAGGCTTTGTAGTAGTGTTCGCAAATCTCATCGTCAGTCATGCCGGACATAAACTCAATCTCTGCGCGCTTATGCCGGTCGAACGTGTCGATCAGTATTTGTCCAAATGAATCTGCGGCCCACTCGCTTCCGGTGAGGTTCTTTAAAGCTTCTTCCAAAGTTTGTGGAAGCCGTGTAACGCCGTGTTCTGCGTGTTCATCGTCACTCAAAGCTGAAATATCTTGGTGTGTGACTTTGGGTGTGTTCAAGCGTTCATCTATACCAGCGACGCCTGCATTTATGAGAGCTGCGAGGATCAGATAAGGGCTGGCGGTAGCATCAGCCGCACGATACTCGAAATTGAACATTTTTGCGCGCTGCGCTTCACTTTCTGGCTGGAAGACAGGACAAATGCGCACCGCCGCTTCGCGATCTTGTTTTCCAAAATTATTGAAGGCGGCGCTCCATCGGTGTGGTGTAAGCCGAAGATAAGATGCGATTGAAGATGCCGTAAACGCTAGGAAATCTGGCATATATTTGAGAACACCTGCAACAAAAGCGCCTGCTTTTTTTGAAACACCATGAGGGCACTCAGGGTCGTAACTTACTGGACCACCTTTGATATTAGTGAAGCTAAAGTGCAAATGCAGCCCGTTGCCAACTCCTTCTGGGTCCAACATGGGCGAAAAGCTTGCACGACCATCAAGCCCCCGAGCCGTCGCTCTTACCAATTCTTGCAGGATGATCGCTTCATCAGCCGCGCGCAAAGCTGTTTGATGACCGATTGTCACTTCGCATTGACCGGGGCCATATTCCGGCATGAATGTGTCCAGCGTTAAACCTGCTGCATCCAGAACATGCATGAGCTTATTTGGGAACTTACCTAAGCGACGAAAAGCTCGATAAGCGTAGCCAAGTCCAGGTTGCGCCTCGGAGTTTGAGTAGTGAAATTCGTGCTCGAAGCTTGCTCTGATCATCAATCCATGCTGCTCTTTAAGGCGCGCGAGCGCAGTGGTTAGTTGACTGCGCAAACAGCACTCCCACGCGTTTCCATCCAGTGTCTTTATATTTCCGAGAACAAATGCTTCGTAGATACCTGCTTCAGGTAGGTTCAAGTCAACTTGTGTTGAAAAGTCGGGCTGAATGTATAGATCGCCAAGCGCCCCCCAGGGTGAGGGCGCAATTGGGCCAAACGAGGTTATGAGAGCGTTCGTAGGTGTCCACCCAATTCCTGTACATGAGCGTGATTGAACATCTCTTCGTGGAACCGCCTTACCGCGCAGTTGACCTGCGATATCGTGGGTGCAGATCATAATCAGATCGCTATCAAATTGCATGCCGGCCCAGCCTCGGAATGTTTGACGTACTTAAGAAATGGTGCGTGTTGCGGATCTTAGTTCACGCTCAGGATTTAGCAATTGGGATTACTCATATTTCGTTGAGAGTACGATGCACTGGACAGATACGCGGATTTTCTCTCTTATCTTCCCTATGCAAACCATTGAAACACGTTACGCTGAAAGTCATGGCCTAAGCATTGCTTATCAACTGTTGGGCGAAGGAGATTTGGATTTAATTATTGCGCCGGGTTTGATTTCTCACGTTGAGCTTTATCACGATTTCCCTGGTTACACGCGCTATCTTCGACGTCTTGGTGAGTTTGCTCGTGTGATTGTGTTCGACAAAAGGGGCCAGGGGCTCTCAGACGCAATGCATGGAACGCCAACTTTAGAGGAACGGATGGACGACCTGGTTGCCGTCTTAGATGCAGTCAAAAGTGAACGTGCGGCCATTTTTGGATTTTCGGAAGGCGCGGCTTTAGCCTTCCTCGTCGCCGCAACTTACCCGCATAGGGTAAGTCACTTAATAACATTTGGTGGTTACGCCAAAGCCTGTGCCTCAGAGAACTACCCGAACATGTTCACCGAGGAAGTGCGCCGCAAAAACCTCACTGCATGGGTGGACGACTGGGGTCGGGCAGGAGGTATTGCATTATCCACACTTGCACCCGAACTCGCTAATGAAGAAATTATGCGGAGAATGTTTGCTCGAATTGAGAGATATTCCAGTGCACCGAGTGCGATGCGCCGTTACTTTGAATTGAACTTCCAAATCGATGTGCTCGATGTCATTCCAGCTGTTAGGACGCCAACATTGCTGCTGCATCGCGAAGATGACAATCAAGCACCAGCTGCAGCGAGCAAGCAATTGGAGGAGATATTGAATGACGCCAGATATGAGGATTGCGGAAAAGGAGGGCATCTATACTGGGTTGGTGATACCGAAGTTCAAATTGGATTGATAAAGCAGTTTCTTACTGGTCAAAGGGTAAAAGATGTCAACCCAGACCGGGCTCTTGCAACGATTTTATTCACCGACATTGTTGGTTCAACTGACTTGATTGAAAAACTGGGTGATGGCGTATGGAGGGGTTTGATTGATCGGCACGATGCTATTTCGCAGGAAA
>JBPCVX010000348.1:0-16403 GCA_051010095.1 Hyphomicrobiales bacterium
GCACGGCCATCCAAACACCCACCAGACCAGGTCAAAACCTCATTGTCCTTCAGCGCACTGTCACTCCAAACCATGCAATCCTGATTGGAAACCTTAACCCAAATATCTTCAGCTTGAACGGCGCTCGTGACCATCAAACTTAATCCCAATCCCAGCCCGGCTGCAGACAGCATTCGTTTTTCAATGCGCATACTAGAGTTTCTCCTTTGGTTTTGGTGCTTGCCGCTTGTTAGAGGTTGATTCTATCGAATTGCAACCATAAAGCGAGGAGCAAATATGTAAACATCATATGGAAAGCGAACGTCGAAAGCGACTCTCCTAACGATACTGAACAGCAATGGGTCACTACCGATTGGTTTGTGAAATCAACGTTCGGCGATCGAAACTAATACCTTTAATCAATGCAAAAACATTATCGCCTGTAGTGAGCGCCAAATCACTGGCGGCTTGCCGTGTGATGCGCGCACGAATGAGTTGTTGTCCCACCTGTAAATCGACTTCGGCAAACGCCGTTTCCTCTTCAGGGTACACGCCAACAATTGTTGCTGCAACGCAGTTTCGTGTTGAGAGGCCAGACGGCCTTCCACGTGCGATGGTTACGTCTCTTGAGCGCACGCGCAGTCGGATATCGTTACCGATCGTCAGGCCTGATATCATTGGCATGAAAATCTCTTCACCCTCAAAATCAAGGCAGGTGAGGCGGAAATCATCATCTTGGTGTTTGATGCGCACTTCGATGACGGCGCCTGCTTCAAAATTTCCGGTGAAACCATGCATCGCACGTTCTTGGAAAATAGCGGGCACTGCGCCTTGTCCCAGAATGCGGCCATCTGCCATTATGATAGCGCTATCGGCAATTTGCACAACTTCGTCGATTGCGTGGCTCACGTAAAGTGCTGGCACTTCAAACTGCCGCAGCACTTTTTCAATAAATGCCAAAAGCTCACCTTTGCGGCGCACATCAAGCGCGGAAAGCGGTTCATCAAGCAACATCAGTTCAGGCTGGGTCAACAAGGTGCGCCCAATGGCGACACGTTGTTTCTCGCCACCTGAAAGTGTCGCGGGTTTGCGCGCAAGAAGGGGGTCCAGACCAAGCGATGAGACAACCTCATCCAGCGTGATTTTACTTTGTCCCGATGGCGCGCGCTTGGCGGCAAATTGAAGGTTTCCGGACACAGATAAATGAGTGAACAAGCGCGCGTCTTGAAACACCATGCCGACCGGGCGGTTGTGGGCGGGCAATGCGGTTTTGCTGGATGTGTCGAGCCAGTTGGCACCATCAAAGTTGACTTGGCCGGTTTCCGGTGAGTCGAGGCCCGATATGACCCGCAATAGTGTGCTTTTGCCACTGCCACTTGGTCCAAAAAGCGCGGTGATACCGTTCAGTTTCAGGGTTTCATCCACATCGAGGGCGAATGTGGAAAAGGCGAGTTTTGCCCGGATGGTCAGTGTACTACCCGACATGGACTGGAAACCGTCTATTGAGGGTGTAAACAATCATCAAAACCACGAATGAAAAGATCAGTAGGCCTGCCGAGAGTTGATGAGCTTCCGCATAGCGCAGGGTCTCGACATGCTCATAAATGGCAATCGAGATAACCTTGGTTTGGTCAGGAATGTTGCCACCGACCATGAGTACAACGCCAAACTCTCCAATCGTGTGGGTGAATGTCAGCACAGCAGCTGTCAAAAACCCGCGCGCAGAAAGAGGCATGGCGACCGAAAAGAACGTATCCAGCGCGCTTGCCCGCAAGGTCGCAGCAGCTTCCAGCGGTGTGCGGCCAATTGTTTCAAACGCACTTTGCAGAGGTTGCACCATGAATGGCAAGGAATAGAAGATCGATGCAATGAGCAGGCCAGTGAACGAAAAGGTCAACGTGTTGCCCGTCACATCTACCCAAAGTTTTCCGATTGGTGCAGTAGGACTAAACATGATGAGCAGATAAAAGCCGATAACTGTGGGCGGCAACACGATGGGTAGCGCGGTGAACGCTTCTACAACCGGCTTAAACGCAGAACGCGTGTTTGCGAGCCACCATGCCAGAGGCGTGCCGATCAGCAACAGAATGACAGTGGTAGCTGCTGCAAGCTGCACAGTTAACAATAGCGGGCCTAAATCAACCATGGCTCATTCTACATCGTAGCCTGCATTACGGATAATGTTTTTGGCGTCTTCGCTTTGCAAATACTCAAAAAAAGCAAGGGCAGCGGGATTATTTGAGGCGCGCTGAAGCAGCACCGCATCTTGAGCGACCGGTTCGTGGAGATTAGAGGGCACCTTCCAGATCTTGCCTTTACCCAACGCATTGGGATCAAGGGTTTGAGAGAGCGCAATGAAGCCCAGTTCCGCATTGCCGCTGGCAACAAGTGCATAGGTTTGGCCGACATTTTCGCCCATGACCAAGCGCTCGCGAACATCTTCGATGAGCTTGAGATCATAAATGAGTTTCATGGCCGCATTGCCGTAAGGGGCAAGCTCAGGGTTTGCGATGGCGAGCTTTCGGAAACGTCCATTCTTCAATACATCGGCCAGATTGTCTTGGTTCAGAGACGGGTCGGTGGTCCAGAGCGCGAGCAATCCTGAGGCGTAGGTAAATCTGTTTGCTTGTGCCACAAGGTCACGTTTCACCAATTCTTCTGGGCGTTGTCTGTCTGCTGAAAGAAAGATGTCAAACGGAGCTCCATGCAGGATCTGTGCAAAAATTTTGCCAGTTGACCCGGTAATCAGGGAAATTTCATGATCGGGATGTGATGCTTGAAACGCAGAAATCAGCTTTTCTGCAGTGGAGGTGAAATTCGCCGCGGTTGCGACGCGTGCTTTCTCAGCTGCGGCGTTGGTAGATCCAAGACATAAAAGTAGCACTGCTAAAGACGCCAGAAGCGAAACTCTATCTCTCAAGTTCTTCACTCAATCACCACTTTGCTTGCGCAAACATCTTTGCAAAAGCGCCTTAATGACGCTTACTGCTTTCAGAACATAATTCATATTCAGGAGCAAGCACATGTTACGTGCAGATTTAACAGGCAAGCGCGCATTGGTAACCGGCGGTGTGTCTGGAATTGGGTTGGCAACGGTGAGGGGGTTGGCTGGAATGGGGGCACAGGTTGCGGCCAATCATTTGCCTGCAGATGAAACGGCAGATCAGTGTATTGAAGCATTGGTTGATGAGGGGCTCAACGTGATTGCCGCACCAGGCGATGTCTCAAAGCCAGGTGAAGCTGAGGAAATGGTGCAGGCGGCCGTGAGTGCGATGGGCGGGCTTGATTATTTGGTCAATAACGCCGCAACGCCCAACACCCAAGAACCAATTGAGATGGGGGATCTCGACGCGATGACGGAAGAGTTCTGGCAGAAAATACTTACAACAAATGTTGTCGGTTCCTTCCGCTGTGCAAAAGCTGCAGCACCGGCCTTGCGGAAAGGGGGCGGTGCAGTTGTGAACCTGGCATCGATTGCCGGGATAAACAGCGCCGGCTCAAGTATGGCATATGGTGCGGGTAAAGCTGCGATCATCAACATGACCAAAAATTTGGCACGAGGTCTTGCGCCAGATGTGCGTGTAAATGCCGTGGCGCCAGGCCTGGTGGAAAGCCCGTGGACGGCGGATTGGCCAGAAGAGCGTCGTGAAGGTGCGCGTCAGACAGCATTGTTGAAACGCAATTGTTACCCAGATGACATAGCTGAAGCGATCATCTTTTTTCTCGCTGGCGCAAATGCTGTAACAGGCCAAACCTTGGTTATCGATGCGGGTCTGACGCTTTAACAGACATTGAGAATTGCTTAAGAGTGCAAAAAGTCTTTAAATAGGGTCGGTTTGTCTACCCAAAAGATGAAGAGACGATAAATCAATGATCGCATAACACCTTAAGGGAGGAAGAAATAATGACGGTCCGTCCAGATCCAACTTTCCATGCAACTCCAAAGCTGGCCATGGAGGCGCCAGTTGAAAATGTTGCTTACACATTGCTTCTCAGTCCGGATTTCTCTCAGCCAGATGGCCTTGGTGTCGTAGACGTTGACCCTAACTCTTCCAGTTTTGGCGAGATCATCCATAAAGTGATGATGCCAAACAAGGGTGACGAATTTCATCATTTCGGTTGGAATGCTTGTTCATCTGCACTTTCACCGCTCACAGGCCATGCCTTTTTAGAGCGGCGCTTTCTAATTATTCCAGGATTGCGCTCTTCCAGAATTTATATCATCGACACCCACCCAAGCCCGACTGAAGCAAAAATTCACAAAATCATCGAGCCTGAGGAAGTGTTTGCCAAGACAGGGTATTCCCGCCCGCACACAATTCACTGTGGCCCAGAAGGCATCTACGTCTCAACGCTGGGTGGTGGTGGCCCAGATGGTACTGATGGACCTCCCGGTATCTTCATCATGGATTGCGAAACTTTTGATGTTGTCGGCCGCTATGAAATTGATCGTGGCATTCAGGACAAACACTATGATTTCTGGTGGAACCTGCCGCGCGACTACATGGTATCGAGCGAATGGGCTTTGCCCCCACAGTTTGAAAACGGCATTGTTCCAGAAGATCTGCTGTCGAACAAATATGGGCATAGTATTCACTTCTGGGATTTGAGAGGGCGCAAAAACGTCCAAACTATCGATCTTGGTGAAAATCATCAGATGGCCCTTGAAATCAGACCTGCCCATGACCCGGTTAAGGAATATGGATTTGTCGGCGTCGTTGTGGATACGACCAATCTTGAAGGGTCGATTTGGACCTGGTGGCGCGAGAATGGAGAATTCCACTGCAAAAAGACAGCTACAATTCCGCCAGAGCCTGCTTCAGCGGACGATTTGCCTCCACTGTTGAAGGGTTTCGAAGCCGTGCCGCCACTGGTGACGGATATTGATCTCTCGCTTGACGACAAGCATTTGTATGTTTCGTGCTGGGGAACTGGCGAGATGCGGCAGTATGACGTGTCTGATCCAATGAACCCAACCCTTTCGGGATCAGTCCATACGGGTGGCATTGTGCGGCAAGAAAAGCACCCGAGCGGCAATACTTACCAAGGCGGCCCGCAAATGGTTGAAATTAGCCGCGATGGAAAACGGGTCTATTGGACCAATTCGCTTTACTCAACATGGGATGACCAATTCTATCCAGATGGTGTGGATGGAGCGATGGTGAAAGCAGATGTGGGAAAAGATGGCGGTTTGACCCTGGATGAAAACTTCTGGGTTGATTTCCCTGACGGCTATCGTTCGCACCAAATCCGTCTTGAGGGTGGCGACTGTTCAACAGACAGCTTCTGTTATCCGTCTGTTTAGACGTGCGTTGAGTAATTGAGTGTTGAACTAAGTTTGTGGCTGCTGGTTATCGGTAGCGGCATCTATCACGGTATTAACCCCGGCATGGGATGGCCTTTGGCTGTCTCTGCCGGCCTAATGGGTGACGGCAGGCGCGGCGTGCTCAAGGCGCTCGTGCCGTTGGCAGGTGGCCACTTGCTCGCTATGGCGACCATTTTGCTGCCTTTCGCAATGTTGTCGGGTTTGCTGGTATGGCAGCGCGAAATTCGCATTGCCGCCGGGCTTCTGGTGGTGGTCGTTGGTGTGTTTCTCCTTATTTATCGCCGCCACCCTAGATTCTTAGCACGCATAAAACCCACACAACTTGCGCTTTGGTCGTTTGCAATTGCCATGGCCCATGGCGCAGGGCTTATGCTGGTGCCTATTTATCTCGGGCTATGTAAGGTTGAAGAACTGGATGCTGGTCATCAGGCCGCATCGGCGCTTATCGGGGGAAACCTTATCACCGCAATTTTGGTGTCAGTTGTGCACGCCATTGCGATGGTTGTCTCTGGCGGTTTGATCGCGGTGTTGGTTTATGAATGGTTGGGCCCGCGTTTTATCTCAAAAAGCTGGTTCAATCTCGATGTGGTGTGGGCGCTGAGCTTGATTCTAGTGGGCGGGATTGGCCTTGCCTATGCCTGGAACAGTTAGAAAAAAGCCGCCGCACGGCATCTGACACCACGCGGCGGCGCAATTTTACGGGATTTTGGTCTAGACGTCGCCGGTGTATTCACCGCGCGCGGGATAGTTTTTCTCGATCGCGAAATCGAGCGCACCCAACAACTCTGAGAAGTGAGGGCGCACAAACGGCATGGTCTGCACCGACCCATAGTAAAGTGATTGATCAGGGGTAACCATGAACAGGCCAGGCTCTGAGAAAAGCGCAGGCTCTTCAATTCCAATCGACGTTTTTCCGCGTGATGTGGAGATATAAAGTCCCCAGTCTTTTGCGTCTGACAGTGCCAGGCCATAGCCGATGCGCAAGTTCTTCGACTCAATACCTTCGGCCATCCCCTTTGCGCGATCTTCTTCATCTGAGCTGATGGCGATTGTTGTCACGCCGCGTTCGGCAAATTCAGGTGTGCGCTTATCAAGTTCCTTCAGATAAGTTGCACAAATCGGGCAGTGGAGGCCGCGGTAAAAGCAAACAACGGTGCCGCGCTCAGAACTCTCTGAGGCAAGATCAAACGTTCCGTGTGAAACGGTTTCAACGGTGACGTTTGGTGTTTTTTGACGGGGAAGAAGCATTAGTTTTTCCTTTTGACGTGATGTTCGCGGCGCACATTATCAGAACCACTCTTCACGTGAAGCGAAATTTCCGTGAGGGTTATCTGCCTGCCGCATAACCCTGCATACCGCGGGGATTAGCGGCCGCACGCAGTATGTCTCCTTGCTTGGTCGCAGCACTTAGACGCCCTTCAGACCATGGGTCTCCCGCCTCGGCCTTGTGCCCGCGTGCCACCAAATCGGCCAAAGTTTCCTCTGAAAACCGGTTTTCCAAAACAAGCTTTCCTGGCACCCGACCGCGCGGCCAAAACGAACTTGGAAAGTGCTCTGAATGGAAGGAAGGCGCATCGATTGCTTCCTGCAAATTTAACCCGTGCTCAACATGGTAGAGAAACATCAAAGTCGACCATTGATCTTGTTGATCACCACCCGGTGTGCCAAATGCCATGTAAGGTTCACCGTTTTTGTAGGCAAGCGAGGGCGAGAGCGTGGTGCGCGGGCGCTTACCAGGTACCAACGCTGATGTTGAACTTTCATCCAGCCAGAACATTTGCGCCCGGTTGCCGAGACAAAAGCCAAGTTCTGGGATAACAGGCGAACTCTGCAGCCATCCGCCGCTTGGAGTGGCGCTGATCATATTGCCATGCCGGTCGATCACATCGATATGAACGGTATCGCCACGGCTGGTTCCGTCTTTTTGCACCGTGGGTTCTCCAACACCCATCAAAGCTGCAAGCGGACCAGCATCGCCAGAGGCGTTGAGCGCAGCCTCGATATTTGGCGTGCGTCCATCAGGGCTGCCAGGCCGCATGTCCCTGGATGCGCTATCGCCTATGAGCGCACGGCGTTCATTTGCATAATCCTTGCTCAACAATGTTTCTGCAGGAATGTCGGCAAACTCAGGATCGCCATACCACGCCTCTCGGTCTGCAAAAGCGAGCTTTATGGCTTCTGTTGCAGTGTGCACGAATTCAGGTCCGTGGAGTGCCATGTCTCCAAGCCCCATTGTTTCCAGCAGGCGCAATTGCTGCAACATTACGGGGCCTTGGCTCCAGAAGCCTGCCTTGAAAACTTCGTAATCGCCGTAAGATACCGATACCGGGTCTTCAAACGCGCTGCGCCACCCGGCCATATCTTCCCCGGTCAGCAAGCCCTTGTGGCGGCGCCCGGAGGGATCAAGTATTTCGTTGCTTGAGAAGAACCTATCAATTGAATGCGCGACCCACCCTTGTGCCCAGATTTCACGCGCCTTTTCAATTTGTCCGTCGCGATTGGGCGTTGCTGCTTCTGCCTCTTCAATAATTTTGCGATAGGTTTGCGCCAGATGAGGATTTCTATGGAAAGAGCCGGGCTGCGGCACCGCACCTTTGTCGAGATAGATGCTGCCTGACGTTTTCCACTCGGTGCGAAAAAGTTCGCTGACCTGCTCAATGGTGCCTGCAATACGCGGTAATACCGGATAACCACGTTCTGCATAATGAATAGCAAATTCTAAAACATCCGCGAGTGGCCATGTGCCGTGTGTGAGCAGCAAGTTCATCCAGCCATCAAATGCACCTGGAATGACGGCCGGTAACAAGCCGGAACCTGGAATGGTGTCGAGGTCCAAATCTTCAAAGTGCGCAATTGTTGCCGCTTTTGGGGCGGGTCCCTGTGCGCATAGAACAGAAGTTTTCTCATCCCTTTGGCTGAAAGCAATGGCGGGCAAGTCGCCACCGGGTCCGTTTAGGTGTGGTTCAATAACTTGCAATGTGAAGCCTGCCGTAACGCCCGCATCAAACGCGTTTCCCCCACGCTCGAGAACTGCCATTGCAGCCGCAGTGCCAAGCCAATGAGTGGTCGCTGCGACACCGAATGTGCCGGTGATTTCTGGTCTGGTTGTGAACATGTTTACGTACCAACCACCAATGGGTCTGTCAGACGTTTGAGCATGGCAAGAGTGCTCAGCGAAGTGATCTTGCCGGTGGGTGGGTTTTCTTCAGAAGGCACGTTCTCGATACTCATCGAGAAGTTCGAGGCCTCCGCTTTAACGTCTATTGAGTGAATGTTGCGCGAAACTCCGGGGTCTGCCCACACCTCAACTTGCGTGCGTTCTGGCCCGATGCCTGCAAGCGCCAAAGCCGCCGCGACGTTGACGTTGTTTGGAAACCCAATCGCGGCTTCCCGCGCACTGCCGGAAAACACTTTCAAAGCGCCCTCGAGATGTTCAATATCAATCTCATTATTCACAATGTGTGGTGCGCCTCGCAATCCAGCTGGTGGTTTGCGAGTGGTTATTTTGATTGAGTGTACTTCTGAAACGCTTGCAGCCTTCACCGCATCAAGTCCAATAAGAGCACCGGTTGGCACCATAATGCGGGCACCGGTTTTATTGGCACGCTCAACAAGGTCCATATTCTCAAGCAAGGCACCCACGGAGAGAGGGATAAATATGCAGCCTGCTTCAACCGCACTGCTTGCGAGCGCTGGAAAGAGTGGTTTCGGCGCACATTCAACGATCACATCGCAATGTGAGGCAAGCTCATCGATTTCAACAATTTTTGGAATAGGGGAAAAACCCGCAATATTGCCCTCAGCTTTTGCCTTGTCGCGGCCGGATACAGCCGCCACATGCATATTTTGCACCGCGCCATCATTCACTCTTTTTGCGACATCCAGGCCGATTGTGCCCAGGCCAGCGATGCCAAGGCGTAAGGAATTGTTTTTTAATGACAATGACATGAAATATATTTCCGTATTTTCAGCTGGCGGGAAGCATGCAAGATAGGACATTTACATTAGCTAATGCCATGCTACCCTTTAACGTATACACAACCAAATGGCCAATGAGTGAAGTTGGCCGATCCATGGGAGGATTATATGAAAAACCTTAAAGGCCTTGTCTTTGCAGGGCTGTCTGCGTTGTCGCTGGCATTGGTGCCGACTGCCGCGCAATCGGCGGAAATGTCTTGCTCAACAGCAAAACTTATTGTGCCGTGGAAAGCCGGTGGCGGAACGCACATAATTTTCTCGCTGTTTGAAAAAACGATCCAGAACATGGACGTAACGCCAAAAATCCAGGTGGTTTCTGTTTCGGGCCAGGGCGGAAATAAGGGCGCCAAAGAAGCGCGTAAAGCCAAAGCCGATGGTTGTACATTGTTTGCAATCCACCAGTCTGCAATCGTGAGCTATCTTTCTGGCCGGGTTGATTTCACATGGGATGAATTCGACATGGTGGCGCAAGTTACCAGCACACCAGAGATTGTTGGCGCGTCTGGAAAGGCACCGTGGGACAATCTGAACGGTATGATTGATGCTGCGAAAAAAGATCCAGAAACAATCAAGCTTGGAGCGACTTTTGGGTCGACCAGCCAATTTATGTGGTTGTTGATGGAAGAACTGTCTGGCGCAAAGTTCAAGTACGTGCCGTTCGATGGCACAGCAGAGCGCGTAACCGCGTTGTTGGCCGACACCATCCAACTGGGCACGATCAATATTCCCACTGCACGCAAGCATTTGGGCGCGGGCGCGTTGAAGGCTTACGGATTTGCAGCAGACGAGCGCTCAGCGCTGCTGCCAGATCTGCCGACGCTCAAAGAGCAGGGTATCGACATGACTTACTCGCTCGACCGCGGCGTTGTCGCGCCAAAGGGCACACCAAAAGAAGTGCTTGAACATTGGGGTGCTATCTTCAAGAAAGCAGCCGAAAACCCAGAACTCAAAGCAGCGTTAGAATCCAAAGGAACATTGGTGAAATACCGTGGTCCAGAAGAATATGCTACTTGGTTCAAGGACGAATATGATGCCCACGAAAAAGTGGCCATCAAGATTGGTATGTTCAAGAAGTAATCTTGCGCCATAAGAATTGCGCCGGGCGGTCGCGTGCTGCCCGGCGTTTCGTGCTTTTGGTAAGGGGGATGCATGACCAATCTGAACCGTGACACGATAATTGCAATCGGGCTGTTATTGTTTACAGGCATACTTGCCTGGGCGACCTTGCAAATTCGTGATCCCAACTTTGGCACCTTGCCACCATCCGCCTGGCCACAGATCATCGTGGCGGCGCTTGGAGTTTTTAGCCTTATTTATTTTGGACAATCGTTGCGTGCCGGGCCCGACGACATTTCAGACGATGAGAAACATGAAAGTTTCTTTGCCAAGTACCGCAACCCGCTTTTGTGTTACGCGATTTACTTTTTATTCCTGCTGACATTGCCAATATTTGGCGCGCTTATTGGCGGCGTATTGCTGGTGTTCTTGCTGCTCAGTGTGTTGGGTGGGTGGTCTACGAAATTACTCATTAAGCACGCGCTGATTGCGGTTATATCCATGGGGGCCATGTGGTCGCTATTCACCTTTGGCCTGCGGGTGATCCTGCCTCAAGGCATGATTTTCACCACGTTATAGGGCGGGCAGTTCGTGGAAGTAATCTTTCAAGCTATTGGCGAAATTGCCACCATCCAAACGCTCGCGCTAATGGCACTTGGCGCGATTGCTGGGCTGATCTCAGGTGCAATCCCTGGATTTACTATCGCCATGGCGGTGGTGCTAACGTTGCCGTTCACCTTCTCAATGTCGGCATCGCAGGGTATTGCGACAATGATTGGGGTTTTTGTAGGCGGGCTGTCTGGCGGGCTCATGTCGGGCATTTTAATTGGCATTCCGGGTACGCCTTCATCGGTGGCAACGACATTTGACGGTTTTCCTATGGCGCGCGAAGGCAGGCCAGGGTTGGCGCTTGGCATCGGCGTCTGGGCTTCATTCTTCGGCGGTATTATCTCAACAGTTTTGCTGGTGGCTGTCGCCCCGCAATTGGCGCGCATTGGCCTTGAGTTCCAGCCGTGGGATTATTTTGCACTTGTCTTTTTCGCCCTTACAATTACAGCAAGCCTTGCTGGTAAAAACCTGGTCAAGGGCCTTATTGCAGGTGTTATTGGTTTGCTCATCGCCTCTGTGGGTGAAGAAGATATCAACGGCGTTTCGCGCTTTGATTTTGGCAGTGAGTACTTGCAAGAGGGCTTCGCATTTCTACCCGTCTTAATCGGGCTTTTTGCATTCTCGCGTTTAATGACCGATGTGCGTGACCGAGAGACCGCCACCAAAAATCTCATGGAAATGGGAGATGTTGATATCCGAATTGAGCATCGCAAGGCTATTGCTGAAGTGCTCAAGAGGTGGGGTAACTTGATCCGTTCTTCTTGCATTGGCGTGTTTACCGGAATTCTACCTGCGGCAGGATCATCCATCTCAAATATTCTTGCTTATGATCAGGCGAAAAAGGCTTCCAAGACGCCGGAAAAATTTGGCACTGGGTTTGCTGACGGCATTGTTGCGCCTGAAGCTGCGAACAATGCCACTGCGGGTGGTTCACTGATCACCATGATGGCACTGGGCATTCCAGGCGATATTATAACTGCGGTGATGCTTGGTGCGCTGCTCATTCACGACGTAGTGCCAAGTCCAAGTTTCATCAACGAGCAGCCGGTATTGGCTTATTCGATTTTCATCGCCTTCTTCTTTGCAAATTTTTTGGTTTTATTCCTGCAATCAATTGCACTGCGGTTGTTTGTGCTGGTCACGAAAGTGCAGCTTTATGTGCTTGCTGCGATTATCCTGGCCTATTGTGGAATAGGGGTGTTTGCTCTCAACAATATCGTCAACGACATGTGGACATTGTTGTTGTTTGGCCTTGTTGGCTATGTGATGCGCAATCTAGGTTTTCCTTTGGCGCCAATTATTCTGGGTGTGGTGTTGGGGCCAATCGCGGAAAAATGGCTGGCCCGCGCGCTCGCAATTTCCACGGATATGACCTTGTTTGTCACGCAACCTTGGTCGCTGTTTTTCGTCATACTCAGTGTGTTTTCGATGGCGTTTGGACTTTACCAGCGCGATAGAGGAATAAAACGCTGGGCCGATTTCTTCACACCTTTGTTGATGATGAGCCTGTCGCTTCCGATTTTTATGATGGGTGGCGTGTTGCGCCCTGTTGTTGGCGCTGGGCTCGTCGCCTTTGGCGCGTATCGGCTATATAAGGTGCTGCAAAACAAGCCTGCAGCGGAGGCAACGTAAGGTGGAAAAAGTTTCGCTTGGCCGCACGGGCCTAGAGGTGAGCGTGGCAGGCCTTGGTGCCGGCGGGCACAGCCGGTTGGGGCAATCTTATGGTAACAGCTTCCAGCAATCAGTCGATGTGGTGAAAGCAGCACTCGATCTGGGCATTAACTTCCTGGATACAGCGGCCGTCTATGGAACCGAAGAAATAGTGGGTGCGGCGGTTAAGGGCGTCCGCGATGATGTGGTGATCTCCACCAAGGTGCAGATCGTGAAGCCTGGAACGCCAGCATTAGGGCAAGAATTCAAATCGGCTACAGAGTTTTGCGAAGATGCAGACATTTGCCTTTCGCGGTTGGGCGTTGATGAGGTGGACATTCTTCACCTTCACGGTGTCATGCCAGCGCAATATTCCCATTGCGCCAATGAATTACTTCCAGCACTGGAAAAGCTGCGCGCCCAAGGAAAGGTAAGGTTTTTTGGGCTGACCGAGCGGTTTATTCACGATCCACAACATGAAATGCTCAAACGTGCCTTGCAGGATAACCATTGGGACGTGGTGATGACCGGGTTCAACATGATCAATCATTCAGCGGTTGAGCATGTGTTGAAACCTGCGCAGGATAAAGGCATAGGCACATTGATTATGTTTGCTGTGCGCCGCGCATTGTCCAATCCTGAAGGACTTGTTGAAATAATAGATCAACTTGTGGGCGAAGGCCTGATTGATCGCGCTGAGCTTGGCGCTGAACCGTTCGATTTTTTGATGAGCGAGGGCGGTGCTTCATCGATTGTTGATGGGGCTTACCGCTATTGCCGGCATACAGACGGTGCCCATGTGATCCTGACTGGAACAGGCAAAATTTCGCACTTACGAGAGAACGTGGCTTCTATCTCGTCCCCGCCACTTTCCAGCGCAGCAATAGATCACATCTCTAAGGTGTTTGGTGGCATAGATTCTGTCTCTTGCAATTAGTGTCAGTTCTGTTTGTATAGAGAGCTGAGAGGGAGCGGTGCAGTAGAGTATGGGTGAGAGCGAGCGTTTCTATAATGAAATGACGGGTGATGGTGCTTCAGCGCGCGAACCCTATCAAAATTATGAAACTTGGCTGCAAGGCGAAAACATCACCGATCTGCGCCGTAAATCAGCAGAAGCCGAAGCAGTGTTCCGCCGCACCGGCATCACTTTCAATGTTTATGGGAATGACGAGGCGACCGAGCGACTGATCCCGTTTGATATTGTGCCGCGCATTCTTTCCGCCCGTGAATGGGTGAAACTTTCACGCGGCATTGAACAGCGGGTGCGCGCCATCAATGCGTTCCTGCACGACATCTACCACCGCCAGGAGATCTTGCGCGCGGGCCGGGTTCCTATCGAGCTGATCGCCCAAAATGAGGCTTTTCTGCCGCAGATGATCGGCGTCTCACCACCGGGTGATGTGTACACGCACATTGTTGGTGTGGATTTGGTGCGCACCGGAGAAAACCAGTTCCATGTGCTGGAAGATAATGCGCGCACACCTTCTGGTGTCTCCTACATGCTGGAGAACCGGGAAACCATGCTGCATATGTTCCCGGAATTGTTTACCCAGAACCATGTTCAAAATGTTGGTGACTACCCCAAAAATTTGCGTCGTTCTTTAAGTGGGTGCGTGCCTGGTGCGTGTGAGGGGACGCCTGTTGTGGCGGTTCTTACACCGGGCTTGCACAATTCGGCTTATTTTGAACATGCCTTCCTGGCTGATCAGATGGGAGTTGAGCTTGTTGAGGGCACTGATTTGCGGGTGGTCGACGGGCGCATTTGCATGCGTACCACACAGGGCTATACGCCTATCGATGTGCTGTACCGCAGGGTTGATGATGAGTTTCTTGACCCGCTAAATTTTCTTCCAGACTCAATGTTGGGTGTTCCCGGCATAATGGATGTTTATCGCGCAGGCGGCATCACCATTGCCAATGCCCCGGGCACTGGTATTGCTGATGACAAGGCTATCTACTCGTATATGCCTGAAATTGTTGAGTTTTATACCGGTGAAAAAGCACTGCTTGAGAATGTTCCCACATTCCGATGTTCCGAAGCGGATTCCCTGTCTTACGTGCTGGATAATCTGAGTGAACTGGTGGTGAAAGAGGTGCATGGGTCTGGTGGTTATGGAATGCTGGTTGGGCCTGCAGCAAGCAAGCGCGAGCTTTCAGCGTTCGCTAAAAAGCTCAAGGCCAACCCAGATAACTATATCGCGCAACCCACATTGGCGCTTTCCACCGTGCCCATTCTTGCTGCAAAAGGGTTGGCACCACGCCATGTGGATTTGCGGCCCTTTGTATTGGTATCGCCAGAGAAAATACGCATTACGCCTGGTGGGCTCACGCGGGTGGCGCTCAAAGAAGGGTCGCTTGTTGTGAACTCTTCGCAAGGTGGTGGCACCAAAGATACCTGGGTCCTGGAGGAGTAACACGCAGCCATGCTTGGCAAAACCGCAGGTGGCCTTTATTGGATGTTCCGCTATCTCGAACGCAGCGAGAACACGGCGCGCTTGCTTGAAGCTGGATTTCGCATTGCGCTCACCCGCTCACATGCTGCAGAAGATGAGTGGAAGTCTGTGGTAACAACTGCAGGCGCGCTCCACGCATATGAAGAAAAATACCAGCAATTCGAGGCATCCAACGTCATCAATTTTTTGCTTCGTGATGGCGATAATCCCTCAAGTGTTGTCAGTGTTATTGAGGCTGCCCGCTCAAACGCGCGCATGGTGCGCACAGCCCTTACCCGCGAAGTGTGGGAAGCAACCAATGAATGCTGGATGACACTTAAGGCATTACTGGCCGAGCCGGTGCGCGAACGTGATCTGCCTGCTGTTCTTGGAACCATACGCCAGCAAAGCGCGCTGGTGCGCGGTGCCTTGCACGGCACCATGTTGCGTAATGATATCTATGACTTCGCGCGCATTGGCACGTTCCTTGAGCGTTCCGACAACACGGCACGCATTCTGGATGTTAAATATTATGTTCTGTTGCCGTCGATTTCATCGGTGGGATCATCACTTGATAATGTGCAGTGGGAAACCATTTTGCGATCGGTATCATCGCAGCGCGCATTCCGCTGGATTTATGGCGCTGAAGTGCGGCCTAAAAATATTGCTGATTTTCTGATACTTGATCAGCGTATGCCGCGATCGCTAACTTTTTGCTGTAGCAAACTTGTTGCCAACCTCAATTATCTCGCCGACGATTACGGTACATCGCAAAAAAGTCGCGATATGGCAGTGACACTCCATGAAAATGTGAAGCAACACACGATTGATAGTATTATCGATGAAGGTCTGCATGAATTTATCGAAGAATTTATACTCGATAACAACGCTTTAGGTGCGCAGATTGAAATCGACTACCGGTTTGCGGAGTAGAGCTTATGCGCGTTCATGTTTCACACAAAACTGTCTATTCCTACGACACGCCCGTGCCGTATGGTCTTCAGCAGGTGCGCCTCACGCCAAAATCGCGCGCCGGGCAAAGCGTTATTCACTGGCAGATGGATGTGTCAGGTGGTGCGAAAGAGCTTGAATTCGAAGACCAGCACAACAACACGGTTGTGTTGCTGAGCCATCAAGATGACTGTAGCGAATTGATTTTGAGGTGTTCAGGTGAAGTGGACACCGCCGATAATGCAGGCGTCTTGGGGGCACACGGTGGATTTGCGCCGTTGTGGTATTTTCTGCGCCAAACGTCCCTGACCAAGCCTGGGGATCACGTTCGCGCATTGGTGCAAAGCCTTAGCGCGCCATATGATGACACGATTGCAAAAATGCACGCTCTATCTGAGCTTTTAGTTGGCAAAGTATCTTAC
>JBPCVX010000349.1:0-32121 GCA_051010095.1 Hyphomicrobiales bacterium
GCACGGCCATCCAAACACCCACCAGACCAGGTCAAAACCTCATTGTCCTTCAGCGCACTGTCACTCCAAACCATGCAATCCTGATTGGAAACCTTAACCCAAATATCTTCAGCTTGAACGGCGCTCGATAGAGTAAAGAGCAATGCAGAGCTTATTAATAAACGTCCTGCCCAGGCCATTAATCACCCCTTCAAATCATGAAATAATACGAGAATCGTCTTTGACAGCTTTATTCTCCGTCAGTGAACGCTCAAAGACAAGAAATGAAATCAATATTTTTTATTGGTTCAACAGAATTGCTGAAGACCAGCATGAAAATAGAAGAAAAACACAAAATGCAGCCGAATTCACCTGCTTTTCGGGCTTCTTCAACCAGCTTAAATCTTGCGAAGAAAAGAACCATCCTCCACATAGTCCGGCGGCAAAACCGAAAATGTGTGCAAGTATATCAACCCGCCCGTCTGACCCGAAGCCCAAGAATGCAAGCATCGCAAGCCCAGATGCGAGTGGCGCCCAGGCGCGAAGCCGGAAACTCTGCTTCGTTGCGCGCCAGTCTTGACGCAATGCAGTAAGCAGACCTAATCCCGCGAATATTGCAGTCGATGCGCCAATCGAGCTATGTGTTTGGGGTTGTACCAAAGCATTGATGAAGTTTCCGATTGCACCGAAAACAACCATACCAAGCCATGCGACACCAGTACCTGTGACCTGCGCTAAAAATATTCCAATGAATGTCCCGAATACTAGGTTGCTAATAAGGTGAGCGCTATCGAGATGTAATGTAAGTGCTGTTACTGCGCGCCAAATCTGTCCTTCAGAAATCAAGGCCGCTGTAACCGCACCGTCTCTAGCCCAAGATATATCAAACAAACCTTGCCGTGCTGCGACAAAGAAAAAGAGTAATACGGCCCAATAAGCCAGCACACCCTCTAAGCGAGGCTTGAACATGGTGCGTTGAACCATGGTGCCGTTACTTTTTACTCTAGCGCGGTTCTCTGCTTCATATGCCGTGAGTTCCAAGTCAGCGCGGCCTAAATTTTCTGGATCAACAAGTAGAGATAATACCCCTTCACGTCTTGCTATTAGGCTGCGCATGCCCATTGCTGTCAAAACGAGTGCATAGTGCTCAGCGTCTTTGCGTGTTCCGCACCGGCGTACAATAACCATATTTGCGGTGCTTTCCGGCATGCGGTTATGATTTTGCTTTGCTTGAAGCTTTTTTGGCGGCCGGTTTCTTGGCTTTTGTTTTGGCCGGCGCGTGCACCTCCATTTTCTCACGAACACCCTTAAACTGTTCAGTTCCACTAAGTTTCCAGGCGCCCCCTTCATAGTCTACAAACGCGCCGCTCGCGATAATTGGGGATTTGTATTTTACGGTCATTGCTTCAAGACGAGCGGCCTCGTTAACTGCAGCGCCAAACACTGAATATGCAAGACGATGCGCCATACCTACATTGCCAAACATGACATTTCCCACGTGCAGCGAAAGGCCAAAGCCTAGGGGCTCTTCTCCAGCTTCTGTGCGCTCTTGATTTACAACTTGCATGCGTTTTACGGCATCTTGTGCTGCACGATAGGCGGCTTGCGTTGCTTTTATACTTTCCCGTCGGTTTCGATCGCATGGAAATACTGCAAGAAAACCATCACCCATAAAGCTCAATACTTCACCGCCAGCTTCGGTGATCGCACCACCAGTAGCGTCAAAAAAACTGTTCAGAGCGTCTATGTAAGCTTGGCGGCCCGCGCGGTCTGCAAGTGCGGTCGATCCGCGTAAATCGCCATACATAATTGCAGCGCGTGTTGTTTCTCCATCGCCACGTTTGATCAAACCGTTTAACACCCGCTGACCTGCACCTGGCCCCAGATAGGTTTCGAGCACGTTACTGGCAAGTTCTCGTTGCACTGCCATTTTACAAGCAATTGCTAAACGATCATGCATACGCAGTAAGGCGCTAATTTCGGAATCAGTAAAACCACCCTTACGGTCGGTAAGCCAGGATCCCATCAACGCAGTGTCATTATTTGTCTCGAAAGGAATTTTGAAGGCCAAGTAGTCTGTGCCCCCTCGATTGATGTGATCTTGAAGAACAGGAAACTCCTCTGTATCGACCGAGCCTTCCAAACGGCGGCGGATATATTCGACGTCGGAATTCTGCAATAAAAAATAGGGGCTAAGTCGGTATGCGTCAGGTGGAGACTCTTTCATAAAGTGAGAATATCCCTCAACAGTCGTACCTTCACCCCGTATACATGTGAAACCAAGAGCGCCATAGAGCGGGTGCAATATTGAAATAACAAAGTGTGCTCTTAAAAGCGGAATACCTGCCGCGTGAAGGCGTTCAAAGCAGCCATTCAACATTGGCAATAGTTCCGCATCCGCCATCGCCTGATTGCGAAGCCACTCTGCTGTTTTGTCAATTAACACAATTGAGATGTTGCGGCTGTTCGTCTCTTCGCCCATTTTGCTTTTTTCCTATAAAAATACACTTATCGTTCTTTTGGGGAGTTTACCCGTAATGATGTCCTGACTAAAACAGGATTATCATCAGATGGGGCAACGTTGAGACATGTTCAAGAAGATACTTATTGCCAATCGTGGCGAAATCGCGTGCCGAGTTATTAAAACTGCTCGCAAATTGGGCATCAAAACTGTTGCCGTTCATTCTGAAGCCGATGCAAGATCACTGCACGTCGAGATGGCAGATGAGGCGGTAGCCATAGGGCCAGCAGCTGCAGCTCAATCATATCTCGTCATTGAGAAGATTTTAGAGGCGTGCAAGCAAACTGGCGCAGAAGCTGTTCATCCAGGATATGGGTTTTTGTCAGAGAATGCCGAATTCGCGCGTGCTTTGAAAGCGGCTGGAATTGCTTTTATTGGTCCGAATATTCGCGCGATAGAAGTAATGGGTGACAAGATTGAGTCCAAAAAGTTTGCTGACGATGCGAAAGTGAATACGGTTCCTGGTAATCTTGATGTGATCACGGATGCGAACGAGGCTGTTAAGATCGCCGGTGAAATAGGTTATCCGGTGATGATCAAAGCTTCTGCGGGCGGCGGCGGCAAGGGTATGCGCATTGCGTGGAAAGAGGAGGAAGTCGCTGAGGGTTTCGAAAGTTCGATGAACGAGGCGCGCTCAAGCTTTGGCGATGATCGCGTGTTCATCGAAAAATTCATTACGAGCCCGCGCCACATTGAAATTCAAGTGCTCGCCGACAAACACGGTAATACCATCTATTTAGGCGAACGCGAATGCTCCATCCAACGGCGCAACCAAAAGGTAATAGAAGAAGCACCAAGTCCTTTTCTAGATGAACAAACACGCAAGGCTATGGGAGAGCAAGCGGTCGCGCTTGCCGCTGCGGTTGACTATGAAAGCGCGGGAACGGTTGAATTCATTGTTGATGGTGATCGCAACTTTTACTTTTTAGAGATGAACACACGTTTGCAAGTCGAACATCCGGTTACCGAATTGATCACTGGGGTTGACCTTGTGGAGCAGATGATACGAGTGGCGTCAGGTGAACATCTGGAGCTTAAGCAGGACGATATAAATCTGAGTGGTTGGGCCGTTGAATCGCGCATCTACGCAGAGGATCCTTTCAAGGGATTTTTGCCATCGACGGGTCGGCTGGTGCGCTATCAACCGCCTGCGGAAGGCACCAATGATGAGGGGCTGACTGTCCGTAATGACACTGGCGTCTATGAAGGCGGTGAGATCTCAGTCTACTACGACCCGATGATTGCAAAACTGTGCACCCATGCGTCCACGCGAGAGTTAGCAACATCGCATATGAGCGATGCGCTTGATGCTTTTTACATAGAAGGTATTCAGCACAATATTCCATTTTTGTCAGCATTGATGGAACACCCGCGCTGGCGTAGCGGTGAACTTACAACTGGATTTATCGCCGAGGAGTACCCAGACGGGTTTGTAGGTGCGGAATTAGATGAGCGCTCGCAGCGAACATTAGCCATTGTTGCCGCGTCGATCGATCATACGTTAAATGCCCGCAAACGAATGATTTCTGGGCAAATGGGCGGAACGGATGTGCAATTTACTTCTGAACGTACCGTGCGTTTAGGCGATGACAATTGGTGCAATATTACGATCACTGGTGGTGATGACCGAGCAATAGAGGTGATGTGTGAGGGAGATGAAGCCGCGATCAGGGTGATGAGTGACTGGGTGCCTGGAAGGCCAGTGTGGCTTGGGTCGCTTGATGAAAAGGCAATCGCGGTTCAGGCCGTTCCTGCGTTGAACGGGTATCATATGATGTGGCGGGGTAGGGCGGTTGACGTCCGTGTGTTTACGCGCCGGGAGGCCGATCTTGCCCGGTTGATGCCGATCAAAGAACCGCCGGACATGTCAAAATATCTCTTGTGCCCAATGCCAGGTTTGATTGTCTCGATCTCTGTGGAACCTGGTGATCAGGTAAAAGCGGGCCAAGCTTTGTGTGTGGTGGAAGCTATGAAGATGGAAAATATTCTACGCGCGGAGCGGGACTCAACTGTTGAGGTTATACGCGCCAGTCAGGGAGATATTTTAGCAGTTGACGATGTCATTATCGAATTCAGTTGATTGTCTAAGAAGACTCCGTTAACCAATTTTATGTGAAGATAATGCGTTTCCCTTTTGTCGTATCCGGCAGGGCACTGTCAAAAGGGGTATTTTTGGGGCTGGGTAAGCTATGCGTGGGGAACTGACTCAATTTTGAGTCGCGTTAAGCTTCCCGGCAAATAGGGATTGTGGTGGCATGATGGGCACACAAGACTCGCGATCTGTGCAGGTTAAAATCTGCGGGGATGTGCATGGTAAAGCGTTTCGGTTATGGACTGAGAAAAATGCGGAAATGCTCGGTCTGGCTGGATGGGTTAGAAATCGTTGCGATGGTTCTGTAGAAGCAATGTTTTCAGGCCCGAAAGATGTTGTCGATGAGATGATATCGAGATGCAACGAGGGACCACCCGGCGCGAAAGTAGACGAAGTCAACGTTCTGCGCGAAGAGTGTGGCCAATTCTCGGACGAGTTCGACGTATTACCCACTGCATAGCAGTGTAACTACTTGGCGTTTATCGGTTCTTCTCGCCAGTGAACGACTTTTCATGCTCGACCGTATGCATGATCCAATCGCGGAATGCCTTCACTTTTGGCCTTTTGAGATTCTTTTTAGGGCAAATGAACCAGTACCAGTGATCTGAAATAAGGGTCAGATCGAAGGGTGCAATCAGCGTTCCTTCTCTGATTTCACGCGCTACCAGAGCCTTTAAAACCAAGGCCAATCCACCACCATTGATCGCCGCTTCAATTGCAAGCGCATCTGATGTCACGATGGGACCGCGGGAGGTGTCGAAGTCGTCCAACCCTGCGGTCTTCGCCCACATATTCCAGTCCGGCTGGGTCGCTCCGCCAACATTCCAGTCGGTGTGAATGAGCGTGTGGTGGCGCAAATTATCGGGGTTTGAAACGCTGTGTTCACCTTTGAGAAGTGACGGTGAACAAATCGCAACGACCTTTTCATGCAGCATTTGCTCTGCATATAGATCGTTGTAAGGCCCTGACCCAAAGCGAATAACTGCATTTACATCGTCGTCCGCAAAGTTCGTCAAGTTTAAGGTGCCGTCAACACGCACGGTAATCTCGGGGTGCTTGGCGTTGAAATCTTGAAGCCTGGGCATCAACCATTTGCTTGCAAAGATTGGAGATGATGAAATGACTAAAGGTGAGTTTTTTTCAATTTTTGTAAGCAATTGACATCCTGCCCGCCATTGCTCAAGACCTTCGTTCAGATAGGGGAGAAGTGTCGCGCCGGCCTCACTTAGTCGGATGGAGCGCGCCGACCTGTGTAGCAAAGGTCGCCCGAAATATTCCTCTAATGCTTTGATTTGATGGCTTATTGCTGCGGGTGTTACAGACAGTTCGTCTGCGGCTTCGCGCATGGACAGCAATCGGCCGGCAGCTTCAAAAGCGCGCAAAGCATTAAGTGGGGGCAGGCGATTATGCATTAAACTTATAGATTAGTTTTTCTAATTAATATTTGAGAAGTTCTCATTTGTCAAATGCGCAGACAAAGGCAATATTCATGCTCACACAAATTTCTCATATGAGAAAAATTAACGGAGATGACCGATGAACCCCTATGAGACAACCAACCTTATTTCTCCGACAATTGCCAAAGATTATCGGAAGAGACCCGACAACAGATTGAATTTTGCTTTAAGCAACCATGCATACCGATTACTCGCGGGCATTGAGCGCGCTATTTCTGGACGCTGGCGCTAAGTCGCGCCGAACACGGTTGCGAAATTCTGCTTTAGCGCCACATCTACATCGTGCAGGGTTACCGGCAAGCCAAGATCAACCAGGCTGGTGACCCCGTGCTCCTTCACACCGCACGGCACGATGCCCGAGAAATGTTCAAGGTCTGGCTCAACATTAATTGCCATTCCATGAAAGCTCACCCATTTCTTTAGACGAATCCCAATTGCGGCGATTTTGTCTTCGCGCGTGGCCCCAAGCTCAGGTCTTCGCACCCACACGCCAACTCTATCGTCACGGGTTTCGCCAACCACGTTGAAATCGTCCAATGTTGAAATAAGCCAGCGCTCAAGGGCTCCAACAAATGCGCGCACATCGGGCTTGCGCTTCTTGAGATCGAGCAACACATAAACGACCCTTTGTCCGGGACCGTGATAAGTGTATTGGCCTCCGCGTCCGATTTCAAATACAGGAAACCTGTCAGGAGTGATGAGGTCTTCGCGCTTTGCGCTTGTGCCCGCAGTGTAAAGAGGAGGGTGTTCCAGCAACCAAATCATTTCTCTTGCGTTGCCCTGGCGAATTTCTGCTGCGCGACTTTCCATCGATACAAGCGATTCTTCATAGTCAGTAAGACCATCAGATATCCGCCAATCTACGCTCTCGGCCGATCTGAAAAGATGCTGTTCAAATGGAATTTCTGTGCGTGCGCTCATGCAAGTGTATTTAAAGCAAACACAAATCGCTGGAAAGTCTGTTCGTGCACTTGATTTAACCCACAGGTATTGCTAAACGCAGTGCGCCTTTTCTCTTAGATACATGCGGTCGTGGCGGAATTGGTAGACGCGCAGCGTTGAGGTCGCTGTGGGGTAAAACCCGTGGAAGTTCGAGTCTTCTCGACCGCACCATAAGGCGCAAGCCCTCACTTAAAACAATGCTAACGCTCTATTCAGGGGCGGCTTCACAGCTATGCCTTCAGTTCTTTGATTCGGCCTAAACCGGCTGTGTATGCATAAATTGATTTTCCGGCAGCAATCCGTAGGATGGTTCGTTATTAGTTCGGGCACCCAAGGAGCTGACCATGGCAAATGCGCTTGATGATCTAAAAGGCATTGTGGCGCCATTTACGACACCATTCCACCAAGATGGAAGAATAGATTTTGCAGCAGTGTCTGCCCAGGTAAATTGGCTCATCGGGGAGGGTGTTCACGGGCTTGCAGCAGGCGGCAGCACGGGCGAAGGGCATGTGCTCAATAGTGATGAGCATTTTGATCTTTTGAGCGCAACTGTTGAAGCTACCGCCGGCAGAATACCTATTGTCGCTGGCATTATATCGAATTCTACACAGGAGACTGCAGCGCGCGGGCGCAAGGTTGCCGACCTTGATGTCGTTGCGTTGCAAATTACTCCGCCACACTACCTCTTCCGCCCAGATGATGATGCCATGGTAGAGCATTTCAGAGAGATCCACAGCGAGTGCAATGTGCCAATACTAATCTACAATGTGGTACCGTGGTGCTATCTCTCACCAGATCTCTTGTTGCGAATAATGGATGAAGTGCCAGGTGTAGTTGGCGTTAAACAAAGTGCGGGCGATATGAAATTGTTCGCTGACCTTATGCGCCGTGCAAACCCGGGAAACTTTATCTTTAGTGCGGTCGACGCACTACTTTTCCCCTCATATATGTTGGGTGCACGTGGATCAATTGCCGCAATCTTGTCAACAGTTCCCGGGCCATCTGTTGCGCTTTGGAATGCCGTTGAACAAGGTGATCTTAAAACTGCACGCGTGCTGCACGAGAAGCTTATGCCAGTTTGGGATGCGGTGGGCGTGGATAATATGCCCTCGCTGGTAAAGTATGCACAATCCCTGCAATCAGTCCCTGCAGGATTTGCACGTAAACCAACTTCTCCGGCCACTGAACAACAAAAGGCTGAAGTGCGTGCAGCGTTGGAAGGTTTGGACGTGATCTAGTGTGATCTAGCGTGATCTAGCGTGTGCTGGCCGGTTTTTCTGCGTTCAGTGCGCAACGTGTGTTTTCTTTCGTAGAAACCGCGTTAGATCCACTGGTTGAGTTTGTCCGTGTATGGTTGTGTGTCGCCCAAAGTGTTACTTACCCAATCGGCATCATAATAGGTGTCTAAATAGCGGTCGCCGCCATCGCACATGACCGATACGATGGAACCCCTTTGGCCTTCTTCCATCATGTCTTTTGCCAGACTCAACGCTCCCCAAAGATTGGTACCTGTTGAGCCGCCCGCTTTTCTTCCAATAAGTTTTTCAAGCCACAATATCGTGGCCACGCTGGCTGCATCAGGTACTTTCATCATGGCGTCGATGACGTCGGGTTGAAACGATTTTTCAACTTTCGGCCGGCCGATGCCTTCTATTCGACTTGAGGTGTTTGAGGAAAGGTTCGGATTCTTCTTTACATAACTATCGTAGAAAACAGAGTTTTCGGGGTCGACCACCACTAATTGTGTTTCGAAGCCTCGATAGCGAATGTATCGTCCCAACGTAGCAGACGTTCCGCCTGTACCGGCACTCATCACCAGAACGCTGGGTACCGGAAACTGTTCTTTTGCCATTTGCTGGAAAATGCTTTCCGCAATGTTATTGTTGCCGCGCCAATCGGTTGCGCGCTCGGCATACATGAACTGGTCAATGAAGTAGCCGCCTTTCTCATCAGCCAACTGCACAGCGGCTTCATGCATTTGAGGTGCACTTTCTACGAAATGGCATTGGCCACCATAGAGGGTGATCTTGTCAATTTTGCTCTGGGCAGTCCTCCTCGGCATGACAGCGATAAATTGCAATCCGAGCATGCGTGCGAAATAGGCTTCAGACACGGCTGTGCTGCCGGAAGACGCTTCAATGACTGTAGTTGTTTCGTTGAGTTTGCCATTACACAGGGCATAAAGAAACAATGACCGAGCAAGACGGTGTTTCAAACTGCCTGTTGGGTGCGTGCTTTCATCCTTTAGATAGATATCAACACCTTGAAGTTTCGGAATGTCCAGCTTGAACAAATGCGTGTCCGCTGAACGTTGATAATCTGCTTCAATTTTCTTGATAGCCTCGGCGGCCCAATGGCTCATTTTGTGATCCCCAATCCCACTAAGTTGCGCCTCGACGTGTTACGAGTTTCGGATCGTCAAATCCACCTCATATTTTGTCTATTAGTGTACCCAAATGCGCTGCGTTCATGTGGTGATTTATTAGCGATCAGTGTAAAGATGAGCAATCTGGCGTAGGTGCTCCGCCTCTGACATGAAGTTGGGATTGCGATGGTGCGATCCCGTGATTGGGTTGCCAGAGCTATTCCGCGATAGGGTGGTGAAGCAATCAAGATAAGTGCGCTTTGTTCCCCAATGCACGATTTCCTGGCTTGTGCAGGTCATACCCTGCTCCTCAATCAGTTTTTTCACATCAGATGCACGCACACCTGGGTCTCTTTTGTGCAAGGTTTTTTCAACCAAACCCATCCGCTTCAACAATGGCCAGAGCTGGGGAACCTTGCGGATTGCGGAATAAGTGGCTTCATACTCGCCAAGATTTGAATGATGAAGGAAAGCAACACCGTTATTGGAGAGGATGCGCGGGAACTGAGAGAGGTAAGCCTTCAGCGTAGGCAAATCTGCGTGCACGAGTGAGTCGAAAGAAAAGATAAAATCAACTGACTTGTCGGCGATCATATCAAGTGACCGCCCATCATTGAGGTGGAAGGTTATGTGCCTTTCACCCCTAAATCTTTGCTTGGAAGCCTCCAGGCATTCCTCAGACAGCTCTACCAGTATCAGTTCGCCGCAGAGATTTTTGAGGAACGTGGTCCAGCGGCCATACCCAGAGGCGATTTCCAGAATGCGGCCGCTTGGAACATGCGAGTGGATTCTCGGCAAAATTGATCCATACCATTGCATTTTGGACCCGCCCCAAGCCGCCGACCATTCTTCGCCGTGCGCACTCCAGTCGTAATCGCCATCCCAGTAGGTTTTATTGAATTGTCTATTCGGCATGTAATTAAAGAGCCTATTGTTGAGTTCTTTTTGCATAAACACTTCAAAAAACAAAGACATATATATAATATTCTTGCTCTCATCGTGATCTTCGTATTTCGCACTGTCATGAAACTGAACTTTTGAATCGATAGCCACTCTGCTGCGCGTTGTGGTTTGCATATATATGCGCGCGCTATTGCATGCACTATAAGTGCTTGGCGTCACCTGGATTTTGTGATTCTCAAAATCGCGATGTCGAAGGAAAGGATTTTTGATGGCCGAAGGACACAGAGTTATCTCTGTGCATGATGAGGACGGTGCCCTTACGCCCGAATTTGTCAGTGCTATCAACGATGCGATCCATCAGAACGATTCCGTGAATTTGCGACAGTTATCACGAGGTCTGCACGGCGCGGATACAGCTGATTTGCTTGAGTTGTTGCGCCCGGATGACCGTGTAGTTTTCATTGATTTGCTGGGTCGCACATTTGATGTGACCGCGTTGACCGACGTCGATGAAACTGTTCGCGACCATCTCATCGAAGAGCTTCCTGCCAACAAGATTGCTTCGGCGATCAAGAAGCTCGATTCAGATGACGCAGTTTATCTACTCGAAAACCTGGACGAAGAAGAGCAGCAGGAAATTTTGGCAAAAGTGCCAAGGGCTGAACGGGAAGCCTTGCGGCGCTCGCTCGATTTTGAAGAAGATACTGCTGGCCGCTTAATGCAATCCGAATTCGTGGCGGTTCCTGCATTTTGGTCTGTTGGGCAAACCATCGACTACATGCGTGTTGAGGAAGATCTGCCCAACAGTTTTATCGAAGTATTTGTTGTAGATGCATATTTTCATCTTGTCGGCACAGTACCTATTAGCCGGATATTGCGTTCATCGCGTGAGGCAAAGATCGGCGACGTTATGGACGAAGAGCAAACAATCTTCCACGTAGACGATGATCAAGAGGATGTAGCCTATAAATTTGAGCAATATCACCTCGGTTCAGCAGGTGTTGTAGATAGTGATGAGCGTCTGGTCGGTATGATCACGATTGATGACGTTGTAGATGTGATCCGTGAAGAAGCTGAAGAAGATATTGCGAGATTGGCAGGGCTTGGCGATCAAGAGCTTACGGACAGTGTTTGGCAGACAACCCGCAGCCGGTTTGTGTGGTTGTTGATGAATTTGGGAACAGCAATTTTGGCTTCATCGGTCATTTCCCTGTTTGATGCCACGATTGAGCAAATGGTTGCATTAGCGATTTTGATGCCAATTGTGGCTTCCATGGGTGGTAATGCAGGCACACAAACCATGACAGTTGCCGTGCGTGCGCTCGCAACCCGCGACCTGAGCGCTGTTAACGCTTTTCGTATCATTATCCGGGAAACATCGGTTGGCGTGATTAATGGCCTGGTTTTCGCCATTATTATGGGGCTCTTTGCGTGGTGGTGGTTCGGGTCAGATGGTCTGGGCTTGGTGATCGGTGCCGCCATGGTGATAAATATGTTCGTCGCGGCATTGTCAGGAATTCTTATTCCGTTGGCACTTGATAGACTAGATGTCGATCCCGCTGTTGCGTCGTCTGTGTTTGTTACCACCGTAACGGATGTGGTTGGGTTCTTTGCGTTTTTGGGGCTGGCAGCGATGTTTTTGTTGTAGGAGGCGAATTGGCAGCGTTTACCCCGCGAAATCCTGATTTCGAAGCTTTGGTGCGCCGCAGTTTCGAAAAGCAGCGGTTCATGGCTTATTTGGAAGCCTCGCTGTCGCGCATTGTTCCTGGCGAAGTAGATATTGTGCTTCCAAGCCGCGATGAACTCTCGCAGCAACATGGATATTTTCATGCTGGTGCCACGGTGTCGATTGCTGATTCTGCTGCAGGATATGCAGCTTTAACGCTATTCAAGCCTGGATGCGGGGTGCTGACAACGGAGTTTAAGGTCAATTTGTTGGCGCCTGCGCAAGGAGAAAAGCTGGTTGCGCGAGGAAAAGTGCTAAAACCGGGCCGTACGTTGACGATTTGTCAATCAGATGTGGTTGCAATAGACGATGGGCAGGAATCACATGTTGCGACTGCGCTGTTAACGATGATGCAGATTGAAGGACTGGAAGAATAACGCATGGCGTATTTTTTGAATCGGTATGTCTTAAAGCCAGCATATGCTGCTGTGCTTTTAGTTGGAGTGAGTGGTGGTTCGTATGCTGAAGATAAAGGGATCGATCAGCGCGTAAGATCCGGCGATCCAATAGCCAAACTCATTACGGGCTCTCTCGGGGCTAAACCTTACAATGTTTCGCAGCCGGTAAAAAAGAAACGCCCACGCGGCAAGCTCGTCGAAGGCATTGATGTGTCTAAGTATCAAGGCAACATCAATTGGAAAAAGGTGAAAGCCGCTGGTATCCGGTTTGCTTATATAAAATCCACTGAAGGTGGTGACCATAAAGATAATAAGTTTAAGAAAAACTGGAAAGCTGCCGCAGAAGCTGGCGTTGCTCGTGGTGCCTATCACTTTTATTACTTCTGCACATCACCCCAAAAACAAGCCCGCTGGTTTATTCGCAATGTGCCAAAAGACAAAAACGCATTGCCGCCAGTTTTAGACATGGAATGGAATCACCTGTCAAAAACGTGCAAAAAGCGTCCCGGGTCGAAACGTGTGCAAAAGGATATGCTCACATTCTTGCGCTTGGTGGAGAAGCATTATGGCAAGCGCCCTGTAATCTACACATCTGTTGATTTCCATCGCGAGCGTTTGGTTGGTGCTTTGAAAGAATACCCATTTTGGTTGCGCAGCGTGGCCGCACCTCCGCGAAAGGTTTATAAGGGCCGTAACTGGTTGTTTTGGCAGTGGACTGGCACCGGCAAAGTGCGTGGCATTAAAGGTAAAGTAGACCGGAACAAATTTTCAGGCACAGTTAGCGAGTTTAATGCTTGGTGGAAGGGTACGACCCACCACAAAAAGCTCGTGCGAAGATAGTGCATAATGATAGCTTCATTTGAAGCTAGGCAGGGCTTCATTACGTGGTAATACTGATGCCAGATAGGCTAAGTTATCGCTAGATGAGGCGCAGAATGATTCCGAACGATTACCCGACGCTTGATTTTAATCACGGCGAAACTGCTGATATGATGCGCGATATGGTGCGCACGTTTACATCAGATCACATCGCGCCAATTGCCAGTGAAATTGATAAGTCAGACGAGTTCCCGCGCCAGCTTTGGCCCATGTTGGGTGAGCTCGGGCTGCTTGGTGTTACCGTTGAAGAAGAGTATGGCGGTTCTGGTATGGGATATTTGGAACATGCCATTGCAATGGAAGAAATTTCACGTGGCTCCGCCGCAGTAGGACTTTCATATGGTGCGCACTCAAACTTGTGCGTCAACCAGTTACGTTTAAACGGAACTGAGGACCAAAAGCAGCGCTATTTGCCAAAATTAGTATCGGGCGAGCATGTCGGCGCTTTGGCTATGTCTGAACCAGGGGCTGGATCAGATGTGGTTTCCATGAAACTTCGTGCTGAAAAAAGAGGCGACCATTACGTGCTGAATGGTTCGAAGATGTGGATCACTAATGGGCCAGGAGGTGACATTCTAGTGGTTTACGCGAAAACTGACCCTGAAGCAGGCCCAAAAGGAATTACGGCGTTCATTATCGAAAAAGACTTTAAAGGTTTCTCAACCGCTCAAAAGCTCGACAAACTGGGGATGAGAGGGTCGAACACTGGAGAGTTGGTTTTTGAAGATTGCGAAGTGCCCGAAGAAAACATTGTGGGTGGCTTGGGCCGCGGCGTTAATGTGTTGATGTCCGGTCTGGACTATGAGCGCGCCGTGCTTGCAGCTGGTCCTTTAGGGATTATGCAAGCTTGTATGGATGTGGTGATGCCTTATGTGCATGAGCGCAAACAGTTTGGTCAGCCAATAGGCACCTTTCAGCTCATGCAAGGCAAGATCGCCGATATGTATACGACCATGAATGCTTGCAAAGCCTATGTGTATGCAGTTGCGCAAGCGTGTGATCGAGGGCAAACAACGCGTAAGGACGCTGCAGGCGCTATCCTTTATGCTGCCGAGAAAGCCACGTGGATGGCGTTAGAAGCTGTTCAAGCGCTCGGTGGCAATGGGTACATAAACGAGTACCCGACAGGGCGTTTATTACGCGATGCAAAACTTTATGAAATCGGTGCAGGCACAAGTGAAATTCGACGCATGCTAATTGGACGCGAACTATTTGCGGAATCCGCATAGGCGTATAGTAAACCTTACGTCGTCATTATTTCAACATCTGCTCAGGCTGAGAACTACTGATCAGGTTTTTGCAAACCAGAAAACTTAAGCAAGGTGCTGGATTCCACATTCGATGCAAGGACGAATAGAGACATTTCCTCTCTTGCGACGGCCCATGCATGGTGCAGATATTGTTTTTTATTTTAAGACACCAAATTTTTTTCAAGCCAAAAACTACAACAAAATTTTATATTTACAATTATTGTTGAGAAAATTCATTCTCAGGCAAGATTTTATACGAAAATTCTCTCACACTTTGGGGGCGATAAAGCACGGGTAGTTAGTTCTGTCTAACGCTTCACCCAGCGTGGACACGAATCCTCTCGACAAAGATCGTTTTTATCGCGTGTCGAGCAATCGGTTCTGTACGGAGCCCCCGGTTCCAGGGCCACGCTTGACGTTAAGCATCCCGTTGCTGTGGCCTGGGCATGGGCAGCAGCAACGGGATATTTGTTTTTGCACTTTCCTCAACTTCCTTATCCAGTTAGCTTGTCCGCTGTCGAACATTACGCGAATAAGGAGGACCGCCATGGCGCAAGAAATTACGCTTGGTTACAAGCAACTGTGTGATGAAGCCAATGCACAAGTTACATCAACTGATGTTACTGAAGTTATTTCCCAGTTGCAGGATGATAATGTAGTTTTGGTAGATATCAGAGATATTCGCGAACTCAATCGCGATGGACGTGTTCCCGGTGCCTTGCATGCTCCGCGTGGTATGCTTGAGTTCTGGATCGATCCCGCAAGTCCTTATCACAAAGACATTTTTTCACAGGACAAAACCTTTGTTTTCATGTGTGCTGGTGGCATGCGTTCGTTGTTGGCAACCAAGACAGCGCAAGATATGGGTCTTAAGCCATCAGTTAACCTAAGTGGTGGTTTTGGCGCATGGAAAAAGGCAGGTGGCCCCATTGAGATACAGGACTAGTAATGACTGATATGCATTTGTTCATTGGTAACAAGAACTACTCTTCTTGGTCATTCAGGCCGTGGATTGCAATGCGCCACACCGAGATTCCGTTTCAGGAAACTCTTGTTCCGTTCACAGAAGACCCTGAAGGAAATGCGGAGAATTTTGTCAAATTTTCTCCTTCGTCTCAAGTGCCGGTTCTTAAGATCGGCGATGTGACCTTGTGGGAGTCCCTGGCAATTTTGGAATATCTGGCTGATGCATTTCCTGAAAAACAGCTTTGGCCGAAAGATATCAATGTGCGGGCAACTGCGCGAGCAGTTTCCAGTGAGATGCATTCGGGATTTGGTGCTTTGCGGAATGCTTGTCCAATGAACATGCGCCGCGAACCATCGAAGTTGGATGTCGACGTTGCTGTTAGGCAAAACGTCCAACGTATCGAGCAGATTTGGGATGACTGCTTGAACACTCACGGCGGGCCATTCTTGTTCGGCGCGTTTTCTGTTGCAGACGCCATGTATGCACCGGTGGTAAATCGTCTCGAAATCTATGAGCTTTCCAGACACGATGCGGTTCTGAATTACAAAAAGACCATGAAGGGCCTTACGGCATGGCAAGAGTGGGAAACTGCAGGACGCGCAGAGCCTTGGAAAGTTCCTTACGATGACCTTTAGGACATGAATCCCAGCGGTGGGCGCAAAAGCTGAGCGTTTTCATTTAGAACATCGCGCGTATAATTATAACCCAACGCAACTGTTTCATCGAATGCTTTCCAGTTTCTGATATCTACATCGCCAAGCGGTGGCTGCAGCCATAAATCTGCGAGTTCGCCGCGCGCACGGTTACTTGTTTCATGAGTAATCGTGCCTGCGCGCATAAGAACGCTCACAATCACAGGGCGTGTCATGCGTCTCCACAAGGGGGCATTAATCTCACGGCGCAGGTCTTCAGGTGTCAATGCATGATCGCGTGCCACATCAACAGCAATTATCGGTCCACGATGGCGCCCGCGCATTACATCGGCCGGAAGGTTGTTCAAAATTCCACCATCCGCCAGAACCCCCACATCATGAATGCGCGGCGGCAATACGCCGGGCAAGGCGATGCTGGCCATGAGGGCGTCTACAAGCTTTCCATCTTCGTGAATTTCTGTCGTGCCGTTGGTGAGGTTCGCAGAAATACAGAAATAGGGGCGCCATAAATCGTGTATCTCAACCTTGCCGAAATATTTATCGAACCTGCGTGCAACAATGCGTCCACCAACAAGTGAGGTGAGGGGCAGGGTATAATCAGATAACGGATTTGAACTAACAAAAGCTTCGCGCACATTTGCTTCAATATCTGCAGCCGACCAACCCACCGCACAACACGCAGCGATAATTGAACCCATGCTTGTGCCGCCAACGAAATCGACTGGAATATTTGCTTCTTCTAACGCCTTGAGCACACCAACATGGGCATAGGCACGCGCGCCGCCGCCCGAAAGCACCAGTCCAACACTTTGCCCAAGAAGTAGACGCATCATACGCTGTAAATCTTCTGAGCTTTGCCTGCGGATGTGAAAGTGCCGATTTACGTTGAGCAGTTGGCGCCATTGTGGGCCATGCGTTGGTGTTTTTATATCGCGCGGGTGCAACAGGACAAGATCCAGCAGTTGATGCTGCGCACGCTGCTCCAACAACTCATTTGGTAAATCGCACTCTTCGCGATCATTCGCATCAGCAACAATCAATACCCGATCTGCCTGCCTGGTGCACAGTTTCCACCAACCAACTTGGTGCTGTTCTGCATACATGAACACGAAATCATGCCGTGCTTCGGCGCGCGAGAACCATCGGCTGGTGCGTGAGATATCCTTCTGCGTCACCTTAAGCACAGAATACCCGTTTTGTTGCAAAAGCTCTGATAGTTCTTCGGCAAAAGCAAATGTATCTTCCGCGCGGCCCGCTGGAATGAACGCGATGGTTTTCGGTTCATGATGCGTGGTCTCGCCGCTGGTGACCTGGCGCAAACGGTGCACCAGTAGTTTGTTCAAACCTTGCGAAAGTGTCGGTTCTGACTCTAAAAGTCGGTCGAATTTCCCCTTTGAGAGACGCAACATTTCCGTATCGCGTATCGCGATGACAGTTGCAGAGCGAGACTGGCCGGAAATCAAGCTCATCTCACCCACCGTCTCGCCTGGTCTGACAAGCGCCATCAAACGCATGCCGCCTGCATCATCACGTACATATGTTCCAAGTGAGCCTGAGGTTACCAGATAAACTGAATTACCGTGATCTCCTTGTTCAAACAAAACCTTGCCAGCAGGCAGCTCCACACGCTGGGCGATACGCCTGAGCTCCAGGCGAGCGTCCAGGCTCAGCTCGGCAATAAGATTTAGAACCGGTGTCGTGTTCTGCGGCAATAGACCTCCAAGGGCAGTAAATATCTAATTAGACAGATTCTACCCGCCAAGTGTGTTGCGTCAAGCAAGCGGTTATGGACTTGGCTTTGCGTTCAATATGCTCATAATCACGGGCATAATAAGAATGTACGCGGGGAGTTCTATGGCTGTTCTAACGTCATCCATTTCAACAGCATCTGAGGAATTTAAAGAGAACGCCGCTCATATGGAGAGGCTGGTGGAAGAGCTTACTTCAGCGCGCGGGAAAGCTGCATCTGGTGGTTCACAGCGCTCCCGTGAGCGGCACTTAAGCCGGGGTAAACTCTTACCTCGCGACCGAATTATGCAATTGCTTGATCCGGGTACACCGTTTTTGGAGCTTGCGCCCATGGCGGCGTGGGACATGTATGGCGGCGATATTCATGCAGCAGGCGTCATCGCTGGCATTGGCCGCGTCTCGGGGCGCGAATGCGTAATCGTGTGCAATGATGCTACCATTAAGGGCGGCACATATTTTCCACTGACAGTAAAGAAACATCTGCGCGCTCAGGAAGTGGCGCGGGAAAACAGACTGCCCTGCATTTATCTCGTTGATAGTGGTGGGGCGAATTTGCCTCAGCAAACAGATGTGTTTCCTGACAAGAATCACTTTGGTCGAATCTTTTACAACCAGGCCACGTTATCGGCTGAGGGAATTCCCCAGATTGCCTGCGTTATGGGCTCCTGTACTGCAGGGGGCGCGTATGTTCCAGCCATGTCTGATGAAACGATCATCGTGAAGGAACAGGGCACGATTTTTTTGGGTGGTCCGCCGCTGGTGAAAGCTGCAATCGGTGAAGAAGTAACCGCGGAAGATCTGGGGGGGGCGGATGTGCATGCCCGCGAAAGCGGCGTTGCTGACCATTATGCGCAGGACGACACACATGCGCTTGCCATCGTGCGCGAGATTATCGCGGGCCTGAATGTTGTAAAACAGCCAAACATCGCATTGCGCGAAGCGAAAGAACCAAAACTTTCAGCTAGCGAAATCGGTGGTATCGTGCCCCCGACATTTGCCAAACCCTATGATGTGCGCGAAATTATCGCGCGCATTGTGGATGGATCCGAATTTGATGAGTTTAAAAAACTATATGGCACAACTCTCATAACGGGGTTTGCGCATATCTGGGGCATGCCAATTGGCATCATCGCAAACAATGGCATTCTGTACGGAGAAAGCGCGCGCAAGGGTGCGCATTTCATCGAATTGTGCTGTCAGCGGCGTATTCCATTGCTGTTTTTGCAAAACATCTCAGGTTTCATGGTGGGGCGTAAATACGAGGCGGGCGGCATTGCCCGTGATGGTGCGAAGATGGTGACTGCTGTTGCTTGTGCCAATGTGCCAAAAATCACGGTTATCATTGGCGGCTCGTTTGGGGCTGGCAATTATGGCATGTGCGGGCGCGGATATTCGCCACGTTTTCTGTTCACCTGGCCCAATTCACGTATCTCTGTAATGGGCGGCGAGCAAGCAGCAAGCGTGCTGGCAACAGTTAAACGCGACAATATTAAAGCCAGTGGTGATAGTTGGAGCGCCGATGAAGAGCAGGCGTTCAAGGATCCCATTCTGGAGCAGTTTGAAGAGGAGGGACATCCATATTTCGCCACAGCAAGGTTGTGGGATGATGGCGTCATTGCGCCGGAAGAGACCCGCAACGTGCTGGGTTTGGCGTTTTCTGCCTGCCTCAACGCACCAGTGGAAGACACCAAATTTGGTGTCTTTAGAATGTAGGAAGCTTATGAGCAATTTTCACGGAATCTACCCTATGACATTCGCCTTTTATGGCGCGGATGGTAGATTGGATCGCGAGGCCATGAAACAACAAGTGCGCTGGTGTCTTGAGGCAGGATCTCACGGTGTTGCATGTTTGGGGCTTGGCACAGAAGTGAGCGCGCTGAGCGAAGCAGAGCGCATATCTATCATGGAGTGGGCAACACAGGACATAAACGGCGCGGCGCCGCTTATGGTGACTATTGCCGGTAAAGATTTGGCCGAAGCCAAAAAACAAATCGAAGCAGCAGAAGCCGTCGGCGCGGGCTGGATCGTCATTCAACCTCCTTTGGGCGCAAAGCCCGAAGAAGAGGAATTGTTCGATTTTTTTTCAGCTTTGATTGCAAGCACCAAACTACCTGCGGGCATTCAAAACGTTCCAGAATTTCTGGGCGTTGGTTTGACGCCAGAAAGCGTCACACGTCTTGCTCAAAAGCACGAAAATTTCACCGTGATGAAGGGTGAAGGCCCGGTTTGTGACATTCGCAAATACATTGAAGGTACAAACGGCACTGTAAGCATTTTCAATGGACGTGGAGGTCTTGAGCTGCCCGACAATTTGAGGGCTGGATGCCCCGGTATGGTGCCATCTGTAGATATGGTTGACAAAGAAGTCGTTATTTACGAGGCCTTCAAGGCTGGAGATTTGGATCGCGCTTACGCCTTGTACCGAGATCTGCTTCCTCTAATCGTGTTCATTATGCAGTCGCTCAATCACTACCTGTGTTACGGCAAGGTTCTGGGTGCGCGACGGATCGGTTTAGACATCCCATTCTCAAGCCGTATCTCGCCAATCGTACCGGATGAGTTCGGGCTTGAAAGTCTCGATCGTTTTACTGCGCTCGCCTCAATTGAATAAAACGGATTATCAATGTTCTCATCAGTTCTAATAGCAAACCGTGGGGAAATCGCTTGCCGTGTAATGCGGACTGCAAAACGCATGGGTTTGCGCACGATTGCGGTCTATTCCGAAGCGGACGCGGACGCTTTGCATGTGCGCATGGCAGATGAAGCCCATCTGATCGGCAAAGCAGATGCTGCGTCTAGTTATCTTGTTGCCGATAAGATTTTGGCCGTGGCGAAAGAGGCAGATGCTGAGTGCATTCACCCCGGCTATGGGTTTCTCTCCGAAAATGCCGACTTCGCAGAGGCCTGCAAAAGGGCTGGTATCGCCTTTGTTGGACCACCTGCTGATGCCATTCGCGCGATGGGTCTGAAAGATGCTGCCAAGGCGCGCATGGAGGAAGCAGGCGTGCCGGTGGTTCCGGGATATCTTGGCGAAAACCAGGATGCGGCGGTGCTGGCTGATGAAGCTTCAAAAATTGGCTATCCGGTGTTAATTAAGGCGGTTGCTGGCGGTGGGGGTAAAGGTATGCGCCTGGTTGAAGCGGCAGAAGAGTTCGCGGCTTCCCTTGCATCTTGCAAACGCGAGGCACTGGCAGCGTTTGGCGAAGATCGCGTATTGATTGAGAAGTTTGTCACAACACCGCGCCATATTGAAGTGCAGGTCTTTGCCGATGGACGCGGCAATGCGTTGCATTTGTTTGAACGTGATTGTTCGCTGCAACGGCGCCATCAAAAAGTAATAGAAGAAGCGCCTGCGCCCGGCATGACAGAGACGATGCGCACTAATATGGGCAAGGCAGCGGTTAAGGCTGCCCTTGCTGTGGGCTATGAAGGAGCTGGCACGGTTGAATTCATTGCCGATGCGCAAGCAGGTCTCAAAGAAGACGGCTTCTATTTTATGGAAATGAACACCCGCCTTCAGGTGGAGCACCCTGTCACCGAAGCGATTACGGGTGTCGATCTGGTTGAGCAGCAACTTCGTGTTGCAGCAGGCGAGAAACTTGCGTTCTCTCAGGGTGATCTGTCCATTCGTGGTCATGCTATGGAAGCACGGCTTTACGCAGAAGATCCAGCAAATGAATTTTTGCCTCAGGCGGGGCTGTTACAAGAGCTGACGTGGCCAACAGGAGAAGGCATCCGCATAGATACTGGCGTTGAGCAAGGTGCACGCATCAGCCCGTTTTATGATCCGATGATTGCCAAAGTGATCGCCCATGGTGCCGACAGGGAAGAAGCGGCTACCCGCCTTGAGGCGGCTTTGCGCGATATGTCGATCTTCGGCATGCGGACCAATCAGGCCTTTTTGGCAGGGCTTATTGCGCATCCAGCATTTCGGGCAGCAGACGTGGAAACAGGCTTTATTGGCGAACACATGGCTACTGTGCTTCCGGCAAGCTCGCTGAAACACTCTAGAGTTCTTTCAGCAATCGCGGCTGTGGCTTGGCAGAGTGGTAAATCAGGTGAACGTGATGGATCGGCCTGGACCGGTGCGCTTGGTTGGTCGATGATTGGGTTAACGCGCACAGACTGGTTGCATCTAACCCTCGATGGTGAGGACGTGCAGGCCAAGATCGTCTGGGGAGATAAATGCGCAACCATCATCCTTGATGACCATGACTGCGCCTTGACCAATATTTCTGTGTCGCCAGAAAATGTTTCCGCAGTATTGGACGGGGTAGTGATTTCGGCTGAAACCCGCCAAAGCCCAGATGGAGTTAAACTTTATGTGCTCACCGAAGAGCGCATTCAAGTCGAAGTCGCTGCCCAAGACTTACTTGCCCGTGAAGATGATGGCGGGGCAGGTGGAGCCATTATTCGCGCGCCAATGTCGGGCCGCGTTATTAAGCTCAATGCAAAACCGGGCGATGAGGTTGAGCAGGGCGAAGTTGTGGCCATATTAGAGGCCATGAAAATGGAGCATTCCCTTGTTGCTGGAGTTTCAGCACCGGTTAAAGAAGTGGCTGTAGCGGAAGGTGATCAGGTGGAAGAAGGTCAATTGCTTGTCTCATTAGCGGTGGATGACTAACCCGCAGCCGTTACGCGCGCGCAGATTTGCGCTAAAATGGCGCCATGACCATGCATCTGATCAAATTGAGCGTTGGCAGCGAATCCATTGAAACACTCACCGAGTGGCAGGCGCTGCGTTTCAAGAACGAAAAGCAGGTTTATCATGTCACGCGCATGAGGCCACGACGTGAGGAAGAAATCCTCGATGGCGGCTCAATTTATTGGGTGATCAAGGGAATGATCCAAGTGCGCCAACGGGTGATCGCGCTGGAACCTGTGACTGGCGAAGACGATATTAAGCGGGTGAAGTTGGTTTTTGACCCCGAACTGGTGCCCGTGCGCCCATCACCACGCCGTGCGTTTCAGGGGTGGCGCTATCTCAATGTAGAAGATGCACCGTCCGATCTGCCAAAAAATGCGCGCAGCACGGATATTCCCCAAGAGATGCGCAATGATCTGGCTGAACTGGGATTGATTTAAACCGCGATATTATCGATGAGCCGGGTGTTGCCAAGCCACGCCGCGCACAGAAGCCGCAGCGGACCATCCTCGAGGATTTTCACCTTCGCCAGATTCTCCGCGTTGCGGGCCTCGACATAATCTACATTAAAGCCACCCTTGGTGAGTTTTGAGCGCGCATTTCGCATCGCATTAGAAATCTTCTTGCCCGCGCGTATGTTTTTAGCGGCCTCGTCCAAGCACTCATGAATGAGCGCGGCTCGTGCGCGCTCTTTTTGTGAAAGATAGGCATTGCGTGACGACATGGCCAGCCCATCAATCTCACGAATTGTCTCAGAACCAATGATTTGTGTTGGAATATTTAAATCTTGCATAAGGCGTGTTACTACCGCCAACTGTTGATAATCCTTCTCGCCAAAAATGGCGATGTTGCATTGAGCCTGGATGATTAGCTTTGCGACCACTGTTGCCACACCATCAAAGAAATGTGGGCGGAACCTGTCTTCCAGCTTTGCCAGGGCCGGACCTTTCATTTCAATGGATGTGCAGAACCCGTCTGGATACATCTCCGTGACATCGGGAATATAGGCAAGATTGGTTTTGTGCAGCTTCAATTTTGCAAGATCGCCTGCATCGTCGCTGGGATAGGTCGCCAGATCTTCGCCCGCAGCGAACTGGGTGGGGTTCACGAATATCGACACAACCACCCGATCTGCGTGCCTAAACGCTGTATCGACCAGTGATAAATGCCCATTATGCAAGGCGCCCATGGTTGGCACGATGGCTGTCTTTAAGCCTTGTTTGTGCCATCTGCGGATACGTGCCCGTAATTCAGAAACACTGCTTGCCACGGGAATGCTCTTTTTCATACCATCGCCCATCGTAAAATCTCACGTGTAGCCCAAGAAAGCTTGCCCCTCTTATGACTGTTTCTGACCTGAACCGGGACCAAATTGCAAACAATCTTTTTATCCCAGAAGACCAGCTTGTTCCGCATTTGATTGAGAAAGCGCGAAGTGATGACGCAGAACGCGCGCGCATCGCCAAGCTTGCTAGGCGCTTAGTGAACGCCGTGCGCAAGGGCAGGCGGCCAGAGGGCGGTGTCGATGCATTCATGCTGGAATATGATCTTTCCTCAGAAGAAGGCGTGGTTTTGATGTGCTTGGCGGAAGCTTTGTTGCGTATACCTGATGCGGATACCGCAGATAAACTGATCGCAGACAAGATCTCAGGGCGCGATTGGGAAGAACATATCGGTCGTTCAGATTCGCTTTTTGTAAACGCTTCCACCTGGGGCCTGATGCTGACAGGTAAGGTTATGGAACTTGGCGGACCAAAGAAAGATACATTTGGTCTTTTGGGCGGACTGGTCAAGCAATCTGGTGAACCGATCATCCGCCAGGCCATGCGTCATGCGATGCGCATAATGGGCAAACAGTTCGTGCTTGGCCGCACGATCGATGAAGCGCTTGATATTGCTGAATTCAATGAAAGCATGGGTTATCGCCATTCCTACGACATGCTTGGTGAAGCTGCGATGACCGCTGATGATGCGGTAAAATATTTTGAATCCTATAAGAATGCTCTCAAGACGGTCGCAAATAGTGCGGGTCCGCTTGAGGAGACCAGCGTGTTTGAGCGCCCATCGATTTCAGTAAAGCTGTCGGCGTTGCATCCGCGCTACGAGCCAGCGAAGATCAGACGCATGGACGCTGAACTTTATCCGTTGGTTCTGGAGCTTGCAGAATTGGCAAAGCAATCAGAAATCGGCCTGACGATTGATGCCGAAGAGGCGGAACGTCTGGATTTATCGCTATTTATGTTTGAAAAACTGGCACGTGCGGATGAGCTTAAGGGATGGGATGGATTGGGATTGGCGGTTCAGGCCTACGGCAGACGCGCCTATCCGGTTTTGGAATGGCTGATTGCGCTGGGCAAGGACACAGGCCATCGCTTCCCCGTGCGTCTCGTTAAGGGCGCTTATTGGGACACAGAGGTAAAGCACGCGCAGGAAGAAGGTTTTGAGAGTTATCCGGTGTTTACCCGCAAAGTGCTCACCGATGTTTCATATCTGGCATGTGCCAAGTTGATGCTCGCCAATGATGACGCGATCTTCTCTCAGTTTGCCACGCACAACGCTCATTCTCTTGCCGCCATCCTCACATTTGCGGGCAATAATCGCGATTTCGAATTCCAGCGCCTGCACGGTATGGGACAACCTTTGTATGAAGAGGTTGTGGGGCCGGAAAAAGAAGGGGTTGCCTGCCGCATTTACGCCCCTGTTGGCAGCCACGAAGATTTGCTGGCTTATCTGGTGCGCAGGTTGCTTGAAAATGGCGCCAACACATCGTTCGTGAACCGTTTGGCGGACGATGAAGCGCCGATTTCTGAGATAATCGAAGACCCGGTGGAACGAGCTGAAGCCCTGGACGTGGCTGCACATCCAGGTATTCCAGCGCCCGGCGGGATCTTCGCACCCCGCAAGAATTCGAAAGGTATTCCGCTCTGGCATGATCCGACCCGCGAAAGTCTGTTGACCGATATCAATCAGCAACTTGCAAAGGGTTTCAATGCAACACCGCTTGTTGGGGGGAATGCGCTTTCCGGTACTGCGCGAGATGTAATTGCCCCTAATGATCATGCCATTAAGGTGGGTGAAGTCGCCGAAGGGGATGCGAATACGGTCGATAAAGCGCTCACTTTGGCAAGTAAGGCGCAAGACGACTGGGACAGGTTGGGTGGAGAAGGGCGCGCTATCATTCTTGAGAAAGCGGCTGATCTTTATGAACAAAACTTCTCGCGACTGTTGGCAGTAATCGTACGTGAAGCAGGTAAAACTCTTGCCAACGCCCTGGCTGATCTGCGAGAAGCGGTCGATTTTCTGCGTTATTACGCAGCACAGGCACGTGAAAAATTCGATCGACCGGCGCTTTTGCCGGGCCCGACCGGAGAACGCAATGAGATATCGCTCCATGGGCGTGGTGTGTTTGCTTGTATCGCGCCATGGAACTTTCCGTTGGCAATCTTTACCGGCCAAATGTCTGCTGCCCTTGCGGCGGGCAACAGTGTCATTGCCAAGCCTGCTGAACAAACCCCGCTCACTGCATATGAAGCTGTGAAGTTGTTGCATGAGGCGGGCGTGCCGGGCGATGTGCTGCATCTTATGCCAGGCGATGGTGCAACCGTGGGAGCCGCACTTGTGAACGATTTGCGGGTTGGCGGCATTGCTTTCACCGGCTCGAATGATACCGCATCGCTGATAAATCTCTCTTTAGCGAAACGCGGCGGCCCTATCGTGCCCTTTATCGCGGAAACCGGCGGTATAAACGCCATGATTGTGGATTCAACCGCATTGCCTGAGCAGGCCGTGCGCGATTTGATTGCGTCCGCCTATGACAGTGCCGGACAACGCTGTTCCGCATCGCGCGTGGTGTTCGTGCAAGATGATATTGCATATCGTTTCATGCCCATGTTACGCGGAGCGGTAGAAGAATTGAAACTTGGCGATCCACTTGACTACGCAACAGATGTTGGCCCGGTGATCGATGAAGAAGCGCGTGCGAAACTTGAAGCGCACAAGGCTCGCATGGCAGTAGAGGCAAAAACGATTATCGATATGCCGCTGCCAGCCTCAGCCAAGACGGGCACTTTTGTAGCACCCGCAGCATACGAAATCAGCGGCATTGATGTTCTCAAACAAGAAGTGTTTGGGCCCATTTTGCATGTCGTGCGCTATGATGGAACGAGGCTTGATAAGGTGTGCGATGCGATAAACGCCACAGGTTTCGGGCTTACTCTTGGCGTTCACACACGCATTGAGGCTACAGCGGACGAAGTTCGAGAGCGCGTGCGCGTCGGCAATATGTATGTAAACCGCAATCAAATCGGAGCCGTCGTAGGTGCGCAACCTTTTGGCGGCGAGGGGTTATCTGGCACCGGGCCCAAGGCGGGTGGGGCTAATTATCTCATCCGATTTGCCGCAGAACGCGTAATTTCAACCGATACAACCGCTTCTGGCGGTAATGCTGCGTTGATGTCGATGGGCATTAGCGCTTAACCTCAAATGACCGAAACATCTTAAAAAACGTGCCAATAATTCCTATGTTACAAAAGATATGAGCAAAACCAACAAACCCGCATCGATTATACCGACAAAGGATGAGGCTTCTTCAACGCCTGTGTCCAAAAATGATGATGTGAACGCGTTTTTGCAAAAAGTGCGCTCAATGCCGCCTGCAATGCAAGCAGGTGAGGGTGGGCGGTTGATTTTCGCCATGGATGCCACCATGTCGCGCCAGCCAACCTGGGACAGTGCGCTTCAGTTGCAAGGCGAGATGTTCGAGGAAACTGGCAAAATTGGCGGGTTAGACGTTCAGCTCATCTATTTTCGCGGATTTGGCGAATGTCGTGCCTCGAAATGGGTTTCAAACGCCCGTTCGCTTGCGAATTTAATGACCACCGTGGATTGCCGTGGTGGGCACACGCAAATTTCCAAAATTCTTGCGCACGCGAAGCGTGAAGCAACGAAACAGAAAGTGAGCGCAGTGGTTTATGTCGGCGACGCCATGGAGGAGGATGTCGACAAACTTTGCAACCAGGCAGGCGAAATTGGTTTGCTGGGGGTGCCGATATTTATGTTCCAGGAAGGCCATGATGGCGTTGCCGAACGGGCATTCCGCGAGATCGCGCGCCTGACACGTGGTGCATGGTGCCGTTTCGACACTTCATCGGCGCAGCAATTGCGCGAGTTACTGTCAGCAGTTGCAGTCTATGCGGCTGGCGGACGTGTTGCCCTTGAAAACTATTCCCGATCCAAAGGTCGCGATATTGCGGGCCTGTTGGAGCAATTAGACTGATGAGCCGTATTCTTATTGCCATAGCATTTGTTTTTATCGCCATTCCTTTGGCGTTGATCGCCTTTTTAAAGGCACAGCCCGCGCAAATGGCATCTGGCGCACGCGTGCTCGGTGGTGGGGTGTTGCTGGCCATCGGCACACTTTTGTCAACGCGTGGCCTGGCGCTTCTTGGCGGGCCGCTCGCTTTGTTTGGTATGTTTATGCTGGCAAAGGGTTTCGGTTTCAGTAGGTCAACAGGCGGCGCGCGCCGCACCCGAAAAACTGAAGGCCAAACCTCTCATGTGCGCACATCCATGTTGGATATGGAATTGGATCATGACAGTGGCAGCATGGATGGCATGGTGCTGTCAGGCGTTCATACCGAGCGCAGGCTTTCTGAATTGGAACCGGCCGAGCTGATGCAAGTGATGGAAGAGTGCATTATCGCCGAAGACCAATCGCAAGTATTGTTGGAGGCTTATCTTGATCGGCATCACCCTGAATGGCGCGAGGCCACCGGACGCGGCGACGAAAGCGCGCCTGCAGGCAGCTCAGGCCCGATGACCTCTGCTGAAGCCTTGGATATCTTGGGTTTGGATGATAGTGCGCATGAAGATGATATTCGCAAGGCGCATCGTGAATTAATGAAGAAATATCATCCTGATCATGGCGGATCAGATTATCTGGCAGCACGGATTAATGAAGCAAAAGACACGCTTTTGGGAGAGTAACTGACTAGCCCTGCGGCGCCACGGTGAAGCAATCAATTGAGCGTTTCTTGAGTGTGCTACAAGCTTTGCTCGCCGCGGACTTGCTGGAGAATCCGGTAAACCGGGCCCGATATCCCTTAGTGTATTTTTTCGTTTCGATTTGCTTGCCGCGCAGTACTTTAAAGCCACGTTTTTGTACTTTCACAAGCCGTGCGCGAGCCTGGGCTTCATTCGCAAAGGCACCAATTTGGATGTTCCAGCTATTACTGCTTGAAGCGCTGCCCTGAGCTGCGGTGGGCGTGGCGAGAGGCTGGGTGCCGCCAATCACCGGCTGGTCGGTTGCAGTAACGGCCTTTGTTGAAGTTTTCTTGCGTGCTGGTTGTGTTGCAAAGTTGGTGCTGTTGGAGTTGGTATTTCTCGCGGCACTGCCAGCAGAAGAGGCTAGGCCAACCCCACGGCGTTTGGGAACTTTTTTAAGCGCCTTGTTCAGCACCTGCACCATGTAATTGTTGCGCGATTTACCAGAACGCCCGCCCATCACAACAGCGACAACATGCTTTCCAGGACGGCGCACCGAGGCAGTAAGATTAAAACCTGACGCGCGAATGTAGCCGGTCTTGATTCCATCGACACCGCGATACCTGCCAAGCAAGCGGTTGTGGTTGCGATAGCTTTTGCCCTTGTAGCGGAAGCGCTTGGTTTTGAAATAGCGATAGTAGCGCGGAAAATCTTTTTGAATGCGCAAACCCAAGGTCGCCATATCACGAGCGGTTGTGTATTGCTTGGAATCTGGCAGGCCAGATGCATTGCGAAACTGCGTCCGGCTCATGCCAAGCCTGCGCGCAGTGCTTGTCATACGGCGCGCAAATGCTGATTCAGAGCCAGAGATGTTTTCTCCAACCGTTGCCGCGACATCATTTGCTGACTTTGTGACCAGTGCCAAAATGGCGTGCTCGACCTTTATGGTCTGGCCAGGTTTGAGATAAAGCTTTGATGGCGGTCGCCTGGAACCATGGCGCGACACCTTCAGCTTGCTGGAAAGCTTAAAACGCCCTTTTTTGATTTCTTCAAAAAGTACATAGAGCGTCATGATTTTAGTGAGAGATGCGGGATAACGCCGTGCGTCTGCATTGCGCGCAAACAAAACCTTGCCATTATGGGCGTCAACTGAAATAGCGGCAAACTTATTGTTCGCCTGCGCAGCTTGCGTGCTCGCAAAGATGAAGACGGCTAAAACAATAGTAAGTGTTTTAGTGCCCATTGATTGGAACAAAACTTGCTTCGCACGAATCATTAATCCATTCCTCAAATTCTGTTTCCGGAGGAGGCCCCAACCCGACTCGATACTCTTACGCAACAATTTACTTGCAATACGCGCCAAGAACAAAGGTTTCAAGTCAATTAGCACTCAACTCTTTAAAATAGGCTTCAAACTTCGAAAACGTCGCCAGAAAACACTAAGACTGGCTTGTCCACTCCAAAACACACACAATAAGGCGGATTTGTGGACAATCTTCTCATCTGCAAGGAACAGGCTTACCAAACGTTTAACGTTGGTCGGTAAGAGCGGAATAAATTGTTTTTTGTGCACTGCAAAAAAACTCTTGCAATTTTTGTGCAACGCACCTATTTATGCTGCAGACGCGAACGACATGGCGCGCGGTACAGATTTTAACCACCATCTGGTATAGGGATATACGACAATGATGAAACAATTCGAAAACATGCAATCTTTCGGCAAAGACGGTCTTGAAGCATATGTTGCAAGTGCATCTGCAATGACCAAAGGTTTCCAGGAAATCGCTGGCGAAATGGCCGAATTCTCACGTAAGTCTTTTGAAAAGAACACAGCGACTGTTGAAAAAGCTCTTGCTGCAAAATCTATCGACAAAGCAATCGAAGTACAGAGTGCAGCTGCTAAAGAAGCTGGCGAAGCATATGTAGCTGAAATCACCAAGCTTGGTGAAATCTACAGCAACGTTGCAAAGGAAGCATTCAAGCCTTTCGAAGCTTCTGTGGCTCAGTTCACGAAAGCTGCAGCTTCTAAGTAAGCTCATTTGTGAGTTGCTTTGAGTAGCTTCCCGCCGCGGGCTCTCCCGTGGGCTAGAGTTTAAAACCCGGTCTCCTAATCAGAGGGCCGGGTTTTTTGCGCGCTCGTTGCAACTAGATCGAATCCATCGGCATTCTGTCGACTAAATGAAACTAACATTCATCATTGGTAAAACCGCGACCGCCGCTGCACAGATGAGGGAAAAAACCGGTCTTAGCGGTTTGTTTTCACGCAGTGCACGTAGCCAGCGCAAATCCGGTCTTTCAAGAAATTTGTTGATTGCGAGCATGTATTTTGCCTCGACAAGTACGCTGCGTATCGCTCTGGCTACGATACGAATGAGACGGGTGTAAAACCAGATTAAAAATAAGAATAATCCAGTGAATTGAATTACCTGTAGTGTGGTTAACTCAGGTTTCTTGCTAAAATATCGACCCGCACCGAGAGCGAATTGGATCCAAAGGACGAGCATCAATATTTTGAACTTACCGATCCCGCCTTCTTCGATCTCCTCGTCAATGCCTTCCGACCTTTTCAAGCTTGCATTAAGTTCGTGGAGAACAACGTTGGCGTGCGCGTAAAATCCAAATCGATTGTTGAATCCAATACCGTCTGTCAACCACCCGAATTGATCTTCAATGAATGCTGCTTCCACCGCTAACGGTTTAAATCGTTTCTTCGCATCGTAGGCGTCAGAAAGTGTTTGGAAAATGTTCCGCTCAATTTCGCGCTTGGTATCAATTGAAACCTCTCGAGTTTCATCCAGCAGGTCTTCCAACTCGTCGATCAGAAGCGGGTAAACGCAAAGAGCTTCGGCTCTTTCCAATATTTCTTGATCGAGGCTATGGTCTTTGCGTTCATCAGACAACACATCTTCTTGTCGGACTGCTTGCTCTCGGTCGAGGTTGTCTTCAGGTGATTGAGAATGGTCAATTTCGTAAAAATTGTCTTTGAGCGGCCGCTCCGAAGCATCTTCATACTCGGCAGTTGAAGTAGCACTTCGAGATGCCTCGGCGGCTTGTTGTATGGTTGGACGCATTGGTTCTGCTTGCTTGGAAGTGATAGAGAGAGCCGTTTCATAGGCTTCGCGTAGCTCCTGGAAGACCTCAGCGTCTTTTCGATCAATTTTCTTTAGAGCACTTGCATACGCGCGCTTTATGAAACGCGTGTCGGTCTCCGCGGCAAGACCAAGTTCAGACCATGGCCATTTAGCTGACATAAAAATCATCAATCCGATTTAGTGCTTCTGTAATTTCACCGCGGCTTCTCGTGATTTTGGCCGGGTCTTGCGTTTCGATGACCGTTTCAAATTCAGAAATCAGTGAACGCACATACAGTCGGTCTTGTCCTGTTGCGAGTTGTGCTTTGCCGTCAACAAATGCGCCAATGAGAGAATTGGTTGTTCCAAGATCAATACCGATCGGTGGATGAGACATTAATTAGCTCAAGTCTATCAAAAATCAGGTTGATATATCAGCAATAGAATTGAGGCCAACTTACATCACGTTTGCTTGTTTGGACAACATCACATTCGCGGTCAATTTTCGCTCACCTTCCGGGTTTTCGCGCCTAACTTCCTGT
>JBPCVX010000350.1:0-4804 GCA_051010095.1 Hyphomicrobiales bacterium
ATCATATCTGGTTTCAGGAAATCGGCGACGGAACCGTCAAATTGGGCATGACCGCGGTAGCAACGGCAATGGCTGGTCAGCTGGTTGCATTTACACCGAAAAAAGTAGGTCGATCGGTGAGAGCGGGACGATCTTGCGCAACAGTAGAATCTGGCAAGTGGGTAGGGCCTGCGAAGTCGATCGCGGCCGGCGAAGTTGTTGAGGTCAATAGCGAACTCATAGAAGCGCCTGCAAATGCCAACGAAGATCCCTATAAGAATTGGATGGTGATTTTGAAACCCGATGACTGGGACAATGTGTCCCCGGAGCTCGTGCTAGGGTCGGAGGTTTCGGCAAAGTACCAAGCTAAAATGGATGCTGATGGATTCGATGGCTGTGAATAAGCACTTGTGAATCTATGGAAAACGCTACAAACAAAAATATGATCAACATGGAATCTCTGCATGAAAATGCAGAACGGGCCAGCAATTTATTGCGGATCATGTCCAACCATTCACGACTTCTAATTCTCTGTCATCTCGCCCAGAATGAAATGTCCGTCTATGAACTTGCAAATGTGGTGGGGCTGAGTCAGTCAGGGCTATCTCAACATCTTGCAATATTGAGGCGTGAACGTCTTGTGCAAACCAGGCGCGAGGCGCAATCGATTTTCTACTCGCTTGCAAGCGATGAAGCGAGCGCTGTTATGCAAACTCTTTACGATCTCTACTGCAGTGACTAGCTAAGTTTGGGGCAGTCGGCTTGTTGGTCGCTGCAAGTTCCCTATAGGCACCGGACCAGTTTGTTCAGGCGATTTTTGGTGAAAGCAATCCATGCCTGCTTTACCTCGGTTTCGATATAATTTTTGTCATCACTTTGTGCTGCTGCGTAGAAAGTTCGCAAAAAAGGGTTTAATGTCTCTGCTAACTCGGGAGTGCGCAAGTCGTGCTGGGTCCAACCGAGAAAAAAACCGGCTTTTTCGAATTCTTCCAGAGATCTAGCGTTTTCTGCAAGCGAAGTGAGCTTCTTGATACGTTGAATATCTTCGCGCATCAAATGTTTTTGAAAGAAGCTGTCGAGCTCTTCTACAGTTTCTTCTAGTTCTTCCAAAAGATTCATTTAAACTCTCAGCAAGCTGTGAATTGAATGTTGTTTATTAGATTATTCTAATATAATGTGGTTAGCAATAATGCAAAGATCTGCATTGAGCGTGATATGGCGAAATTCAAACATATTGACGATACACTATCGGTTTCTGCCCAATTAACTGAAAGCGATATTTCTAACGCCGCGGATGAGGGATTTATGACGATCATCAATTTGCGGCCAGATGGTGAAAATGCAGATGCTATGACTGATGAAACCGCTCGGTCAATTGCTCACTCATGTGGCTTGCAACACGCCCATATTCCCATAAATCCAAAAGTGATCACCGATGACGTTGCCGATACCCTCGGGAAGGCGTTCGTACGCGCCAAGCAGCCAGTATTGGCATACTGCGGAACTGGCAAGCGCGCCACTCTGCTTTGGGCGACAACTCTGGCAGGATCAAAAAACCCACAAGATGTTCTTGCGCTTGCAGTAAACGCTGGTTTCGATCTGGTGGAGCTGATGCCGCGAATTGAACAACGTGCCTTGTCTCACACTGAAAATTCGGCATATTTATTTTGGTGAGAAGTTAAATGTTTGACACCCTGCGAGAAATCATACTGGAATCACCGGCAACCTACGTATCTGTTGGGGGCTTTCTGATTGGAATGATTTTTGGGTATGTCGTGTTTCGAACCAATTTTTGCACGATGGGATCAATCTCCGACATTTTGTCCTTTGGCGATTATCGAAGATTTCGCGCCTGGCTATTGGCTGCTGTCGTTGCTATCGCAGGGGCGCAGTTTCTGCACATCATGGGCGCGGTTGATCTTTCTGCATCCATGTATTTGCAACCCTCGATTTCTTGGGTAGGAAACGTTCTGGGGGGAGTTTTGTTCGGTTTTGGGATGGTGTTTGCCGGAGGGTGTGTAAGCCGCAATCTTGCACGAATTGGCGGCGGCGATATGGGTTCCTTGATTGTTCTGATTGTCACGGGCATTTTCGCCTTCATGGCAATTGGCGGATTGCTGGGTCCGCTTCGCGCGACCATAACCTCCATCGGTCAGATCAATCTTGAAGCGTTCGAAGTGTCTAACCAAGGGTTGGATGCAATCCTGACCGCACTGGCTGGCACGACAGGTTACACAATGAAGGTGTTGATCAGTGGGGCGTTTATATTGGCGATCTCATTTTATTGTTTCTCCGATCAGCAGTTTCGCTCCTCGAAAACGCATCTGATAGCCGGCTTCGGCATTGGCCTGTGTGTGGTTGCAGGTTGGGTGCTTACAGGTTTGGCATTCGACGAACTCGCCGAGACACCCGCACCACCGGTTTCTCTCACGTACGTAAGGCCCGCAGGCGATGCACTTGAATACTTGACTAGATTTACGGCATTTGGCGCGCCAGGTTTTGGTGTCGTCACAGTGTTTGGCGCAATCGCTGGTAGTTTTCTGGCCGCAATTTCAATGGGTCGTTTTAAACTGACAACTTTTGTCGATGTTAAAGACACGATTAGGAATTTGGGTGGTGCTGCCCTCATGGGTGTCGGTGGTGTTATGGCACTTGGATGCACTGTTGGGCAGGCTCTAACCGGATTTTCAACGTTGGCTGTGGGATCGATGATTACATTCATCTTTATTATTGTCGGAGGTGTTGCCGGCGTGAAATATATGGAATGGCGGATCATGTCAGAAGTATAGTACGTTTTTTCCGTCACCGCGTACAATCATGCATTCGCCAGAAAACCATCTAACTGAACCGGCAGTTTCTCTTCGGCGGCCACAAGTTCGCGACCCAGATTTTGAAAACCCATATCGGCTGCTTCTAATCCAAGCTCTTTGAGTTGAATTCTGACCTGACTAATCATCTGGTTTCGGCATTCTATAGACAGGGACTTCAATTGAACCGCGTGCGAGATTGGCGAGACATTTTCGCCAAACTCGTGGTGGAGCCTTCTGGCTAAATTGAGTGCAGGAAGGCTAACCCAATCACCAAGTTCAAAATCTGACCTGACGTCAATAATGTCGTCGAGAAAAGCGCACCAACACCCAAACTTTTTAGCAATTTCGCATAAAGCTTGCGCCTGGTCGCGGTCAAGCGACATGCAATTGCAAAACTCCTTGGCTATAAGTTCGTGAAAGTAGCCAATCTTCATTCCCGAGAATTTTGCAAGTTTGGCGCTTAGTTCAAGCTTTTGGTGATACTTGAGAGTGATGCTTTTCTCGACAAGCAACAGGTGCTCTGTAATTTCTTTAAGTCTTTGCTGTGCAAGTTCGCAGGGAAAATAATCGGAGTTCTGGTTGCCAAACCCGCCCACCATAAGCATGTACATTAGTGAAACCGGCGCAACTGAAACGTCCACATCCTTGTCCAGCCAATCATCCACAATCGAAGTGGTCAGGCTCAAGGAAATTGATGTTTTGCACGTATGTGCGAGCTCCACCAGAAATTTGTCATCGATTCCGAGTGCATGTTTAATCAACCAAACCGCGGGATACCCCATGCACTTCCCACCATAGTAATTCGCTAAATCAACAATCTCATCTGGAAAACGACCTATTGCTTCATATGTAATGTTTCTCACTAGAGTGCGCTGCAATGAGGCGCCCAGAAGTGTCACCAGAAAATCAGATACATAGACTGTTGGGAATTCAGGTCTAGCGCCGGCGCTGAGGGGCTTGCTCTCAGCTTTTAGATTGTGTGTTTGCGTTGTCATGAAGTGCGGCTCGATTCAGCTGCGTGTTTGGCCATTTGCTGCGGCCATTTAGATTGGTACACGGAAGTTCAACATTTGCATTTACCAATTATATTAGTATATACGATTATTTTAATGCAAGTTACTCATCATCGGATACCTCAACATGCCTAAGCCATCCAAAACTGATGTAACTTTCTTTGAGAAGAACGGTTTCGCAGTCGTTGATGCCCTCATCGATCCAGATCTTTTAAAAGAGGCCCATGGATCATTTGAGCGAATACTGGAGCAAGGTGAGCTGCCCAAAGGGGTGCAGTTGAACGAGCGCGCCGGGGTTGGCCTCTCTGATCCGCAAAACTCGATGATACGCATCAACTACCCGCATCTGGCAGATGAAAGCCTGCATAGGGTCATCACTGAATCTGCCATAGGTGAATGGGCGGCAAGTTTGCTAGGTGCTGAGGCCATTCAGGTATTCTTTGCGCATATGCTTCATAAGCCACCAGATGATGATCCGGCATATAAAGTTGGTTGGCACCAGGATGGACAGTATACGGCATTTTTCAACGATCATTTTGTAACGGCCTGGATTCCCTTAACATCCATTACGCCAGATTCCAGTCCGATGAATTATGTGGTTGGTTCTCACCTTTATGACGAAGTGATTGGAGGCAGCAGCCTCTCGAGCCCGGGCAGCATTGATGAACTGAAGATACGCATGTTGGACCATAAAAAAATTGAATGGAAAGAGGAAGCGGTGGTGGGGCCGCTCGGCACCGTAAGCTTTCATCACAGCATGACCGTTCACGGTACGCGGCCCAACTATGCGGAATACCCTAGAAGATCGCTAACTGTGCATATGCGATCGGAAAAGGGCACGTACCGGCCGGAAAATCCGGATAAGTTTGCACAGAATGTGATTAAGAAGTGCGAGTTTTGTCCAGTGATATTTGGATCACCTGAAGCGTTTCCAGACATTCATTGATTTGGGGTGTGAAGCAAAATGGCTGTATTCAAAGCTTTTTCAGCCTTGTTGTGTGG
>JBPCVX010000351.1:0-3251 GCA_051010095.1 Hyphomicrobiales bacterium
TTTTAAGCCGGTATACGGTGCGACTTTCAAGCCCGCTTGAATTGAGTATACCTTTCTCTTAACGTGCGGGCCTATTTGGTTTTGATGAAAGAATGTTATGCGCGAAAACAAGATGAAGGCGCTTATCAAGGCGCGTAAACCAGCCCTTGGTTGCTCTATTATGGTACCTTCACCACAAATGGTTGAGGTGATCGCCTATTGCGGTTTTGATTGGGTGCTGATCGACATGGAACACGGCACGATAGGTCTAGAAAGCGCTGAACTTATGGTGATGGCGGCTGAGGTGAGTGGGGTTACGCCAATCATCCGTCCACCGACAAACCGTAAGGCCGACATTTCCGCAGTTATGGATATAGGGGCGCAAGGTGTTCAGGTGCCCCATGTGAACACCGCCGAAGATGCGCGTAATGCTGTGCGGGCTGTGAAGTTCATGCCGGGAGACAATCGCAGCCTTGCTTCGTCTACCAGGCCTAACGATTATGGATTTGGCGGGTCCATGAGCGACTACGCGCTTACAGCTAATGAGCAGTCTTTGGTGTGTGTGCAACTGGAACATGCCGAAGCCATTGCGAACATTGATGAGATTTTGGCGGTCGAAGACATCGATGTGTTCTTCATCGGTCCCTCTGACCTTTCCCAGTCTATGGGGCAGCCCGGCGACCCAGCTGCCACCCCCGTGGCAGATGCAGTTGCACAATCATTGGCGCGCATCAATCGTTCAGGCCATGCTAGCGGAATGCCTGCGACAACGGCGAAGGTCGAACAGGTGCTTGCAGCAGGATGCACATATATTTACACTCACCTTCCAAATATGGTGCGTGCTGGGTCAGCGGAATTTTTTGCAGCAAGCGGGCGCCGTTAGACTAGGTATCAAGCCCGGCCAATTGCAGACTTTCGCGATGATGCCGCAGGTCTTCTTCGCGCGCGTAATGCAGGGTGTCGAGATGATCGTTGATTGCAAAATCTGGATTTTGCACGCGAACAAGACCTGCATGCTGGCGTGCACTTTCAGTGTCACCAAGCCTGGCGTAAGAAGCCGCCAGCAAAGAATGCATCACATAGTCGGGTGCTGACAAACGCTGCAATGCAGCCACAACATCATCATATTGATGGGCAACAAAGTGGGCTCTTCCCAGATGTCCCCAAAATCGTTCCGGGTGAAATGGATTGAGGCGCATTGCTCGTTCTATCCATTTGATACCTTCATCGGCTTGGCCGAGCCATGTTAGCAATTCGCCCTGCTGAACAACGATGAGATCATAGTTGGGGTTCAGTGCCAGGCCGCGCTCTTGATGATAAGCAGCTTTATCCAAGTCACTGTGGGCAATGTTAACTGCTGCCAGCACCCGGTGAACATCTGCATCGTTGTCATCGAGAGACAACGCGACTTGTAGTTCCTCCAAAACATTCTGCCAGGTTGCGTCTCTGTCGTCACACCAGTCGTGCACCCAAGACTGCCCAACGACGCAGGCTTTCCAAGCATGGGCGTGGGCGTAATTCGGGTCCAATGTGATCGCTTTTTCAAGAAGTTCCTGGGCTCTTTTATTGTCTTGGGGGCTTGTGCGGTGATGTAAAATTTTACCTGCCATCACGCATTCATATGCCGCCATGCTGTCTGGGGTTTTTCTTTGGATTTGCTTTTGATGAATCGCTTCAATTCTTCCGGGCAAAACCGCGGCTATGGTTGACGTGATTTCATCTTGAACCTCAAAAATATCCTCCAGATCGCGATCATACTTTTCAGCCCAGATATGCGCATCCGTTTCCGCATCAATGAGCTGAACCGTAACACGGATACGGTTGCCTGCTTTTCGCACACTGCCTTCAACGACGTACTTTGCGCCGAGAGCCTTGCCAACTTCTTCAACTGAAACTGCTTTGCCTTTGTACACAAATGCAGAATTTCTGGAGATAACAGTGAGTGAGCTAAATCTGGATAGCTCTGTAATCACATCTTCAGTAATGCCGTCTGCAAAAAACTCCTGTTCAGCATCGCCGCTCATGTTCTCAAACGGCAACACCGCGATTGAAGGTATTTTGATGCTTTGTGTTGCGGCCGCTTGGCTTGTGTCGATCTTATCGACAATCAAAGCTTCGCCATGGGACCAATGGAAAACGCGCACAGGCGTTTCGATGTTCTTTAAACGTTGTTCTCCACCATCATGAAAGGTGATGTCGACTTTATCGGAGGTATGTTCGAACGCGGTCGCACTGATCGTCAAACCACCCGGTGAAGCGATCTCTTGCAGGCGTGCTGCAACATTTACACCGTCTCCATAGATATCCTGGCCCTCGATGATGATATCCCCAAGGTTTACACCAATGCGCATTTGTATAGGTTGTGCCCCGCTTGTATGGTCGCTGAAATCCGCGAGGTCCAGTTGAACTGAAACCGCGCATTTGACCGCATCAACAATACTGGCGAATTCCACCAAAGCGCCATCGCCTAACAGCTTGACAATGCGTCCATTGTGTTCGGCTACCTTTGGAGAAAAGAGTTCGCGGAAAAGTTTTTTTAAAGTTTGGAGCGTGCCAGCTTCATCGGCACCCATGAGCCGTGAATACCCAACAATATCAGCGGAAAGTATCCCCGCAAGACGGCGTTCCATTTTTCCCAACCCTTTTGGCGAAGCATACCTATCCTAAGTGTGTAAATCCAATATTTGATGTTATGTTTGAAAGTAAAAATTAGCGCAAGCGAGTAAAATTTGCGTATTAGTTTAGTTCGCATCGCGAAATTGACGAGTATTGTCTTATATTCATCTGCTATTGATAGGGAATATGTGTGATGAGTTATATGTGCTTGAGCGCGAAAAACTGCAGGTATCTAATGAAACAAACCTTACGTAATACGCTTGTTGCGATTGGATTGATTGCTCTTCCAGCCTCTACGATAGCGCAGCACAAAGTTAGTGAAATTAATGTATTTCAGTTGCCGGAGATGACCAAACAACAGACACGTTTGTCTTTTCCGATCCTTAATTTGTTCCGTCAGAAGAAATACGCTGAAGCGGAGAAAGAGCTTCGCGAATGGATTGAGAAATATCCAGACTGGCCGCTGCATCATTATAATCTCGGCGCTGCTCTTGCGCGACAGGGCAAGACGGAAGAGGCATTAGACAGCCTTGAGCAAGCCATCACCCTTGGATTTGACAATCGCGGCATCTTAGCGCGCGATGAAGACTACGCAGAGTTTCACGACATGCCACGCTTCATTGAACTGGTCAGTCGAATGGGCACAGCGCTGGCGG
>JBPCVX010000352.1:0-7806 GCA_051010095.1 Hyphomicrobiales bacterium
GGAGGCAACAGGGCAGGGGCAGATATTGCCAAGCGGGCGTGTGCCAAAATTCCTGATCCCGAAACTGCAGGGCCGGTTCGCGGTGCAGATCAGCCTTGATGATCCGGCGATTAAAACAGCGGCCGCCGGTGCACATGGTGCCGCCGCCATCTATACAGGAAACGGCAAAGGGTTTGAATTCCTGCGCCGCATCAATATCCGCATTTACTCGTGGGCGAACTTTGTCTTCCCGCTCAACTTGTTGTAGCGGGTGGGTGGTCGTGCGTGTGATCAAAAATATAACCCGCTACAGCGTCATTGGTGCAATTTCCTTCGGCCTCTTGAGTGGATGCGTGACCGTTGGACCCGACTTTGAAATACCGCAGGCGCCATCGCTGGCTGCGTGGAATGCCGATAGTAAACCCGCAACGCGGACGAAAAATGGTGTCACCGAGCGTGGGCAAGTCTCGCAACGCTGGTGGCAGATATTCAAGGACAAAGACCTCAACCAGTTGGTGCACACCGCCTACAGGGAAAACCTTACCCTGCGCGCTGCAGGCCTTCGGGTATATGAGGCGCGCGCCCAACTTGGCATTGCCAGCGGGGAGCAGTTTCCCCAAAGCCAACAAATCGCTGGTGGATATTCGCGCGACCGCATCAGCACGAATGAGAGCGTGTTACGCGATATAAACCGCGTGGTGCCGATTGATCCAACCTTTCACCGCTGGGAGCTGGGGTTCGATGCAGGTTGGGAGATAGATGTATGGGGCAAGTTCCGCCGGAATGTGCAATCGGCTGAGGCGAACTTGCTGGCCCAGGTGGCCAACTATGACGATGTGCTGGTGACCTTAGTGGGCGATGTGGCCTCAACCTATGTCACGATCCGCGAGGCGCAGCGCCTCATTGCGATCGCCAGAACCAATGCAGCGCTTCAGAAAGAGAGCCTGCGCATTTCGAAAATCCGTTTCAAAGATGGCGCAACCACTGAGCTTGATGTGAACGAAGCGACCGCGCTTTACAACAACACACTAGCCGCTATTCCAAAACTGCAGGCTGATCTTGCCCAAGCCTATAACGCCATGAGTTTGCTGATCGGCAAGCCGCCATCTGATCTGCGCGGGGTCATTCGTAAACGCGCTGGTATTCCGCGCGCGCCTGCAGAGGTGGCGATTGGCGTGCCGGCTGAATTGTTGCGACGGCGCCCGGATATTCGCGCGGCCGAATACACTGCTGCCGCACAAGCTGCCCAGATTGGTGTGGCGCAGGCAGACCTCTATCCAGCGTTCACCATTTCAGGTGCAATTGGCGTGAAGGCCAGCGATTTTGCCCTGCTGTTTAAGGGCAACAGCTTGGCAGGTTTCATCAACCCGGGGTTTACCTGGAATGTGCTGAATTATGGCCGTATCAAAAACAATGTGCGCGCTCAGGATGCCAAATACCAAGCGTTGATAGCGAACTACAAAAACACTGTGCTTTCTGCTTATTCGGAAGTCGAAAACGGCTTGGTCGGGTATCTGAAGTCAAAGCAGGAAGAGGTTTATTTGCGGCGTGCGGCCCATGCAGCGGGCAAGGCAGTGAAAATCGCCAATATACAATACAAACAGGGGAGCGCATCTTACACTCGTGTGCTGAATACACAGACGGGCTTGCTGCGCACGCAGGTGAAACTTGCCAATGTGCGGGCGCAAACGGCCACCAATCTAATTTCTGTTTACAAGGCGTTGGGGGGTGGATGGTTCCCCGCCAATGTTACTGATTTTGTGCCGGAGCGGACTAAGCAAGAAATGGAAGCCCGAACCGATTGGGGGGATGAGCTGCAACGTTCGCCCGTGCCAGAACCTTCGCAGTAGGGAATCTGTTGTGTTTAAACGTTCTGCGCCATCAGCACTTCAAATTCTTCCTTCACAATCGATTTCCAACGTCGGTTGGACTTGAGCATCGTTGAAGATTCACCCATGAGGTAAGCCACCATCAGCCGCCCGCGAATTGCCGCCTGCCGCCTTGAAAAACCTACCTTTTTGAACATCCATGTGGCGTGATCAATGCGTTTCTGGATCGTCCTTTCGAAGATTTCCTTCACTTTGGCATCACGCCTGGCCCAGACCGAAATGGCATGATCCAAGCTTGCTGCATCCTGCTCCATAACGCTGATCATTAGGCTGAGAATTCTCTCTTCTGGCGAACCTTCAAATGCTTTCGATCGCGTAATGAATTGATTGGTGAGGGTCTCTTCCCAATATTCAAGCAGTGCTGCCATTAGTGCGGGCTGGTTTTTGAAGTGCCAATAAAAACTGCCGCTTGTTGAACCGAGTTTTTTTGCCAGCACAACCACTTTAACGCCGTCGATGCCATGCTCTTCAAGTTCTCGAATAGCTGCGTTCAGCCAATTCTCACGTGATAATCTTTTTGGACTTGCGACGTTCATCTTCACCCTGATTGTTTTAGACATTTCAGTTTAGCAAAGCATTGACCATAGAGTAATCTATAGTATAGAGTATTCTACAGTATAGACATGTCTACGGTAGCTAATAAGCTAGGGCAAAATCGAACTCATAACAAGGAGGTTTCGATGGGGAACACTTCACTTAAGCGTGTACTAACACGCGCGGCGTTCGCATTGACTGTATGCGGTGTCGGATTGATTGGCTGGGGTGAGACAAGTTCTCAACTTTCCGGACTGTCTTCGGCCAGTGCACAAGATTCAACGCAACGCGCTGATGTATTGCCCAAAGGGCGGACGTCTGCAGCAATCAAAGATGGCAAATATCCTACAAGCTATTTTCCCAATACCGAGAAGTTGGGTGAAGCTGAAATGCGGATTATCGCTCTTGGAACGGGTATGCCGAACCAAACCCGCAAGGCTGTTTCTATTTCCTATCTTGTTGAATTAGGAAATGGTGACAAGTTTTTGTTTGATGCAGGTTCTGGAATGCTTGCCAATCTGTTTTCTCTGCGGCCAGATTTCTCCAAGGTTGACAAAGTGTTTGCAAGCCACCTGCATATCGACCATGTGGGCGATTTCATGGGTGTGCATATTGCGGGATGGCTGTCTGGTCGCTATTCGCCAATTCACTTCTATGGCCCCACGGGATCGACGCCGGAACTGGGCTCTAAAGCATTCGTGGAATCCATGGAAAAGGCCTACGCCTGGGATCTCGCCACCCGCACGGGCGCGTTGCCAGATGAAGGTGCAAAGATTGTGGTGCACGAATTTGACTTTCGCCAGGAAAACAAGGTTGTGTACGAGAAAAATGGCGTTGTTATAAGGTCTTGGCCCGCCATTCACAGCCTTGATGGCGCAGTAAGCTACAGCCTTGAATGGAACGGTCTTAAATATGTGTTTGGTGGCGATACGTACCCCAACAAATGGTATATCAAATACGCAGCCGATGCGGATGTGGCATCCCATGAATGCTTCCTGCCACCGAAACAATTGGCGGCTTATTTTGGTTGGGGGCTAAGACAGGCAACTTATGTGTCGACCCGCATTCATACCGAACCTCAGGCCTTCGGCAAAGTTATGTCGCAGGTGAAACCGCGGCTGGCTATCGGCTATCATTCCGTACAATCACCTGAAAACAATGCGGCCATAATGGATGGGGTGCGCAAAACATATGACGGGCCTCTGGCTTTAGCGCGTGATCTCATGGTGGTGAATGTCACTAAAGACGACATGATCGTGCGTATGGCAACTGTTGATGAGTATGTGCTGCCGCCAGATGTCTCTAAGGCGTATATCGACGCACCGCGCAGCGAAGAGAAATCACCGTCGAAGGAAACGCTTGCAGGCAAGTGGAAAGGCTACACACCGCCAGACATGCCTGCAAACGAGTAGCGGCGGGCGTGTGGGGGCGTGCGGCCGTCCCCACATGCGTTACGCCGAGATGAGAAGTGCGCTGCGTTCAAATATCCAATAGGCGGAAATGATCAAGCAAATCGCTGCAACAGCCGTTCGGGCCACGCGCCATGTCGGTTGATTGACCCGGTATAGAATCTGAAACAGAGGCCAGACAGCCAGGATAATTGCCAATTGGCCGATTTCAACACCCACATTAAATGCGATGAGGCTTTGCCAGAGATTGGGTGAATCCACCCGCAAAATCTCATGTAACACGAACGAGAAACCAAGCCCGTGAAGCAGGCCGATCACTGTGGTGACCGCAAACATCTGCCAGGTGTCTTTCTGGTCTGTGGATGAAGAGCGCAACACCAGATAGGCGGCGTATACAATTGTGACAGCGATACCGAGTTCAATCGCCGGTACAAACCAGGCGCCTGTTGGCACAAAGCCGAAGAAACCAGCTATGAGCGTTATGGTGTGGCCGATGGTGAAGCCTGTGACCCGTTCTACCAGCCCCCAAAGTCTATTGGCCCCTAAAGCCAGACACAATACAAACAAGACGTGATCTAACCCGCCCAAAATGTGCCTTATGCCTTCATAGACGAAGGTGAGGACAGCCGCCCATGCCGACCGGCTAACATTTACACCGTCTTTGAGAAGCCCGTTGGCGCGGAAGATTTTGGAACCACCCGCACCATAATCGATAATCAAATTTGCCGTTTCGTCTTGTCCGGGCAGGCCGGGATCAAGCGTGGATCTTAGCTCGTAGGCGTTCACAGTCTTGCCCGCCGGGTAACGGATATGCACATCCACAACCGTGTCGCCAACATAAGGCGCAGGGTTTTTCGGCGCGGCAAGGTCTTGGGCAAATGTTTCTTTTGCCGCCTTCAATGTTGCAAAGCCAGGTTCTTCGCCGCGCTTATAGACCTGAACCGCTTCCACATTTGATGGAAGTGTCTTGTTTTGTGCTGTGATGGGGTGCCCTTCGGCTGCGATCTTGCCCAAGCCGAGAGAATTGCTCTCGAGTTGTGCGGGGTCAAGGTAATGGACAAGCGTACCATCTTCTTGCGCATTGGTGGTGTATGGCGCAGCGGTTGGGAGGCCATCTGCGCCTTCCGGACCAAGCTTATCGGCCACCAGATAGGGCATAGGCAGGCGCAGATAGACATCAAGACCATCTGCAGTGTGCTCCACATGGATGATGCGCACATTTAGGTTGAGCTTAAAGTGTGCCGCCGCCAATTGCACCGAAACCAACAGCGCTGCCAGCACGAGTGCTATTTTGCCAAAGGTTCTTATCGTGCACATTACTGGCGCCTGGTGATGGTGAGGCCGGCAATCTTCCAGTTGCCATCTTCAGGCATAAGCTCCATTTGTGCCTCGAATTCCACGTTGCGCCTGTGCACGTGACCCCAGTGGCCGCCTTTGACCTGGGCGGTCCAAGTGGCGACCGCGGATACCCCGCCTGGATCATCAAGTGGAGCGATATTAGTGATCTTCATGTTTGAAATCGCATAGGAGCGCGCCTCGCTACCCCCTGCAAGGCCAACCACAAGACCACGTTTGGATTCTGCTTCTATAGGTGCTGCGCTGCTATTATCAGCGCTGGTGTTTAAGGCGATGGCGCGGCGTTTGGCATCGTGCTCATCAAGCGCCACATAAAGATTTTCAACAAGCTTTTGTGCGATTTCTGAAAGCTCTGTTTCATCCGGTGTTGGGGCGAACGGGTTGGCGATACGCACTTGCGCCAGCGGGTAGGTGAAGATCATCGCAATGATGCTTGCTCCAGCAACGCCAAACGCAATCTGGCGTCGGCTGCCGGTTGAGCGCAACGCAGCAGCGCCTGCAATGAGTGCCACCACCAGAAGAACGAGACTTATGAGGGGGATAGGCAATGTGGTCAGGCCAATGGCTGCGACCGGTTTTGCTTCAGGTTCGCGGTATTGCTTGAGGAAGTTCTGCCATTTCACGGCGTTGTCATCGCTTGTTGCAAACGACAGGAACGGTCCTGCGGGATCAAACAACGTGACGGGAACCGTTTTCTGCCGGGCGTCGAACAGCTTCCAGTCGAGCGTTACGTCTTTTGGAAGATGATCTACTTCATAAGTGGTAACGATGCCCACAAGAGCCGTCTTGCGATCAAGCGGTTTGGGTTCCTCGATCACAGTGATGCCCGAGGTGCCAATCTCGATGAAAACGGCACGACTGGCGGATGGTGTGAGCTTTTTGCCATCTGCGGAAACGGTGTTCGTATCGGCAAGAAATTGCGCTGCCTTGGCGAGTACCTTTTCTTGGTCGCCAACCGCGATAATTTCGGGGTTCGGCAATGCCAGATCGGCCCATTTTTCCAGATCGCGTATGCGGATCAGTGCCTCCTGGCGCACTCTTCGCGGTTCGACATACAAAAACCCCATCAAGGCATCTTTGTGGTGGCGCTTAAGGTTGGGGTTTTCAAATTTTGAATACCAAGGGTCATCCCAATCGAGAGACAGTTTCGCGGACTTGCTCAAGTAACGAAAATCGATCACCGGCACAGACATGTGGTGCAAAATGAACCCGATAGAGACGAGTGGAATATCGTCGTCCCCCTTGGGTGGCGAGATGGTGATGCCCTCAGGCATTGTGGTGAAGGGATAGAACAGTTCCGCTTTGATAACGCGCTTATCCTGAGGGGCATCGGGCACTTTTCTGCCAGTTTGCGGGTTGATCATGCCTGCAAATGGTGTTTTGCGGTCTTTGCGCGTGGCGGGTTCGATTGATTTGATGCGTACGGGTAAGGTTTCACCAGAGAACGTCTCAACCCGCACACCTTCGCGTGCAAAGCGCTGCAACCTCTCGTCTAGTGAAGGACGCTCTGGCGGGTTCTCCCCAAACGCCTTATCGGGGAGGATATCGACAAAGTGCTTTGCGTTCTGCAGGAAGATTTCCAGCACGATCGTCACGCCATCCTGCATGACTTCGATTTCAGCAATATTGGGTGCGGTTTCAGCTCCTGTGAGGTTCAGCCAATCGGCCTTGGCCTGCGCGAGGGAAACCAGCCCTGTCATTATGAAAACAAGGCAAAGACGAGCTACCGCAGCGCGCGTTAGCTGAATCATTTCAATCTATTTTCCGTGGTGATCACGAGGCGGCCTCTCCCAGACTTTGACGCCATTTTTCATGCATTTACTGCACTCAAGATGCATAGGCTTGAGGGTGCACATGCTGGTAAACAGTTGATCATCGACGCAAAAATATGTCAATCAAGGAATGGTTTAACACAGACAAAAAAACTGCGTTAAACCAACACACTAACGTTGAGAGAGAGGGGGTTAGGAGTATTTCCGCCTGCCGATGATGCCCAGGCCAATAAGGCCTGTCAGGAAGAGAATGAGTGGGGTTGGAATTGGAATAAACGCGATGTTACCTCCAAGGAAACCTCGTCCGAAATTCCAGTTCACGCTGCGGTTTGGATATTGAAAGATGCCGCCACCAGCGTAGCGGTCGTCAACATAGGTCACAAGGGATGTGGAGAGGGTGCCAGTACCAAATGTATAATCCATTCCGCTCGCACCGTGCGACCCAACCACATAGTTTCCAGGATTCAGCACCACATCAAAATCCATAAAGTACCAGTTGCCGTGTCCACCAGCGGTTGAAACCGTGTTTACAGCGGATGTGCCAGAGTTCACTTCACCGATTTTTACGCCGTTGGCATCCCACAATCCAACGGTGGTTGCTCCAAAGATGCCATCGACATCCCAGAAACCCAAGCCACCAACATGCGCAGCCTGCGAGAGCGAAAACTCATAACCAAGCGTCCAGTTTGTGCTTTAGTACGTTGTCCAGTCTCCTGCAGGAGATACCAGATCCAGCCCCAATGTCGCCGCGTTCGCAGTGGGAGCAGCACCAAATAGCGAGAGGGTTAAAAGGGCGGTTGCGCCCGCCTTTTTTAATGTCTTTAACATGTTCATCCCGACGAATAGGTTATATCCAGCCCAAAGGCC
>JBPCVX010000353.1:0-3464 GCA_051010095.1 Hyphomicrobiales bacterium
GCCAAGGCTGTCGGTGATATCCGAGCTGCCGTATCTTAAAGCCTCGGCCAACAGCGCCCGCAAATCTTGCGGCACTGGACTGGCCCGCTGCTGTTGGCGGGCATTCGGCAGCTTATGGAGGTGCAGCGGACGGTTTCAGAGTGCTGGCGATGGCTCTTGATGACCCACTCCGGAACAACACGCCCTCGGATCATCCGTGTCACACCAGATAGCGAAACTATACGTTTGCGGACTCCGGCCAGCTCACCGCCAAAACGTAGATTTGGTCCGCAGCTGGTGAAAGCTGCCATTGCACTGCAACATGGCGTCGGCACGACGGGCCATGAGATTCGATCGGAGCATAACGGCTACAACCCCGCTCGTATGGGCTGGGGGCGCAAATGAGACTGCTGAATCATCCAACTCAATGAGTAAAATGACCGCTGTTGATCCGCCGCCTCAACTAATCAGCAACGCAAACTGGTGCGGCGGCGCAACAGCTCTAGTATTCATTTGCCGAGCTGCGAAATCTTATGGACATACCGCAGGTCAGGCATCAGAAACAATGGGTAATTGTATCCGTTCGGTAGGATCATGTTTCGTCTAAAAAGCTTATTGGAATTCTTGATTGGTACTCCGCACGGATCCACAAGGAACGTCCTTTCGCTGATTGTTTCCTTCGTGGCCGGGATCGGCCTCGTTTTAATGTCGTTCCCGCCCGCTAGCCAGGCGCAAAATTTTGAGCAACTCATTCCCGAGCGAGGCAGCGCGACCGCCCGTAGTTTGCAGAATGCACTATATGACGCCGGTTGCTTTCCGCCGGGCACAACTGTGGCGCACAGAACCGACGGTTGGTTCGGTAGCACGCCCGGTGCAAGATCACGCCTTGCAATCAGGAACTATCTGAGCGCAACGCGGCGGAAGGCAAGCGACTTCCGCAACGCAACTGACCTGACCAACAGGATCGTGGCGTGGTTGAACATCAATAAGCCCCGTAAGATTTGTTCAACGATTGCCGGACCGGGCATATGCCGCCGGGATTCATTGTTGGCAAAATTCCTCGGGTCCTTGGAAAAATCACTGCCGGGCGTCGGCAACGTAGTGGAGACAATGCGGGCTCTCCATGCTGCCATGGATAATGGTAGCGTTTCCTCTTCGACAGCTTCCGGTGCAACCTCCGCGGTCGCAAATGAGATTAGAAAGTTTGAGCCAGACGCCGTACCCTTGGACTCAGACAGTCAAGCGCGCATTGACACGTATGGTGTAAAACGTTTCACACTCGACCAGGGCAGATCATCGCTAAAGGAAGCGGCTGACAGCCTCGAAAACATCATCCTGTCCCAGGCCATACAATGGCCGGAGTGCAAGCCGTGTATGCTCATTAACGATTGGATCTATCTTCGTAACATTGCAGCGGCGAATGGTGGCTTTTTGATTTCCAAGCAATGGAACAAGAGCGTGTTCTATCGCTTCGACGTGAACAAAATCACGCAGCAACTCTTAGACGAGGAGGTTCGCATGCGTGTGCGCGTCTATCGCAGCATGACGACAAGGCTCAATTCTGAACTGCAATCAGGAAACTATGACGCCGAGTTCGTCAGCAATCTGGTTGCTCAGCGAGATGCTCAAATGTTCCTGATTGTGAAGCGGTTTCACGACAACAGGAACTCAAACAAAGCGAAAAATAGCCCGTTGTTGAAGGACTCGCCGAAGTGCATCGGCTTTGATGGGAGCGCCATATATCAGTAGGTGCTTGCACGATTTGAAAATAACCAGGATGTGAGACGTCGCCGGTAGGGAGACCATGACAATGAGTTTGAAATTTCAATCGGACGCTACTTTGGCAAAACGATTGGGCAACCGAATCCTGACAGGTATGGTCGCCAGCGCAGTTCTCGCCCTGCCATTTGCAGTTGCTGGACTGCACGAGGTAAAAGCACAATCTCTTTCCGATCTTCTCCTACCTCCTATTGATCCAGGAAATGAGGGTCCGTTAGAGCTTGATCAAACCAAGTGCATCGTTACCAAAAAAATGGTTAATAAGTGGATTAGAACGACGGATCTGGCTAAAAAACTGGATGAAACGTACGAGGCTGTGCTTACTCAGCTACCCAACCAGGATGTAAATTACTTTGGGCACAAAAAAACCAGCGAGGAAAAGAAGAAGCAGACGAAGCAGCGGGCTTTGACACTCCTCAATTCGCAACGCGAAAGCCTTCGAACAATGGCCCGGGGGATTATCGTAAATCGGATCGAGGCATGCGATATTTGCACTGATGTGAATAATTTGGGCAAACTTAGCCGGATCGCCGAAACATCAAGCCGCGATATTAACAAGTTTGTTCACCGATTTATCGATAATACTAAGAAGACGTCGACAGGTGAGAATGTAACCAAAGTGTTCGTGTATAGGCCAAGAGATCTGTCACTGGCGCAGGTCCGAGATAAAACCGTGATCCGCATGGCTGATTGGGCCCTTTTGTTACGGAGCGCACAAGAGTACAGCAGACCTCCTTTGGTCGGCGCTAATTCTCAGCAACAAAACAATGCCAAAAGAAAATCCTGCCGCACCTATCTACAGACCGCACTTGCAGGTCTCGGCACCAAGGATGCAAAGAAAGATTCTGAGATCGGGAGAAGATGTGATGAGACATTTCTAAGCGACAGTTTGGAGCAGGCAAAGAAAGCAATTTCGGCCAGACTGCACACAATCGCAAATGCCGGTGCAACCAAGAACTCAAAGCCTGCATCGAGCCTGGGCGGCGCTCTTGATTGCCAGAGAGCAGGCAATTTTGACTTTGCGAGGTACGCACCCTAACGAGTATCAGCAATGCGAAATAACCTTCGCGCTATCCACTTTCTTTGTTTACGAGAACGATACTGCCTTCCGCGTGCGTTGCGCTGGGTTCGGTTGCAGGGCGTGCAACAGGGCTCGCGGTTATTCGGCAGCTGATGTCACTGAAACGACTGACTTGGGCAAGGGCGTCCGGTGAAACCTTGCGAAGGACTTTGGATCATGATGTGCTTGTGAGCTATCCGCTACTATTCGGCGATTTAGCTTGTTTCAGGCGGCGTTATTTGGTCTGTCGATCATTTTGACGGGTTATTTGCATCTTCTGCCGTTACCCCTATCGGCGGCTCAACGCAGAAGTAGGTCAAAAGTGAACGTGGAGCCAGACTAGCGACTTTCCGGTGCTGACCCCAACCCGACTCCGTGCCAGTGCGCAACATCAATGATGCATCGAAGCCCGATGCCGATTCCCTAAGCTTGTGCGTCGCAACATTCCACCGGCTACAGTGCGGGCGCGTGCCGGGGTAGTACTTCCTTTTCTTTAATGGTTCTGTCGTTCTCGCTTATCAGAAGCAAGTTCGGGGCTTGTGCAGCCGTTCATGATACGCCTGTCGGAACTCTATTGAACGGCACCATGCTGCCGAAGAAGCTTCACGATATGATTGTGCCCTCTGACTTTCGCCAGCTCCAACGG
>JBPCVX010000354.1:0-3636 GCA_051010095.1 Hyphomicrobiales bacterium
GAAGTCCGGCGTGGGAGGCATTGGCAGGATCGTTGATTAACACCCCCTTATCGCCAATCACCATTATAATGTGTAGAAAACTGAAAATATCGAATAGACATTATCCGACAGCTTTTGCACCACTGGCGCATCTTGCGCATAGGATGGTATAGGCTTCAAAAGCAGTACCAATGCGAACACAAAAAAAGCACATATTTGAACCAATTGTTTCATTTGTAAATCTTATCTAATAATAAATTAAGTTAATTAACTTAACCAAACTAAACCAATGTCAAAAGCAGCACGAAAACCACGCCACAAGTCGGCAAAACACAAAAACTTGACCACGGCCCAAGCTGTTTTGGCCGTGGTTGAGGAAATATGTGCACGGCATGGTCCCATGAACATTCAATTAGGGGATGTTGCAGCCCAACTTGGCATTGAAACGCCGGCTATCTATCGCCACTACAAGGGCAACAAGGGTGTTATCGCAGCCTTCGCAAATGTTGCCTTGCGCGCTGAGATTGAGACATTTGCAGGGATTGAAGAGCTGGCCTTTCCAGAAGCCTTGCTCAAGCAAGCAGAGCGAATGTTCGATTTGTATGCATCGCGCCCTGGCGTCGGCAGGTTTCTGATGGCCGATTTATCTGTTCCAGGTGGTCTTGGCGGTTTTGAAAGAGAAGAGAACCTTCGTTTGGTAAGCGAACTCTTGGGACATGAACAAGACTTGCTGCAGCGTGGCATTGATTCGGGTACACTACTGCAAATGAGCTTGACCTCGTTTCTTGCTGCACGCACCGGCTCTGCCCTTGTGGGGTTTGCGTTTAATGAACTGCTTCATAGCCGATGGACCGTAGACAACGACACACTAAAACGGGAATATCTTGAAACGGTAGGACGGCTGTTGATTGACAAAGCCTAACTTCGTTACTCAGCCTTCATCCACGCTTCAAAGCGTTTGTTGCGCAGATCTTGCGTGTGTGCATACCATTTTGCATCTCTGTAAAGTGCCCGGCCCCGGCCAGAAACACTGCCCGGCAGATGATTGCGCATTGGCACCTGGCTACGCCAATGTAAGCCTATGCGATTAAATGCCGAACGGCGGGCAGGTCCATACGGAATGTGCTCTGCAAGCCGCGCCATCTGATCTGGTTGGGTTGCATAAGCAATAAATTCTTCAGCCAATTCTTTCTTGTTTGATGACGCCGAAATGGCAAGCACGTCAAAGCTAATTATTTGACCATCCCAAACAATGTTCACTGGCGCATCATCATCATTCGCCACGGCAAAAAAACGACCATTGAAACCGCTTGCCATTGAAACCTCACCCTCGCTCAACAGACGTGCTGGCTCTTGTGGGTCGCGCCACCAGACAATATGCCCGCGCAGTGCATCTAATTTGCGGAATGCGAGGCGCAATCCACGATCAGTGCTCAGGAGATCATAAACCTGACGCGCAGGCACGCCTTCCGCCAACAATGCCCATTCCAAAATAACGTCGGGGCTAGATTGCAAAGCCCTTTTTCCTGGAAAATTTTTGACATCGAAAAAGTCTTCAATCCGCGTTGGTTTAACGCCAGGATACGCCCTGTCGTCATAAGCAAATACAGTTGCAAAAAGATTCTGCGCAACAGAACATTCTCGCAAGGCACCAGGCAGGAAATCTTCTTCAAGTATTGTCCCGCGTACAGGCACCAAAAGTGATTGCACATCAACTTTTGCAATCAAACCCAATTCGCACGCGGCAATCGCTTCATCTTCAGACATGTCTATAACGTCCCAAGCTTCCGCCTTTGCGCGTTCGCGAATAGCATCCAGCCCCCCTGCATAGGTACGCACACTCACGGTGCTACCGGTCACCACCACAAAAGGTTTTAGCAAAGCGCGTTGCTGAGCTGCTTCATAAGCACCCCCCCATGAAACAATAGTAAGGTCTTTTGCGCGCACTGGCAGGCACATGAGCAAAGACAATGTGAGAATGCTAAGCAGCCGCATTTTCTTCTCGCCTCAGCTCCTGCACAATTTCTAAATAAGCTTCGATGACTGCCGCTTCGGTCACCGCACCAATGAGTTTGCGGCTCTGCCCTTCAACAAGCGGCACAGCATCGCCGACAAATCCCTCCAGGGCGCGCATAGCCTCCCAAATTGTTGTCGTTTCATCAAACACAAGCGCTGCAGGCCGGTAAATCGCCTCCACGCTCCGCTTTCCCTCCCTCATCATATCTTGGGCGCGCCACGTGCCAAGATAAATGCCGGACTGATCTGCAACATAGGCTTCCGACCAGTTGGTTTGCGCCAGGCGCTCGGCGACATGTGCGTTGATTTCATCGGTGGTGCATCTTGGAAATCCGCTAGAAGCAAAATCTGCGATTCTAGCCGCTGACAGTCGGGCCCTGTCGCGGCCGGCCGACAGATCCACCCCTCTTTTCTTCAGTTGAACATCAAATAACGAGCGACCAAAGATGCGGTATGCAACAAGATTGGAAAGCACCACCGCAACCATCGCAGCGATGGTAAGATCATAGTTTCGGGTCAACTCGAACACGATAAGTATTGTTGTAAGGGGCGCACCGATCACCGGGCTGGTAAGCGCCATCATGCCGCAAATCGCATAAACAACGATGCCTGATGTGACAACCATTCCCGTGGCATTAAGTACCGTCCAAAATAACGCTCCCAACAAAATTCCGATCAACAACGCGGGGCTGAAAACGCCGCCTGCAAATCCAAAGCCGATGCAGAGCGCGGTAAGAGCAATTTTGGCGATTACCAGGACAGCAAGCTCCCACCCTTCAAACGCCCCCTCAATCGTTGCAAACCGCAATGTTTCCTTACCCACACCCAATACGTCAGGCAGCCATAACGCGGTTATACCAACAGCAAGGCCGGCGACCGCAGGACGGAATATTTGATTGATATTGAGTTGTTGGGCAAGCTGTGCACTGCTCAAGACAAGCTGCATAAACAAAACCGCCACACCAGCTGCCAGAATTCCAAGACCCGCAAACAGTGCAAACTCGTGACCATGCTGCACGCCTGCAAAGTCAACGAGAAAGAGCGCTGGCCGATCAAACATAACATTTGCAATCACGTACCCCGTGGCCGACGCCACAGTGACAGGCGCAAAGGCTTGCATGGAATAATGACGCAGAATCACTTCATGGGCGAACACCAAACCTGCAATTGGTGCATTGAAGGCCGTTGAAATCGCTGCGGCAACTCCACAAGCAGCAGCAATGGCCTCAATGTTGTTTATGCGTAGTTTAAGCGCTTGCACCGCGCTGGCGAGCAATGCGCCGAGATAGACCAAGGGGCCGTATTGCCCAACGGAGGCACCAAAGCCGAGCGAGATTGCAGCAGCAATGGTTGATATGACACCGCCACGTGCGCTCGGTAATGGTGTGCGTAGTTGCACTGAAAGCACCACATCTGGTGGGCCGAGTGGCCGTTTCTCTGGTGAAAAATATTTGATCAGCGCACCGACCAGCAATCCCCCGAGTGCGGGCACCGCGATTGTGGCTGCAGGAACGAGCCAGGATGGTTCTTCGATTTGCACGCGTTCACGCGGAGAAACCAGCAAGACATTGTTGAGCCAGTCAACAAGATCAACAAAGGCAATTGCAGCCAGAGAGACCACCACACCAAGCCCGACAGCCA
>JBPCVX010000355.1:0-5700 GCA_051010095.1 Hyphomicrobiales bacterium
CGAATGCTGGAGTTTGGAAATTGGCGGACCAGTCCCCGATTTTTCGTTCGTACTACTTCATTGAGCCCGACGTCACATCCCAAGTCTATGTGTTCAAGATCGTTTAAGCGGACATTCCAACTATACAGTTCATCTGAAGGTATGGGCTCCCTGCGGACGCTCACCTCACATTTATCGAAAGGCATTTGTTTGCCGCAAGTAACGAAACCCGAATCTCGTTCAATGCCAGCACTCGCCTAACAAAGCCCTGGTCCACGTCCGCAACTTTTTTCTCTTTGGAATCATTATAAAATATTGTTTTTATTGCGAAATATACATTTATTCACTTGACTCAACCCCTGCTTTCTCATCAATATGAAGGCCTGCAGCGGTGAAAAGCGCGGGAATGTGCGGAATCGCACCCCGGGCTGCTCATGTCGCATAAGTTAAGTGATGGATTGATCAACGATGATCGTTTGTAGTTGCAACGTTGTTACAGACAACGAGATCAGAGATGTCATTACGTCCTTTTTGGATGAGGATGAATGGCAGCTGGTGACACCGGGCAAGGTGTATCACGCCATGGCCCAGCGCGGGCGCTGTTGCGGGTGTTTTCCCGGCGTGATCGACATTATCGTCTCCACCACCGAGGTCTATCACCGGCGTAAGCAAACGCCTGATGCGCAAATCATTCCGTTTATTCAGAAAATTCGCACCGAACATGAAAGGTGTGAAACTTTCCGCAAGATCTCTCGTATACACAAGAGTGTTGCGGCGTGACATTATAGTTTTGAATCATTCTAAACTATGATATAGACACGCCACGTAATCAATCATGTGGAGAGTGTCATGAAAGGCAGTTCCAAGGTCATTAAAAGGCTAAACGAAGCGCTTGAGCTGGAGCTTGGCGCGATCAATCAATATTGGCTGCATTACCGCCTGCTTGAAGATTGGGGATATCAGAAACTCGCCAAGAAAGAGCGCGAGGAATCCATTGAAGAAATGGCCCATGCCGACAAACTTGTTGAGCGCATTATCTTTCTGGAAGGCCACCCAAATTTGCAGAATGTGGGCAAGTTGCGTATTGGCCAGGATGTGAAGGAAGTTTTGGAGTGTGATCTGGCAGGCGAGAAAGAGGCCTGGGACAGCTATACAAAATCGCGCGAAGTCTGCCGTGAAGAAGGCGACTACGTAACGATGCAGCTGTTTGAAGAGCTGATCGCAGACGAAGAAGGCCATATCGACTTTTTGGAAACCCAGCTTGATCTTCACGAGAAGATTGGCGCTGAGCGCTATGGCTTGCTGAATGCAGCAAGTGCGGATGAAGCTGAGTAAGCACCCCCTCACAATTTGAGTATCTTTTTTCACCCCGCCACGCCTTGTGTGCGGGGTGAAATTTTATGCAGGGCCGGATGCCCGCAATATTTGCGCGAAATTGTCCAAAATCCTGCATGACCCGCTGGGATTGGCGGAATCCATAATGTATAGGTGAAGAGATTTTGCACTGCAGGTGATTCGTTTTGACGGACACCACCCGCAGAATTTTGCCAGGTTTGTTGCATCACGCGTATTTGGGGCTGTTTTGGACGAGGCCAATGAGGGGAGTAGCCAGAATATCATGGCTGCCAAGTTGAAGCGCATCGCGATACACCGCCGCCTGCTGCGGGCGGGATTGCTTGCCGGCAGCGCTTTATCCACCGCCCTTCCCGCCCACGCGCAATCTTCTGCATTAAAGCAAGGTGAAAGCCTGCTCCAGGGCGTTCCAACAAACGTGCTTCTGGCGGGGTTTGGGGTATTAACAGCGGGCATTATTGCAGCCGCCTTTTTCAAACTGCGCGCCATGCACAGCAGGCTCAACCAGCAATCTGGGTCAATCGAAGATCTGGAAACAAAACTCAATCGCGCGGAAACCCTGCTGAAAGCAGAGCCACACTTGCTCTATATTTGGAACGGCCAAAGCGAACAGCCAGACCAGGTGAGCGGCGATATGCGGGGACTTTGCGAGGTTCCTGATACCCCAAAGCAACGCATGAACTTCTTTCACTGGCTCGAAGCGCAATCAGCCGACCAGTTGACAAAGGCCTTGGCGACACTGCGTGAAGAAGGAACAGCATTTAACTTTGGTGTGCGCAGCCGTGTGGGTGATTTGCTGGAAGCTGATGGCCGCACCGCTGGTGGCATGGCAACATTGCGCTTGCGCCCGCTGGCGGGGGAACGCCAGGAAAACACAAAACTTGCGCATGGCCGCGAAATCCTCAAACGACAGGTTGAACAGCTTTCAACCATTCTCGACAGTGCGCCAATGCCAATTTGGTTGCGCGCCGCCGACAGCAAAATCGTTTGGGCAAACCAGGCATATGTAAAGGCGGTTGAGGCAGACAGCGTGAACAAAGTTGTCACGTCTGGCCTCGAGATTACCCAGCAAGAGACGAACGATCAGCCAGCCCCCAGCCAAAGTGGCAAAACCCAAACCCGCCGCACCCACACGGTGATCAGCGGCCAGAAAAAGGCACTCGATCTTGTTGAGGTACCGGTTGAACACGGCACCGCTGGCTTTGCCATTGACGTGAGCGCTCTTGAAGATACCGAAAAAGAACTTGAACGCCACATTAAGGCCCACGCTTCAACGCTGGATAATTTGAAAACCGCTGTTGCTATTTTCGGTCCCGATCAACGGTTGCGGTTTTTCAATACCGCCTATGCCGAGCTCTGGCAGCTGGAGCCAAGTTGGCTTGAGACACAGCCTTCAGATGCTGAAATTCTCGATAAACTGCGCGAAGAGCGCCGCTTGCCCGAGCAGGCCAATTGGCGCGATTGGAAAAACAAACAGTTGGAAACATATTCGCGCATCGAGACCCGCGAAGACTGGTGGTATCTGCCAGACGAGCAGACCATTCGTATGATCTCCGAACAACACCCATTTGGGGGCGTCACCTATCTCTATGAAAACGTGACCGAGCGGATTGCCCTTGAAAGCCGTTATAATGAGCTTGCCCGCGTGCAGGGAGAAACGCTGGATAATCTGCATGAGGGGCTCGCCCACTTTGGTTCTGATGGCAGGTTGAAACTGCACAATCCGGCTTTTGCGCGCTTCTGGAACTTGGATGATGGTTTTCTGCAATCAGAGCCTCATGTGGACGAGGTTATTGCGCAGTGCCGCCCGTTGTTTGACGATGACGAGGCGTGGGATGCAACCAAGTTTGCGGTGACCTCGCTTGAAGGCGCGCGCACCATGTCGAAGCGCCAAATCACGCGGCCTGACGGGCAGGTGTTCGACTTCACCATAGCGCCACTGCCAGATGGCAACACCTTGATATCTTACGTGGATATCACTGATAGCTCACGCATCGAGCGGGCTCTGCGCGAGCGCACTGATGCGTTAGAAGCCGCCGACAAACTGAAGACCAATTTCCTTTCAAACGTGTCTTATGAACTGCGCACGCCGCTCACATCGATCAATGGTTTCGCAGAGGCGTTGGAAATGGGCCTTGCAGGTGAACTGCGGCCAAAACAGGGTGAATATGTGCGCGATATTCAGCACTCGTCTAGCCAATTGCTGTCGGTGATTGATGCGATTTTGGATTTGGCCTCGATTGATGCAGGCGCCATGAAACTCAATCTTGAAACCATCGATGTGCGCGCCTTCCTTGGTGAATCGGCCAATTTGGTGAAAGATCGTGTGAAGAAAAATGATCTTACGCTCGAAGTGCAGGTACCTGCCGATGTGGGTACAATTATTGGCGATTCGCAGCGCTTAAAGCAGGTGCTCTTAAATTTGCTTGTTAATGCCATTGGTTTCAGTTCAGCGAATACCAAGGTGATCATGGGGTGCCGCATCGTCAAAGATCAGATTGAGTGCTGGGTGAGTGACTTCGGCAATGGGATGGATGAAGAAACCAAGCGCACGGCGTTTGATCGCTTCTCCGCGCGGCCATCGCGCACAGGCAGCGGTCACCGTGGTGCAGGCCTTGGGCTTTCCATTGTTAAAAGCTTTGTCGAACTCCACGATGGCACCATAAAACTCTACTCAGAAATTGGGCACGGGACGACCGTTCTGCTGCGCTTACCCGTAAACGGGCCAGTTGAAAAAGATGGAAACGATGCTGCCCAGTTGGCGGAAAGCGCCAAACTTGCTGCGGGATGACCCTGCCCGATGGAAAAACCTTTGTCTTTTGAAGTGAGCCGCACTCTTGCAAACCTTGAAGCGACCGAACAGTTGGGCGCAGAGCTTGCATTGTTTTTGCGGCCTGGCGATGTGATTGCCCTTTCGGGTGATCTAGGCGCTGGTAAAACCAGCCTTGCACGGACCATCATCCGCGCGCTGGCGCCTGATGCTGGATTGTTCGATGTGCCAAGCCCAACGTTCACGCTGGTTCAGCCTTATGAATTCACCCGCATACCCGTCAATCATTTCGATTTTTATAGACTTAGTTCTGAAGATGAAGCGGTTGAGCTTGGTTTTGATGATCGTGAAGACGTGGTTGTGATCGCAGAATGGCCAGAACGTGTTGCGGGTCTATTGCCTGATGAACGGCTTGAGGTTGAACTTGCAGATGCATCACCCGGCAGCCGTAAAGCCAACCTTAGAGGGCATGGTGAATGGGCGAACCGCTTAACCCGTATGGGACTGATCGCTGAATTTTTGGAAAATGCCGGCCTGGCGCAGACCGGACGCCGCTTTCTCATGGGCGATGCATCGGCACGGCGGTATGAAAGCCTGAGCAGCGATCCACCGATGATTTTAATGGATTCGCCCGCCCAACCTGACGGGCCGCCCATACGCGATGGCAAGCCTTACAGTCAAATCGCCCATCTGGCAGAAAATGTCACCGCCTTTGCCGCCGTTGCCCAAGGCCTGCGCGATGCTGGCTTGAGCGCGCCGCAGATTTATGAAAGCGATTTGGATAATGGTATCCTGCTGATTGAAGATTTTGGCAATGATGTGTTCGGCCATATGATCACTGAAGGTCAGCACGATATGGATGAGCCCTATCAGATGGCCGTTAAAGCATTGGTTGAGATTGCCGAAGCCCAGCTTCCAGAAGGAATCACGTTGCCCGGTGGGGAACTCCATAGAGTGCCGCCCTTCGATCAAGGCGCGTTGGAGATTGAGGTAGAATTGCTGCTCGATTGGTATTGGCCATCCGCCCATGGAGCAGTCCCAAGTGCTGAACAGCGGGAGGAATACCTGACGATATGGCGCAAACTCTGGCCCAAGCTTAAAACGCATCCACCGGTTTGGGTGTTGCGCGATTATCATTCCCCCAACCTGCTCTGGATGGCTGACCGAGAGGGTGTAAACCGCCTCGGCATCATCGATTTTCAGGATGCCATGTTGGGTCATCCCGCATATGATTTGACCTCGCTTTTGCAAGATGCACGCATTGATGTGCCCAAGGACCGCCAAAAGAAACTGCTCGCGGACTATATTGACCTGCGCACGCAACGCAGTGCCGATTTTGATGAGGCCGCATTCTTGACCGCATTTCACATCATGGGCGCCCAAAGAATTTCAAAAATACTTGGCATTTTTATGCGGTTAAAAGTGCGCGATGGAAAACCCGGCTACCTCAGACACATGCCACGGCTGTGGTGGTATCTGGAAGATTTGTTGCAATCACCGGATCTTTCAGATTTGAAGGCTTGGTATGATACGTATTTCCCGCCTGAAACCCGGGAACGCGTGAAAAAAGGTGCATGAAATGAGCACGGCCATAACAC
>JBPCVX010000356.1:0-7901 GCA_051010095.1 Hyphomicrobiales bacterium
GGATTATCTTTGGGGTGGGAACTGGTGCGGGCGGGCGCACCTGTAACCATCCTTGAGGCCCATGATATTGGCTCCGGTGCAAGCCATACTGCTGCCGCCTATCTTGAACCACGCCTTGGGGGTGGCAAATTGCGGGCGCTGGAGAACGCATCAATTGCCGCCTGGTCAGACTATGCGCACGCCCTTGAAGCGGCCTCCGAGCTGGCGGTTGATTACCGCCGCGATGGCATGGTGCGCATTGCCTATGAAGAGATGCTTGAGAAATCACGCCGCGAATTTGACCAGCGCATTGAAGAAGGCCAGCGCGCTGAATGGGTTGAAGGCAACGCTTTGAAAGAGCTCGAACCCGCGCTGTCAGATGAGGTGAAGGCCGGAATACACATGCCTGGTGTGCATTGGGTGGATGGGCGCAAACTTTGCGCAGCACTTGCCGTGGCGATTGAAAACGCGGGCGGAAATATCATCACCCACACACCGGTTGTGGGCGTTGCCCAAAGTGCTGGTGGCGGGCTGGAACTGCAAACGCCAAAAGGGCTCATCACTGCAGAAAAGATTGTGATCGCCTGTGGCATGGGCAGTAATGATCTTGCCGGAATGCCTTCAGACATTCCCAAATGCAGACCGGTAAAAGGCGTTATGCTGGGCCTTGCCATGGACCCCGAAAACCCCTTGATCAACCGGCTCGTCAAGCGCCCTGACGGTATATTGTGCCCGCGCTCAGACGGCAGATTACTGGTCGGCGTCACCCATGAAGAGGGCGAAACCAGCACAGTTGCAAGCCCTGAAGCAATTGCGCGTCTGATGGCCAGCGCCGCGCGGGCTGTTCCCGGCGTTAAGCAGTTAAAGTTTCTGGAAGCCGCCTGCGGAATTCGCACATTCATTGGTGATGGGTTGTTGCGACTGGGGCGTTCGGGCGAGAATGAAGGTGTCTACTATTCCCTTAGCCACGCCGGGGCTGGCTTTATCCGCGCCCCGCAAATTGCCAAAGAGCTTGCGCAATTCATCCAGTCAGATGATGCGGAATGCGCATATATTTCGCCATTTTTAAAGCGCTAAATCTGAACCTAGAGCGGCTGCTTGGCTTTCTCGATTTCCGGCAAGAGTGTTTGCAACACATCCTGGGTGATCGGGCCCACATATTTAAAGCGGATATTACCCTTGGCATCAATCACGAAGGTTTCCGGCAAACCATACACACCCCAGTCGATCGAGACACGCCCTTTGGGGTCAGCACCAACCTTGGCATAAGGGTTTCCATGCAGCCCCAAAAACCGGCGCGCATTTTCTGCCTGGTCTTTCTGGTTAATGCCTAAAACCTGTAAATCATCGCGTTTGGCAAGTTCCATTAGAAACGGATGCTCAGCCCGGCAGGGCGGGCACCAGGAAGCCCAAAAATTCACCAGCTTCACACCGGGGCCTTCAAGCGCTTTGCTGTCGAATGTTTCAACACCTTCCAGGCCTTCAACGGCGGGCAGTGAAAATTCGGGCACCTTCTTGCCAATCAGCGCAGACGGCAGTTTTGAGGGATCGCCCGCAAAAAGCTGCAGCAAAAACACCAACGCCAGGCCGGTGAATAGCAGTAAGGGCAACATTACCAGCAGGCGGCGCTTTGCCGGGTTTTGCGCCTTTTCGGTTTCAGCGCTCATGAAGATATCTCAGATGCAGCGCGCCGGCGTTTCTTGCCGGAAGCTTCAAGGCGTTCAAGTTTGGCGCGTGTTGCCTTGCCCCACTGCCTGATCCACACAATGAGGCCAACCAGCACCACGGCTGAAATACTGTAAGACCACAGAACAAAGCCAACATGTGCAGCACTAAAATCCATCAGCCCTGCACCTCTGCAAGTTCCATGTTGCGCACCCGGCGGGCAAGAATTTCAGCCCTGATCGCCATGAGATGCAAGGTCAAGAACAGCAATCCATAGGCAAGGCCCATCACCAGTAAGGGTGTGAGGATGGAGGAATGAATCGCCGGCCCGTCCATGCGCAACACGCTGGCGGGCTGGTGCAATGAATTCCACCACTCAACGGAAAACTTGATAATGGGCACGTTTACAAATCCCACCAGGGCAACGATTGCCGCAACGCGGGCCGCCTTAAGCGGTTCTTCGATAGCTGCCCACACGGCCATATAGCCAAGATAGAGCAGAAACAAGACGAATACGGATGTGAGGCGTGCATCCCACACCCACCAGGTGCCCCACATAGGCTTTCCCCACAGCGAGCCGGTGACAAGCGCCAGGAAAGTGAAGGCCGCGCCTATAGGGGCTGCGGTCTTGGCCGCCACATCTGCTAGCGGATGCCGCCAGATTAGCCCCACCGCGCTGGCAATCGCCATTGTGGTGTAACCAAATAAAGCCATCCATGCAGCCGGCACATGCACAAACATAATGCGCACGGTTTCGCCCTGCTGATAATCTTGCGGCGCCTTAACCAGGCTCAAATAAAGGCCAATCGCGAAGGCAACAAGTGTAGCGACCGCGAGAACGGGCAACACCTTGCCGGAGATGGCAAAAAACCTGGTTGGATTTGCGTATTTTTGCATGTCGGTGTGTTAGCCCTCAAACGCCTTGGGTGCAATGCACCCTTGGTCACATCGCCGTTTGCCAATTTTGAGTATCATTTCAAATGTGCCCGCAAAAGGGCAGCAGATGCCGCAGGCGAAATGACCAATGAGGCAAGTGTTATGGCCAGCAAGATCAACATGGCCGCACCGAATATATTGGGCATGGCATTTTGTCCAGCACTCGCCGCCACCCCAAAAATGAGCACCGGCACATAAAGCGGCAGTATCAAAAGCGAGACAATGAGACCGCCGCGCTTCAGCCCCACAGTTACAGCGGCCCCAATGGTGGCAATGAGCGACAATGCCATAGACCCCAAAACCATTGCCGCCAGCAGGGGCAGAAACAATGCCTCGTTTAAATTCAGCAAGATGCCGAGCGCTGGTGCGAATATGGCCAGCGGCAAACCTGTGGTCAGCCAATGAGCGAGGGTTTTCGCAAGCGCCACAAGTTCCATCGGCAGAGGAGCTGTCAAATAAAGCTCAAGCGAGCCATCATCATCATCGGGTTGAAAAATACGGTCAGCCGATAACAGCACCGACAGTAAAAGCGTGATCCACAGCGCGCCGGGTGCAATACGTTCCAGCAATTTCAGATCAGGCCCAATGCCCAGCGGCAGCAAAACCATCACGGTGAGGAAAAAGCCTAACGCCACCCCAACACCACCGCCCTGGCGGATGGCCAGCGTGATATCGCGCTTAACAAGGGCCAGAAAAAGGTTCACGCCAGCGCCCCCATATCCAGTTCCTGGGAAAACTTAACACCTAAATCCATATGGGTGGTGGCGATCAGCATGCCGCCGTTCGCGGTGTGGGTCTGCATGGCATTTGCCAAAATTTTGCACGAGGCTTTATCAAGCCCAACAGATGGCTCATCCAAAAGCCAGATAGGCCGGGGCACCAGATCAAGCCGTGAAAGGGCAAGCCTGCGGGCCTGACCCTGCGAGAGCAAGCTTGCGGAATAAGAGGCAAGACGTTCAAGCGAAAACAATGACAAGGCCCGCGCAATGGCATCCGCTTCTTCTGCCGCACCCAGAAACTGCGCCCAGAACCGCAAATTCTCTTCAACGCTTAGGGCGGATTTCAACGCGTTCTTATGGGCAACATAATGGCAGCGTTGACCGATCAACAGATCATCATCAACACCTTCCAGCTCAAACGTGCCCGATGCCGGATCGCCTAATCCTGCGATCAACCGCAACAGGGATGTCTTGCCCGATCCGTTCGGTCCAGTCAGCAACAATGCTTCGCCCGGCGCAAGGCTGAACGACAGGTTTTCAAAAACCCGCCTGCCGCCGCGCTGGCATTCAATATTTTCTGCCCGAAGTTGCATTTGATACCACTAAGTCGCACCCATGGGAGCTGATGTAACACTTCATCTTTGGTTGCACTAGAAACTTTCTAAGAAACGATTTATAGAGACGCCATCACTCAAGGATTTGTCGCGCCTGAATTTTCCTTATTAGGCGCATGATTGTCGGCACTCTCCCCCAGTCGGCCAAAAAATAGAGGACAGTCTAACGCTATGAGCACCCCTTCACTTGACAGTTTCAAATGCCGCCGCACCTTAAAGGTGGGCAACAAGAGCTACCAGATTTTCGATCTCAAACGCGCAGAGCGCAATGGCCTCAAAGGCGTCTCCAAACTTCCATCTTCACTGAAAGTGTTATTGGAAAATCTGCTGCGCCACGAAGATGGCCGCACGGTTACCAAGAAAGATATTAGAGCTGTTGCCGCGTGGGTGCGCAAAAAAACATCAGACCATGAAATCGCATACCGTCCAGCGCGCGTGTTAATGCAGGATTTCACCGGCGTGCCCGCCGTGGTGGATTTAGCCGCAATGCGCGATGCCATGTCCAATATGGGCGGTGACCCGAATAAGATTAATCCGTTGGCGCCGGTTGATCTGGTGATTGATCACTCGGTCATGGTGGATTTCTTCGGAAACTCAAAATCGTTCAAGATGAATGTGAACCGGGAATACGAGCGCAATGGCGAGCGCTACGAATTCCTGAAATGGGGACAGGGTGCGTTTAATAATTTCACCGTTGTGCCCCCCGGCACCGGCATCTGCCATCAGGTAAATCTGGAATACCTCTCCAAAACCGTTTGGACCAAGAAAGAAAAGCTCAATGGCAAAACCGTTGAGTATGCTTTCCCCGATACGCTTGTGGGCACAGATAGTCATACCACCATGGTGAACGGTTTGTCGGTTCTTGGCTGGGGCGTTGGCGGCATCGAGGCGGAAGCGGCCATGCTTGGTCAACCTATCTCGATGCTTATCCCTGAGGTGATCGGCTTTAAGCTCTCTGGCAAACTGCGCGATGGCGTAACCGCCACAGACCTTGTGTTGCGGGTTGTGGAAATGCTGCGCGAACGCGGCGTTGTCGGCAAATTTGTTGAGTTCTTTGGCCCAGGCCTCGACAAGCTGTCATTGGAAGACCAGGCAACCATCGCCAATATGGCGCCGGAATATGGCGCAACATGCGGCTTCTTTCCAATTGATTCAGACACCCTAAATTATCTTGACGCAACAGGCCGTTCAAAGGCTACTGTTGATCTGGTCGAAAAATATGCCCGCGCCCAAGGCATGTACCGCACACGTGCAAGCGCTGATCCGGTGTTCACCGATGTGCTTGAGCTAAAACTTGAAGATGTGGTGCCGGCAATCTCTGGTCCAAAACGCCCGCAAGACCGGGTCGAGCTGACCGATGCAGCATCTGCATTTTCTAAGGTTCTGGGCACTGAGTTCAACAAGAAAAAAGATGCTGACACACGTTACCCAGTAGAGGGCGCCAACTATGATTTGGGCCATGGTGATGTGGTGATTGCAGCGATCACATCGTGCACCAACACATCCAACCCTTCGGTTATGCTGGGCGCTGGCCTGGTGGCGCGCAATGCGGTTGCCAAGGGCCTGAAAGTTAAGCCCTGGGTAAAAACATCGCTTGCACCCGGCTCTCAGGTGGTGACCGAATATCTTCAAAAATCGGGCTTGCAGAAAGACTTAAACAAGCTTGGCTTTGATCTTGTCGGCTATGGCTGCACAACCTGTATCGGTAATTCTGGGCCGTTGGCGGAACCCGTTTCTGAGTGCATTCACGAAAACGATCTGGTGGCCTGTTCGGTGCTTTCCGGCAACCGTAACTTTGAAGGCCGTGTGAACCCTGATGTGAAAGCAAACTATCTGGCCTCACCGCCATTAGTTGTGGCTTATGCATTGGCTGGCAGCCTGAATATTGATCTCACCAAAGACCCAATTGGCCATGACCGCCAAGGAAATGCTGTTTATCTGAAAGATATCTGGCCATCATCCAAGGAAGTGGCCGATGTGGTGCGCAAATCTGTCACCAAGAAAATGTTCAAGGACCGTTATTCAGACGTGTTCAAGGGTGATGTGGCGTGGCGCAAGATCAAGGTCGAGGCTTCCAAAACCTATTCATGGCAATCCACCTCAACATATGTGCAGAACCCACCATATTTTGAAAACATGCAGATGGAACCCGATCCGGTTTCCGACATTCATGACGCGCGTATTCTGGCTTTGTTGGGCGACAGCATCACCACCGACCATATTTCACCGGCCGGATCGATTGCCCAAGGCAGCCCTGCTGGCGACTATTTGCGTGATCATCAGGTGCGCCCGATTGAGTTCAACTCCTATGGCTCGCGCCGTGGCAATGATCAGGTGATGGTGCGTGGCACGTTTGCCAACATCCGTATCAAAAACCAAATGGTGCCAGGCGTCGAGGGTGGATTTACAAAGCACTATCCATCCAAGAAGAAGATGCCGATTTACGATGCCGCCATGAAGTATGCCGACAAGAATGTGCCGCTTGTGGTGCTTGCCGGTAAGGAATATGGCACCGGCTCATCGCGCGACTGGGCAGCAAAAGGCACCCGCCTGCTGGGCGTAAAGGCCGTGATCGCTGAGAGCTTTGAGCGCATTCACCGTTCAAACCTCATTGGCATGGGCGTGTTGCCACTGCAGTTCCAGGGTAATCAGTCGTGGAAGCGGCTCAAGCTTACAGGCGAAGAGGTTGTCACGATCACCACTCTTGAAAAAGGCATGAAGCCTGGCATGGAAGTGCCTGCGTCCATCACCTATCCAGATGGCAAGACACGTAAAATCAAGCTTCTCTGCCGCATCGATACGCTGGATGAGCTTGAATACTACAAAAATGGTGGGATTCTGCACTATGTCTTGCGTAATCTCGCCCGCGCTGCTTAAACTCGTAGTGTAAATACTTACTATTCCGCGCCCACTTTAGATATTTGGGCGCGGATGGGGTGTTCCCTCTCACTCCATCGTTACTCGCAAGTGAGAGAGGCTTTGCCTAAATTAGCGCCATGAAAGCTCCAATTGTACATCTAAGCCGCAGAGCGGCATTGTCCCTTGCCCTTACCGCTGGCCTTTTTGCTGCGGTAGGCGGTTCTATGACCGTATCAGCTGATGAAGGCCGCCAAGTCGCTGTTGTTGAACTTTTTACAAGCCAGGGCTGCAGTTCATGTCCTCCAGCGGATAAGTTTGCCGGCAAGCTGCAAGGGCGTAAAGACGTGATCGCGCTCTCGTTCAATGTGGATTACTGGGACTATCTGGGCTGGAAAGACACACTCGGCTCGCCTGAGGCCACCAAGCGGCAAAAAGATTATGCCCGCTTCCGGGGCGATGGCCGCGTTTACACACCGCAAATGGTGGTGAATGGCGGGCATCATTTCGTTGGTAGCGATGAAAAACGGGTAAACTTTGAAATTGACCGTCAACTATCGCGAAAGAGCTCTGAGTTTGTGCCGGTTTCGTTCGCCCAAGATAAGAAAGAACTTACGATTAATCTCGGTGGCACCAATGCCTCTGAGATCAAACAAGATTCAACAGTTTGGCTGATGTTGGTGTCGCGCAAAGTTGACCAGAAAATCCAGCGCGGAGAGAACCACGGGCAGACAATTTCCTATCACAACGTTGTGCGCAAGGCGATGCCGGTTGGCATGTGGAAGGGCGATGCCAAATCCATCAAACTGCCCATGAGTGATCTCATGACATCCGACATTGATGATTGCGTTGTGCTTATTCAATCAAGCAAATCGGGTGAAATTCTCGGTGCCAGCATACTTGAAAACCCTGGCGGGGTTTAATCGGGCCTGAGTTTACCCGAATGCCTTTTCCATCACATTCGTCATGCGCTTGGCAAAGCCCGCAGCATCTGCCGGTGGCTCGCCGTCCAAAATATATGCCTGATCAAGCAATAGCCCTGCAGCATCTGGAATAACGTCCTGAGCGCCGTCCGCGCCAGCCTTTTGCGCCAACGCTTTCACCAATACATGGCCTGCATTGATCTCAAGCA
>JBPCVX010000357.1:0-10929 GCA_051010095.1 Hyphomicrobiales bacterium
TCTTACGGCACTTGCGCGTCACTACGGCTACATAAGCGATAATGTTCACCGTGATCGGAATGTTGCTCATTGGGCGCGCGAGGGTTATAGGCCTGAAATTCAAATACCCAAATAGCGCGCTGTGCACATAAAAAGCGCGGGAGATCAATTCTCCCGCGCCGCAGTTTCTCGTGAAATATACTGACCTTAGCTTGCCCAGCCAAACGCGCTGAACACAAAGGATTCAGCATTTTCAAGGGTTAGAAACAAGCCCATTCCGGCAACCACGGCGCCTGAAAGGCGCGCGCCCATCGCGGTTGCATCGGTGGCCTTCCACATGGTCTCTGCGATCCATCCAGCAGCAAGTGCAATCGCATATTGTATAACACCCAGACCGATCAGATAGCCAAGCAGAACGTGTCCGCCAATCGCACTTTCCTGTGCGGCAAGACTTTCACCAAACGCTGAACCGTGGAACAAACCAAAGCCCGCGAAAATGGCCAGGGCAGGCACAATGCTAAGCGCGCGGCCAGAAAGTACAACCGCACCAAGCGCCAACAGTGAAACACCAATTACGGTTTCTTTTATCGGTAGTCCGATGCCTGCATTCATGAGCAAGCAACCCGCCAGCATGGCCACGATGTAAGCGGCCGGTGCAACGCGTTTGAAGCCTGTATAGAGCGCTGCAATGCCCACAAGGGCAATAAAGAACAAGTGGTCAAATCCCAATATTGGATGGCCAATGCCAGACAAAAGCCCATGTGTAAAAGTTTCCATTGGCATGCCGCCGAGTGGATGGTGGGCAAGAGCAGGCACGCCAGAAGCGGCCAATACGCCAGCTGATAAAAATAGTTTTCTCATGTGTGTCCCCTATCATTGATAGAGGGGCGAAACTTTGAAAGACAAGTTTACAAAGGTTTTCCCTTGCGATCTTTCTCAGAACACCCCGTTCCCCGCCATTTGCCGCCAATAGGGCAACAAACAGCATTCACGCTCGGCAGGTCTCCTGACTTGCGGGTCATTGCTATGGCCTTGCCTTCCCAACGTTTCAACGCCAGTGGCTTACGGGGGCCGTACTCACCGCTCACAGTTGCGGGGGCAGCCACGGATTTGGTCCCTGATGGGTACGCCGCACCGTGTTCCCTTTTCATCTCCTAGATTTCCATCTTCAGAGAACCGAACAAGTTTCAAGATAGCTCAAAGCAATAACGCGTCAACAGAATTTGACGACATATTGGGGTTAATTTGCGCCAGTCAACGCAGAGTGCGCCTCGCGCTGTATGCGATCGACCATGGCAGCGAGACCATTCGCGCGCTGGCGTGAAAGGTTTTCTTGCAGATTTATATCTTGCAGAAGCGCCATCGCGTCGGTGGCGGTAATGTCTTTTGCAGTTTTACCAGAGAACAGCGAAAGCATAATGGCGATTAGCCCTTTGACGATCAGCGCATCGCTGTCTCCAACAAAAGTGAGGGTGGGGTTATCGTCTGATCCAGCCTGAGACGTGATCAGCCAAACCTGGCTGGCGCAGCCACGTACTTTGTTGGCGTCTGTTTTATCGGCTTCATCCATCTCAGGCAGTTCGCGACCTAATTCGATCACATAGCGGTAGCGGTCTTCCCAATCATCCAGAAAGGAAAAATCATCAACCAATTCTTGGAAATTCTGCATTCTGCGTCCTGGAACCTGTGTATCTTCTGGAAGGTCATACATATGCGCACGCGCGGACTTTGTCATCCCCAAGGGCGCGGCCAGGATTTAGGTAACGCGATTTATGACTTTGCGGAACCCTTAGGTGTTTTCCATTCTGGAATCAGATCTTCAATCTTCAATGTGTTTGATGAGACTCCATTAGGCTTCTTTTGGGCATGTTTCATAGCCGCACCACTTTTATCAGCGCTCGCATGTAACATGCTTTCACCTTGAGGCTTTGGCGTGTCATCCCATGGTGCCATAATGTGTAGGCCATTTTCCGCTTTTTCTTTGAACACCTTAAGAGCCGCAGCGCCAGTACGACAAAGGGCTGGTTGATCCGTGCAGAATGTAGAAATGTCTGTGCCGGCAGCCGCTGCGGCGGTTACCACATCCTGCGCGGTTGCCGGTACGTTTAGTCTGTGCGTAACTTTCTTGTCCGGCTCATTATCATTACTGGCCGGTAGAAAAATCACCACGATTGCTATCCAAAAGCTGAACTTCAAGATACGCATTTGAGCACCTATTTCCCTGTTACTTTCAAGCAAAGCTATCAAAGCCGTCTTTCAAAGGGTTAAAGGGAAATATGGTTTTTCGATTCAAACTTTCAGTAGCTTCAAAATTGTGAGGAATTAGGCCAAAAACTCTGTGTGTTGTGGCGTCAAATAGTACATTCAAGTTGAATCAAATGTTAAGGGAACTGCACCCGCTAAACGTTCTCTTCATCTGTTGCGCTGTGTCATGGTTTAAAATTCATTAAGGCGTTTGCGGCATAATCGATGAATTGATTATGCATAATTGAGAATTTTCGAATTGATAACTGTACCCGCACATATGCCAAACGCAGATTGCAGTCTGTTGCCAGATACGCACATCTCGCGTTCAGAAATGGGCAGACACATTACATCGCTTGTCAGCCATGAATTGCGTACGCCATTGAATGCAATTATCGGGTTTGCAGATGTATTGGGTGCGGAAGGTGTGATCGAAGAGGCGCAACGCCGTGAGTTTGCCGGATATATAGCGACCGGAGGCGCGGAGCTTCTTGGCAAGATCAATATGATGATCGATCTGGCGCGGCTAGAAGCTGGCACCTACACATTGAATCCTGAGATCCTAGACCCTTTTAAAATTGCAAACGAGTGTTGCGCGGTTTTTCTGGGTGAAGGTGAAATGTTTGCCGAGCCTGGCGATGTATCGGGGCTTAGGTTACGGGCAGATCGCCAGGCGCTGACGCTTATTCTGACAAACTTGATTTCTAACGCAAACAAATTTTCCGCAGACGATGATGAGTTCAGCATCACGATCGTTGAGAAGAATGATGGTGTGGAGTTTGTTGTTGCAGATAATGGCTGCGGTATAGATCAAACCTTTTTAGATGCCATGGGAACGCCATTTCTAGCCGGCGACATGAGCTATGGGCGCCGTATCCAAGGGGCTGGTCTTGGTCTTGCGGTGGTGAAAGGCTTGGTAAAACTTCAAAATGGTAAGTTTTCGTTAACCAGCACACAACATCTTGGAACTAAAGCATGTGTTTGGTTGCCGAGCGGATTAACCGCGCAGAGCAACATGCTTGAATTGGTTTAGCCGCTTGAATTGGAGATGAAGAGAATGGAAGAGCAAATGGAAAAACATGGGACGCGGGCAAAACTGCCTTTCTTTGTGTTTGCCTTTTCCACAATATCCGCACTTGCCATCGGCTGGAATGCGCTTGTAAGTCAATCTGGAAGAATGCCAGCCCCTGGCTTGGCAGATGCTGGCACGTCCAGCACGGTTGCCATTGTGCGCTCACTCGATGAGCAATCAACTCCAGCACCTGTTGCTAGTGCAATGGTGTTGGAAATTCAAACGTCCTTGAAAGAGATGAACTATTACGATGGTGTGCTTGATGGTCTCAACGGTCCAGCGACACACAAAGCTGTAAGCAATTATCAAACCCGTTTTGGGCTTCCCAAAACGGGTAAAGCAGACGCCGATCTTCTGGCCCATCTCAAGTATTCGCAGAAACTAGACGAAGCCACACAGTTTACGGGTTCCACGCCGCCGCGCAGTGAAGATGTTTCGCAACCAAGTGCCGAAGAAATTCCGTTACCACCTGCCTTACCTCAGGCAGGCAGCGCAGTGGCCGAAGAAGGTTCGCTGGATTTGGCTCTTGTGCAGCAAGGCTTGTCTGAACTTGGGTATCAACCAGGGCCCGTTGATGGAAAAATGGGACAAAAGACACGGATTGCGTTGCAATCGTTTCAGCGTGACCGTGGTCTAGCCGTCACCGGTGAGCTATCACCGAAGGTCTTGAGTGAATTGCGCAAAGTTACTGGCCAGTCCAGCCTTACGAGCCAATAAAGCCAGGTCTGTATAGATGCGGCTCAAATCGGCACTATGGGTAAAAGCGTTCATGCGCCGTGCCATAGGTGAGGGGGCATTTGCGGCGGTGTTGCGCCATGGTGACGATGACGCCGGAGCGGTATATATAAAAATTGCGACATTTGACGGCGCGGTCATGCTTTATGGCCCGGCACCTGTTTATGCGCTCGATCCTGATGGTGGGCGCAAGTGGTATCAGATTACGACCGACGCTGAAATGGTTGAAACGGTTTTCGAACGCGAAGTGCAAATTGATCCAGACTTTTGGGTTGTCGAGATTGAAGACCGTGCCGGACGCCACTTTCTTAATGATGATGAAGTCTATCACGCGCCTGAAGATGACGCGTAAGACCTTCTGACCTGTCTAGAAATGAACCACTTAGCCCGGAGCGTTAGGTGTTTATTAACTCTGATTGCGTTGAATTGCCAACAAGCCTGGAATCACCAACTTTCCTCGCTGGGATCATAGTTTGGAAAAAGAACATGAGTTCACCTAATAACGTCATTGTATTTGAGCCAAAGATGCGCGGGAAAGATAAGCAGGATGCCAAGAAGCCTGGCAGATCGGCGCAGGTGATAATCTATCCAGGAATACGAATAGAACGGCGGGAGTTTGCCCTCGGCGACAGGCAGCCAACGAAACCTGGCACCTTTACGACGCGGGAAAAACGCACAAAACGTCGTTCTTAGTTTAAACCAGCGCTGGCCCGGTTGGTTGTGCACCGGGTCTGAGAAAGCTGTTCTCGCGCACGTTGGCGCTGTGCAGATTCTCCCGCAAATGCCCGAAAAACAACAACCCCTCGCTCAAATGCTGACTGAATAACGAGGCTCTCTGAATTTCCTTGAACGGCTTGAGTGGGAACAATTGAGTTTTGGCCGTTTAGACGCAATTCTGCGGTAAAGGATTGCACCCCTGCCTGCTTGTCATTGAGGGTGTAAAGAGTTGATCCATCTTCCCCATAAACTGACATGGACCAGTAGCGACCGGGGACTTGAGCAGAAATAAAAATGGGGCGTTGTGTAATATCGAACGGGCACACTGCGTAGACCAAATCTGGATTGGCGATGCCCAGAATGCTCTGAGCGTCTTTTTCTGATGTCAACACGGTCAGTCGATTGAGATCGCCTCCGCTCATGGCCTTCGTCACGCGCGCACCGCCTTCAAGTCTCGGCACCATGAATACGGTGGAGATATGCACAGCTACAGCCAACAAAAGCGTAACGAACACCCAAAAGAGGAACTTCTTCATCGACACACCTCGCGGGAGATGATCGGTACGGGTATCGTAGAGGGGTCATTGCGCGCGCGGCCAACAGTGTTAAACAAATCAAGTTGCAAACTAAAACCAGTCACGTTTTGCAGCGGCAACCAATTTCCCGGTTCGGCGCCTTGAGACAAAATGATTGTAAAACTTTCATCATTGCGGCGGATGACATTTGCGTTGTTAAACGAGCTGCGATTGGCAGGATTTGGCAACAGATTTCCATCACCGTCCAACAAAGTGAGCGTCCAGGCGCGCGCGGGCAAACGAATACCCTCAACTTTGTAAACGCATTCCGGTCGGAATGCAGCACCACTAGAATCGGACTTGGCCTTGAAACTCAATGCTTCAAATTTTGACAATGGCAGAATTCCCGCCTGTGCAAAATGTGCTTTTGTGTAAGGGTCACTGTCTGCGGTTCCAGCGTCAGACCATGCTGTCCACGGGCCTTTCGTTAGAGTCAGGCCTGTAACTCCATCCGAAACAATGCTCTGGGCAGAGTAATACCCCCCTCCGACGCCTACTAGCGCAAATATGGTAAACCTGACGAGAGGTGTCATTGCCGCTCTTTTACTGCCTCGTTAGTGATTGATATCGCTAGTTTATCAACATTGTTGTTTGGAATGGCCTCAATTCATTGTGCACTAAAACACATGCATTCATCAATGAGCAAAATTATCGGCTGTCAACGCCCAGTCTACGTTTGGTACGCATCACGGAGCCGGATCTCTTGCGCTTCTTTGTTGCTCTCTTGTTACGGCGTTTTTGGCGGGTTTCGACAGTAACGGTGCGGGCGCGACGATCATTTGAACTGCGGCCAAAGATTGAAAACAAACCACTTACAGCGCCAGCAACGCCGCCGCCAGATGGTTTACGCGCAGTTTTGCGTTTTGCGGGTCTTCGCGTCACAGTAACGCCGTCAGCCGAACTATCTGCGCCGGGATCTGCGCCAAGTGCATCGGGTGCATTTGTGCCTGGCAGAGCGGCTAGCGGAATTTCAACATCGGCATCATCGCCGGAATATCTTGCATACCGGCCATCTAGTGGAACGCCTATCAACGGAGATGCTACCTTCGTTTCCAATGCCTTTACCATGACTTCTTTCCACGTCATGGCTGGAAGGTTGCCACCAGTAATTCGTTTTGTTGGGCCATAATCATCATTGCCGAACCAAACGCCAGTTACGTAGTGTGCTGTAAATCCGATATACCAGGCATCACGATAAGCCTGGGTAGTGCCGGTCTTGCCGGCCTGTGGGGTAAATCCGAGCTGAGAGCGCCGCGCTGTACCTGCTTGCACCACTTGGCTCAGCATATAGTTCAAATCTGAAATGTTCTTTGGAGCAACAACCAGTTCAGCCGCTTCTGTCTCGTGCTTCTTGCGGTCATACAATAAATCACCATTGGGGCGGCGGATCTCCAAAATGGTATAGGGCTTAGACAATCGCCCGCCATTTGCAAATGTTGCGTATGCACCCGTGATATCCATCACGGTTACTTCGTTTGTGCCAAGTGGCATGGATGCGTTGGGCCGCAGCTCACTTTCCAAACCGACAGCCTTAGCTGTTTCGATAATTGAACGTCGCCCGATCGCCTGCGCCAAATGCACAGGTATCGTGTTAATTGACTTGGCGAGTGCCGTAGTCATTGAGACCCGACCTCTGTACTTGCGCGTGTAGTTCTTGGGCGACCAACCTCGGATCGAGATTGGGCGGTCATACACGACTGAGTTAGGTCGGTATCCTTTTCGCAACGCAGTTAAATACACAAATGGTTTGAAAGCCGATCCAGGCTGCCGCAACGCTTCAGTGGCGCGGTTAAATTGGCTCTTTTCATAATCCCGCCCGCCGACAATCGCCTTTACAGCTCCCGCAGGCTCCATAGTTACCAAAGCGGCTTGCGTAACATCTCGTGTCTCGCTGTTCTCATCAATCATCCTGTTGACGGTTTCTTGAGCATGTTTTTGCAAGGCCGGGTCGATGGTTGTTTTAACTTCGATAACATAATCATCATCAAGACCTTGGCGTTTAAGCACTGCCAATGTCTCTTCGTATGCCCAGTCCATGAAATAGTCTGGACTGTAAAAGCCCGGGTCTTTGAAAACTGCAGCCGGGCGGCGGCGCGCGGCAAACATTTCACCTTGGCTTATTGCACCGATATCAAGCATACGCGCCAGCACCACATTGGCGCGGTCGCGTGCAGCCTGCAGATTGACATGAGGGGCATATTTGCTTGGCGCTTTGAAAAGGCCTGCAAGCATCGCAGCTTCTGCAAGACTTACATCGCGAATAGATTTGCCGAAATAAAACTGTGCGGCCGCCTCAACCCCATAAGCACCACCACCCATGTAGGAACGGTCGAGATAGAGTTTCAAGATTTCGTTTTTTGAAAGCCGAAACTCGATCCATAGTGCCAGAAAAGCTTCATGCGCTTTTCGGCGGAGCGAGCGTTCGGGGCTTAGAAAAAGGTTTTTTGCAAGCTGCTGAGTGAGGCTTGATCCCCCTTGCACAACTCCAGCAGCCTGTGCGTTGGCAACGGCTGCACGGATGGTGCCTTGAATATCGACCCCAAAATGCTGGAAGAAACGAGCATCCTCGGTTGCCAACACGGCATTAATGACATGGGGCGGAATCTCTGAAAGTGGGATTGCATCATCTTGGCGCACACCGCGCTGCCCCACAACTTCGCCATTAATATCTGTAAAGGTTACGGCGTACTGGCGGCCACGGTTCCAAATATCACCTTCACCGCTGAACGGTGGAAGTGCGAAATAGGCGACCCCGATAGCAATCACCATGGCAACCATGATGCCATCGGACAACAAATCTACAAAAAATCGCTTAATTCCCCAAATCCGCCAGCGCTCCATCCACGCCGAATAAGCGCTGTAGTTGCGTTTGAGGAAATCTGAAAACTCAAACACGCCCGAACTCACCAGCGAATCAAACGCAGCGAACATGCGGATAAATAGGGATTGGCGTTTCGGTTTTCGCAAGGCTCTCGTCAGCTTTCAAAGGTCTAAGTTTGAAACATATTCTTGTGTGACCAATATATGGTACGTTTTTGTGGCAAAGACAGTATAAATCTGTGTTTTTGTTATAATTTTCCGCGATGGAGTATGTTGGTGCGTGAACGAAGCAGATAAAATGTTCGAAATAGGTGAAAATAAGCCACCTTTTTGGGAAACCAAGTCTTTGCAACAGATGAGCCGATCGGAATGGGAAGCGCTTTGCGATGGATGTGGGCGTTGCTGCCTGGTTAAGCTCATTGATGATGAGACCGAAGAGCTTCACTACACTATGGCCTCTTGCAGGTTGCTTGACACCAAAAGTTGCCAATGTTCTGATTACGCCAAGCGTGCAGAATTGATAAAAGACTGTATATCATTAAATCCAGATAATTTGAGTGAAATGAATTGGTTACCACCAACATGTGCTTATAAGAGACTTGCTGAGGGGCGAACGCTGTCTTGGTGGCATCCTTTAATTTCAGGTGATGTGGAAACGGTTCACGAGGCGGGTATATCGGTGCGAGGAAAGTGTATAAGTGAGACCCACATGCATGAAGATGATCTGTGGGGAGCACGGGTTCTTTGGCCGCTGTTGGACGAGGAAAGTGGCGAGTAACTTGCACTTGATTCACACTCAATGTGAAATAAATTTACTAAATAGGAAATTTACTGCTTGACATCGTCACGCTGTTTGGCCTATAAGAGGGCATGTTCAGACAAATGGATGAACATTAAAGGGGCATCCTCGGGATGACCCCTTTTTTTGTTTCACATAATCGGCGCATATGAGCGCTGCGAAGTTTTTAAAAAATTGTCAAAAATGACATCAGAACAATGGCAGGTGGCTGAGGCGGAATATGTATCCGGCTCAAGTAGCGCCAAAGAACTGGCCGAGCGCTTTGGGGTTTGCGAAGATACTGTTGTCAAGCATGCGCGCGATGCTCTCTGGAGGCTTAAGCGAAAATCTGTACGCAGCTATCTTGGCGGATCGCTCGACGAAATGGATGAGGACTTGATCCTGAGCTCTGGTGGTCAGATTCTGCAAGCCGCGTTTAAAACCCGCATGAGCGATATTTTGGATCATCTGCTTTGTAGCATGAAAACGCGCACCTGCAGTGGTGGGGAAAACACATCCTTAGATCGTGCGCGCGACGTGCGCACGATGGATTCACTAATAAAAATGTTGGATAGGTTGCATGATACGGATAATCCGGATTCAGAGCCCGCCCGCGAGGACTGGCTAAAATATGACGATGACGCCATCTATGATTGGTTGTCGAGAGAGATTGACGAAGCAAAGCGTGTCCGAGACCCGCGAACTTCTTAACCAGCGATCGGAATTACACACCACGATTGCGGAACATTTCTGGGGGGTGGCCGCCAGAACGGATCAACTCCCACCAGAAGCGATAAGCGAGAAGCAAAATTGGTTGGTTTGGCTACTTTTGGGTGGTCGAGGGGCCGGCAAGACGCGCGCTGGCGCTGAGTGGGTGCGTGCCATGGCGCAAGGGCGAAAAGTTGCTGGAGGCGTCAGGGCAAGGCGCATTGCCTTAGTGGGGCCAACCTACGCTGAAGCGCGTGCGATTATGGTTGAAGGTGTTTCTGGATTGCTTTCCATTCATCTATCTGGCGAGCGTCCTCGTTATGACGCATCGTTGCGAAGGTTGCTTTGGCCAAGCGGAACGATTGCGCAATTGTTTTCTGCTGAAGACCCGGAAGCGCTTCGCGGTCCGCAATTTGATGCTGCTTGGTGTGATGAACTTTGCCGTTGGGCGTATCCCGAGCAGACATGGGATATGTTGCAATTTGCTTTGAGGTTGGGGGTTAATCCGAGACAGGTAATCACCACCACACCCAGGCCTATACCATTGCTCAAAAAACTTATGTCAGCTGAAAGTACAGTGACCTCACGATCTCGCACAAATGACAATGAGGATAACTTATCAAGCGCATTTTTGCGCTCCATATCTGAGCGCTACGCGGGCACGAGGCTTGGTCGCCAGGAACTTGAGGCCGAACTAATTGAGGATAATCCAGATGCTCTTTGGCAACGCAACGAGCTTGAAGTGGCGCGCATCCAAGTTTTGCCTGAGTTGATGCGCGTTGTTGTGGCGGTAGATCCGCCTGCGACAAGTGGAGACAACGCTAATGCATGTGGCATTCTGGCAGCAGGCCTCACTCAGGAAGGCAATGCTGTGGTGCTGGAAGATGCAACGCTCGATCAGGCTCGTCCTCTGGTTTGGGCCCGCCATGCGGTCAGTCTATACCACAAGTTGAAAGCGGATCGGTTGGTGGCGGAAGCCAATCAAGGCGGCGAAATGGTAGAGGCGCTTATTCGTCAAGCAGACCCCACTGTTGCGGTGAAAATGGTGCGCGCAACGCGCGGCAAGGCGCTGCGCGCCGAACCGGTGGCCGCTCTCTATGAACGCGGGAAAGTCAAGCATCTGGGCACGATGGTTAAGCTTGAAGACGAAATGTGCCACTTCACGCGCTCGCTCGGGCGGGCGCAGAACAGCCCTGACCGACTTGATGCGCTCGTGTGGGGTTTAACCGAACTCATGCTCAGCGGCGAAGCTGGTGAACCACGTGTTCAGGTGCTGTGACGTAAGGCCGAAAGCCAACTAA
>JBPCVX010000358.1:0-21812 GCA_051010095.1 Hyphomicrobiales bacterium
GAAAAGAGAAAAGAAAGGAGGAAAAGAAAAAAAAGGAAAAAAAGGGAAAAGAAAGAAAAAGAAAAAAGGGAGGAAAAGAGGGGAGGAGGGGAAGAAAAGGAGAGAGCGCCACCACGCCAAGCGAAGCGATGCCCACACCCACTGCAAACCAGTTGAATTGCAGCAGAACCAAAAGGCCAATAAGGCATTGAAGAACCAAAAAGGCCCACGCGTTGCGCACGCTTACCTGGCCAGAAGGTATAGGCCGCGAGCGGGTGCGCGCCACTTGCGCATCAAAATTCCGGTCGACGATATCATTGAACGTGCAGCCCGCGCCGCGCATGGCGAGGGCACCAATGCCAAACAGGATAAGCAGCCAGATCGACACAACGCCGCCGCCACTTGCACCCGTCGCCAATGCCACCGACCACCAGCAGGGCAACAGCAAAAGCCAAGTACCAATGGGTCTATCTAAGCGCGCCAAGCGAGCATAAGGCCAAAGCGATTTCGGCGTGTTTCGTTCAACGAAACTATGGGCCGCATCGGACACTTGACCCCAATATGTTTGCTCGTTCTTCATATTTTGAAGCAATAGCCCGGATTTAGGCGAAGAACCAGCATACAGTTGCATCTGTGCGATCAAAAGATTACGACCACATAATGCGGGATGAATTTTATAAAACGCCAAGGCTCTATATCAGCCAAGATCTCAACCAAGAAGCCGATATTACGCTGGATAAAAGTCAAAGCCATTATGTGGCGAATGTCATGCGTCAACGTGTGGATGCAAAGCTGCGTTTGTTTAACGGCCGTCACGGCGAATGGCTTGCACAGATCACATCTACATCAAAGCGCGAGGTGGTATTGCGCATAGAACAGCAACTCCGCCCGCAATCACCACTGACCGATATTCACTATCTCTTTGCGCCGCTCAAACACGCACGGCTTGACTATATGGTGCAAAAAGCAACGGAAATGGGCGCCTCACGCTTACAGCCGGTCCTGACGCAGAACACCAACGTATCGCGTGTGAACTCCGAACGCATGAAAGCGAATGCTATTGAAGCGGCAGAGCAATGTAACTTGCTCAGTATTCCAGAGATCAGCGAACCGCTAAAACTTGATAAGCTCCTAGCGGAATGGCCTTCAGAGAGATTGTTGATATTTTGCGATGAAGCTGTCGAAAGCAACTCTCCATTGGAAACATTGAACGGATTTGCCTCTCAACCACTTGCCGTGCTGGTTGGACCAGAGGGCGGCTTCTCCGATGATGAACGACACGCGTTGTTGAACCATGAGAGTGCCCTTGCAATATCTCTGGGACCCAGAATCATGCGGGCAGATACTGCTGCCGTTGCAGCTCTTGCTTTGGTGCAAGCAACCCTTGGAGATTGGCAAAGCCATTCATAAACACAGGCTTGCCCACGTGACCATTCAAGGCTAGAGATTGGATCAGAAAATGAAATGTCCCTCTTTTAGGTTCGCAAACTGGACCGCTAAGGATTGATATCCCGTGAGCATTCCCTCTCCAGATACTCCTGAAACCTCCCGCCCTATCGAAGATTTGGCGCAGCTTACAAAATTTCTTGAAGACGGTTGCAAACCGCAAAAAGCATGGCGCATCGGCACCGAGCATGAGAAATTTGGCTTTCATTTAGATGACCACAGTCCACTTCCCTACGAAGGCCCAAACGGTATTCAGGCCATGTTGAGTGGAATGCATGAGCGCTTTGACTGGGAACCCGTCATGGAGGGCGATAATATTATCGGGCTCTCTGATCCCGAAACAGGCGGCAACGTCTCGCTGGAACCTGGTGGGCAGTTTGAACTTTCCGGCGCCCCGCTGGTCCATCTCCACCAAACATGTTCTGAGGTACATACCCATTTGGCGCAAGTGCGTGAAGTTGCCGAAGAACTTGGTATTGGGTTTTTGGGGCTTGGCTTTTCGCCGAAATGGACATTTGAAGAAACCCCAATGATGCCCAAGGGGCGCTATAAAATCATGCGCGCCTACATGCAAAAGAAGGGCAATCTGGGGCGCGATATGATGTTTCGTTCGTGCACAGTGCAGGTCAATCTCGACTTTGCCTCAGAAGCAGACATGATCAAGAAGATGCGGGTGGGCTTGGCGCTACAGCCCGTGGCAACGGCTTTGTTCGCCAACTCACCATTTAAAGAAGGCGTGCCGAACGGCTATCATAGCTATCGCTCGCACTTGTGGACCGACACCGACCCTGATCGCACAGGTATGCTGCCATTTGTCTTCGATGATGATTTTAGCTTTGAGCGCTACACCGACTATGCGCTTGATGTGCCTATGTATTTTGTTTATCGCAATGGCACATACCACGATGTTTCCGGCGAAAACTTCCGCGACTTTATGCAAGGTAAACTGCCGCAACTGCCCGGAGAATTGCCGACGCTGAAAGATTGGTCGGACCACCTCACCACGATTTTTCCTGAAGTGCGCATGAAACAATTCATCGAAATGCGTGGCGCGGACGGCGGACCTTGGCGTGAGCTCTGCGCTTTGCCCGCGTTCTGGGTGGGGTTGATGTACGATCAAGCAAGTCTTGATGCTGCATGGGATCTGGTGAAGGATTGGAGCGTTGCCGAACAGCAAACGCTGAGAGACAATGTTCCGAAACTGGCTTTGGAGGCACCTTTCCGCTCAGGCACGCTGCTAGATGTGGCACGCGAGACAGTAGAGATCGCGAAAGCCGGTTTACAGGCGCGCAAGAAACCCGATGGCATGGGAAATGATGAACGCATATATCTCAACGAGCTTGAACAGATTGTTGAGAGCGGCATGACGCCCGCCGATCGGCTGCTGGAACTTTATGACACCGAGTGGAACGGTGATATTGAGCGAGTCTTCACCGACTGCGCTTACTAAGCTTATTCCGCCGCCACGAGATGACCGTTCAAATTCGAAAAAGAATCACGAATGTGATTGGCAAGAGCAAGCTCGGGGGTGGATAGTTCTCCGGGCTTGTGAATCATGCCGATGTTGATGTCCGGTAAATCTGGAAATCCATCCGCAGGCTTTAGAACACGCATGCCAGGTCGCATGACCAGATCCGGCATCGCCGCCACGGCAAGTCCTGCTTGCACGGCTGCGGCAACACCAAGACAACTGCTTGATGTATAGGCGACCCGATAATCTATATCGTTCATATCAAGGCCTTCGAGAGAAAGCATGCGCCAATAACAATCTGTGTTAAGAGCAGCAACCGGCAGAACCTTCTCTTCGTGGGTGCAGTGGCGGGGTGATGTAACCCACAACAATGGCTCGGTGCGCAAATGCTCTATCGGAAGTTGGGTCAAATTGTCTTCACAGGTAACAATGGAAAGATCGAGCTCTGCTCGCTCTACTTTTTTCGCCAATGTGTGGCTGCCCAGGCATTCAACTTTAACTTCCACATGAGGGTGGGTGCGAGAGAATCGCGCCAAAACTTCCGGCAACAATCGATCCGCATAGTCATCAGGTGTTCCAAGCGCCACATGTCCACAGCATTCAGGCTCTGTAAAGTTCTGCATTGCTTCATCAGCGATACGGATGATGCGCCGGCCATAGGCCAGCAATTGCTCGCCATCAGAGGTGAGACGGTTGACCCTACCCTGCTTCACGAATAAGGGCTTGGTTACAATTTCCTCCAGGCGTTTCATCTGCATGGAAACGGCCGATTGTGTTTTGTGCACTTCTTCAGCCGCTTTCGAGAAGCTGCCGGTATCAGCAATAGCAATGAACGTTTTCAGCAATTCAACATCGAGATTGAGGGCCACGGGGATATTCCATTACATCAATTTATTTGATGCAATATATAAAAACTATTCGTTTGTTAAATCAATAGACAAATGTCAAATTAATTTCATCGCAACACGATAAATCCCTGAGCGCTTATCGGGGACAACATGGAAACCCCTCGATTTCCATGAACAGGAGACCTATGTCATGAGCTATTCAGAAACGACACAAAGCAACACTTTTGCCCCACACAACAGCTCTTTTTGGCAAAAGCTGTATACCCACTATCACAACTGGCAAATTCGCCGGAAAATTCGCGCAATGTCAGAGCTTGACGATCGTATGCTCGACGATATTGGAGTGACATATGACGATGTCGTCTGGGCATCGAAATTGCCTTTGAATATCAATGCTGCCTTTGAAATGGACCGGATTTCGAAACGCCGCCGCCGTCAGGCACGACAGACCTGGTATGCCTCTACCCCGGTGCGTTAGGCTCCCCCAAATGCATCAAGATGACGACCTGCGTATCTCCATAGGTGCGCAGGTCGATTTGTTTGAAGCCCGGTATATCTACAATGGTGGCCTTGGCGTCTTCCTCCAGCACGCATATAGCATTTGGCACAATCCAGCCGTCTTCCAACGTGGACCGAAGCGCTTTCTCCCCTAAACCTTTGCCATAGGGCGGGTCGACGAAAATCAAGTCAAATGGCTCCATTGGGGCCGCACGACCAAGTCTGGTCGCATCCCGACGCCAAATCTTGCTACTCCCCTGCGCACCAACGACTTCAACATTCTGCCTGATCAGTGCGCGTGCGTCAGCGCTTTCTTCCATAAACAAACAAAACCACGCGCCACGCGACAAAGCTTCTAAGCCCAAGGCGCCAGTACCAGCAAAGAGATCGCAGACGCGCGCACCTTCTAGTGAAAATCCTTCAACACCATGAGCTAGAATATTGAAAACCGCTTCCCTGGTGCGATCAGAGGTTGGACGGATGGCACGCGACTTTGGCGTTGCCAACGCTTTTCCCTTATGTTTTCCGCCGACGATGCGCATGTGTCTTTTTTCCACTCGCTTGCTTTTTTGGCCGCGCAGATTGTGGCTTTTTAGATTTACCCATGTGGCGGCCCATTTGCTCGCGAATAACCTTTTGTGGAATTTCTTCCACGTCGCCGGTTTTAAGATCGCCGAGTTGAAAGGGGCCAAACGAGAGGCGAATAAGCCGGTTCACCTGCAGACCCAAATGCTCCAAAACCCTTTTGATTTCACGGTTCTTACCTTCGCGCAAAGCCAGTGTCATCCAGGCATTTTTGCCCTGCACCTTATCAAGTTTTGCGTCAATCGAGCCGTAGTTCACACCCTCGATTTCAATACCCGCACTTAACTTATCCAGCATTTCCTGGCTCACACCGCCAAATGCCCTCACCCTGTAACGCCGCACCCACCCTGTGGATGGCAATTCCAGCGTGCGCGCAAGCCCGCCGTCATTGGTGAGCAACAGCAACCCTTCAGTGTTAATATCAAGCCTGCCTATTGAGATCACCCGGGGCAATGTATCTGGCAACGCTTCGAATACCGTGCGCCGTCCCTTTGTGTCGCGGTGGCTGGTCACCAGACCAACCGGCTTGTGGTAACGCCATAATCGTGCCGATTCCGCCTTTGGCAGCAAAGCACCGTTTACGTGAATCTCATCTTCATCGGTAACGGTAATAGCTGGGCTCTCAAGCACCTTGCCATTGAGCTTAACACGCCCCTCAGTGATCATGCGCTCTGCATCACGGCGTGAACAGACGCCTGCACGCGCAATTCGCTTGGCGATGCGTTCGCCTTTATTTTCTTTTTCTTCTGTCATGGCCCCCTCATAGCAAACCCCTTGACCAAGCACACCCATAAAGACGATGAAAGGCGAGATGAATACACACATGCTAGCAGCGCTGGAAGAAGCAAAGATTGCGGCTGAACGCGGCGAAGTGCCCGTCGGCGCCGTGATCGTCTCCGCCAATGGCAATGTGCTCGCACGCGCGGGCAATCGAATTATGGAATTGAACGACCCCACGGCGCACGCGGAAGTTCTGGCAATCCGTGCTGCCTGCGAAACGCTTGGCAGCGAGCGGCTTGTCGACTGTGATCTCTATGTAACGCTTGAACCCTGCACTATGTGCGCAGGTGCGATTTCATTTGCGCGCATCAGGCGGCTCTATTATGGCGCAGAAGATACAAAGGGCGGTGGAATAGATCACGGCGCGCGGTTCTTTTCGCAGAAAACCTGTCACCATGCGCCTGAAATCTATAGCGGAATTATGGAACGTCAATCAGTTGAGTTGCTCAAAGGTTTCTTTAAGACACGGCGTTGATGTGCGCTTCTAGTGCACGTTTCAGTTCATCGCGTGCAGGCCGTGCGGCATGAAGAATTTCGCGAATGCTGAAGAAGTCACCTGCACCGAAATCCTCAACATTCGGCTCAATATAAACGTCTGGCGGCGCCAACTCGCGCCGGATAACCGCAATCTGGCGGAACATAGTCAGCATAGCGCCAGTTGCCAGTTCAATATTTGAGGGGTGTTTTTCGGGCTGCCGAATGGGTCGCCCCGTGACATCGACAGCCACAACAAAATCTGCCTCATCGCGGATCAGGTCAAATGGCACCGGGTTGGTCATGCCCCCATCCACAAACAAGCGCCCATTGATCTCTGGTGCTGAAATAACGCCTGGTATGGCAATAGACGCTGCAACGACTTCAGCCATGTCACCGGTCACAAATACATGCTGTTCCTGATTATAAAAATCGGTCGCGACCACTTTGAACGGAATGGAAGTGTCTTCAACACGCTCCGCCGTGCCTTTGGGCATGACGAGGTCTGCAAGGTGCTTGCCATCAACATGCACAGCACCTAACCCTTTGAAGTTGAGAAGATCGAACAAGTTGCCTTTGTTGGCCGTAAATATATGGCGAACCGCTTCGATCCGATTATCCAATACGCTGCAAGCGTGTTCTGCGATATCTTTCGCCGAAATCCCCGACGCATATGTCGCGCCGACCAATGCACCCATCGAACAACCCGACATTATGACCGGCTTCACGCCGAGATCATCAAATGCCTGCAGCACAGTAATGTGCGCCAACCCGCGTGCACTTCCACCGCCAAGAGCCAAACCGATTTTCATATCTCAACCTATTTATGAACGTCGTTCATAATTATACTTACGCTTTGGGCACTCTATTTTCAAGCCCCTGCGCGCTTGGCATAGCGCCACGCCACCTCAGCCATAGGGGCAACTTGGCTCTCCATGGCCGCAGCATTGGGATTGGCCGCCGTCCCATCGCGCACGCGACCGACAATACCTTGAAATATCGCGCCCATACGAAAGAAATTGTAGGCGAAGTAAAAGTCAAAGTTGCCAATTTCGCTGCGCCCAGTGCGCTCACAATATCGCTCTATGTAATCCTCCATCGAAGGAATACCGAGTTCATCGAGATCGTGGCCAATGAGCGATCCAACACCTGCGCCAGAATTAGAGGGCGGCATATGCCATTGCATCATATGATAAGTGAAATCGGCAATCGGATCACCCAGAGTCGATAACTCCCAATCCAACACCGCGATAATATCAGGTTCGGTCTTGTGCAGCACAGCGTTATCTAACCTGAAATCCCCATGCACAACGGCCACGTCAGAATCTTCAGGACAAGCATCAGGCAACCACGCCATGAGCTTGTCCATTTCCACAACCTTTTGGGTTTCAGACGCCTTATACTGCTTCGACCAGCGGTCAATCTGGCGTGCAACATACCCCCCTGGCTTTCCAAAATCAGACAAGCCGGCATAATCGGGATCAATCGCGTGAAGTTGAGCGATAGTTGCATTCAATGAATCAAAAATGGCCGCGCGGTGCTCACGGCTTACATCAGGAACATGTGGGTTCCAAACCACGCGCCCATCAGCAAAATCCATAATGTAAAACATGGTGCCCAAAACGCTGTCATCGGTGCAGAGCACATGAGGTTTTGGTACTGGAAAATCTTGCGCCTTTAAGGCCGATATCACGCGGTATTCACGGTCTACCGCATGGGCGGATTTTAACAGTTTTCCAGGAGGTTTCCGACGCAACACATATTTGCCAGACGTCGCGGTAATGCAATATGTAGGATTAGACTGCCCACCCTTGAACTGCTCAACTTCAATGGGCCCTTTGAACCCCTCAATATGGTTGGTCATGAACTGCGCAAGGCGCGTTTCATCAATCCGGTGCGCCTGCACCACCGGTTTGGTTCCTTCATAGCTTTCTTGTCTGTCTATGCGCTCGTTCATGTGCGAAAAATTAGCGGCAAATTTTAGGAATGTAACCCATTACTTGCTTTCACGATTAACAGCCCGCCAGCCAATATCATGTCGACAAAAACCACCGGGCCAATCGATTTGGGAAACTGCATCATAGGCGCGCGCCTGAGCTGCGGTTACGTTTTCGCCCCGCGCGGTGACATTGAGCACCCGGCCACCAGTGGCGATAATCTTGCCATTATCAGCAAGTGCTGTACCGGCATGAAAAATCTCAATATCCGTGCTGTCGCGCGCCTCCGCCAATCCATTAATGACATCGCCTTTTTCGTAACTTCCAGGATACCCTTTTGCGGCCATTACGACGGTCAGCGCTGCATCATCATGCCAGCGGATGGTGGAGACCTTATCAAGTGTTCCGTCCTCACACGCCATAAGCAAGGTGACCAGATCGTCTTTAAGACGCATCATCAACACCTGGCATTCCGGATCACCAAAGCGCACATTATATTCGATCAATTCTGGACCTTTGGCAGTTATCATCAGACCCGCAAACAAGACGCCCTTAAACGGAGTTCCTGCTTCAGACATGGCGACAACCGTGGGGGTAATGATCTCGTCCACGACGCGATTGCACATTTCTTGGGTCATCACCGATGCTGGGGAATATGCGCCCATACCGCCCGTATTAGGGCCGATATCGCCATCGCCAACACGTTTATGGTCTTGCGCAGTGGTGAGCGGCAATGCGGTCTTGCCATCCACAAGCGCGAAGAAGCTTGCCTCTTCCCCTTCAAGAAACTCTTCAATGACCACTTCAGCGCCAGCATCTCCGAATGCACCTGCGAATATATCGTCAACCGCCGCCTTCGCCTCAGCCAAACTTTCCGCAATGATAACGCCTTTGCCAGCAGCCAACCCATCTGCCTTCACAACAACCGGCGCACCGGTGACACCCAAATATCTTGTTGCATCTTCAGCGTTTGAAAACCGGCCATACTTTGCGGTTGGAATATCGTGGTTTGCACAAAGATCTTTGGTGAACCCTTTGGAACCTTCCAGCATGGCCGCGGCGGCAGACGGCCCAAACACCTTTATTCCCGCAGCGCGCAGATCATCAGCCAATCCCGCCACCAGCGGCACTTCAGGTCCAATAACCACAAAATCAATATCTCTTTCAGCACAAAACGCCACAATATCCGCATGCTCAGCCGCGTCTAGCTTCACACAGGTGGCAACACCGGTTATGCCGCCATTTCCTGGCGCACAATAAAGCGCATCGCATAATGGGCTATTGCGGATCGCCCAGCACAGCGCATGTTCGCGCCCGCCCGACCCAATCACGAGGATATTCATGTTTACGTCCTTGCTCTCACGCTGATTTTAGAGCAAGAATCACTCATATTGAACCACTTTGATGGAGCCAAATTGGTGTGTCCAGCAAGGCGCGGGGCACAAAGCGATGCGGGTATCGGTTAAGGCCCGCAACGAAGCTGGTGTGTCAATTTAGCCCACCTACGGCCGGATTTTCACGCCCCTTGGCTTTGTTGCAAGCAACTTGTGGTCAGCGAGACCAAGGTGTTGCTTGCGCCGTGCCAAAAGACGTGAAAAGACCGGTCAAATGAGTCAATATGAGCGATACTTGCTCTAACTTTCATTGAGACAGAAGTTTGAGGATTCGCAACCACATGTCCACAGAAGATAACACAAGCGCCTGGCCATTCGACACGCCCGATGAGGCTGATACACCCGCAAACGTGGGCGAATACAGCGTCAGTGAGATTTCAACCGCACTCAAACGCATGGTGGAAGACACATTCGGCCATGTGCGGGTGCGCGGCGAACTGGGACGGGTGTCGCGGCCCGCATCAGGCCATGTCTATCTTGATCTCAAGGACGATAAATCCGTCTTGAATGGCGTCATCTGGAAGGGCGTTGCGGGCAGGCTCAAAATCCAACCCGAGCAAGGTCTTGAAGTGATCGTCACCGGGAAAGTCACAACATTTCCTGGCCAATCCAAATATCAGATCATTATCGATAGTATGGAACCCGCCGGCGTTGGCGCGCTTATGGCGCTGCTGGAAGAACGCCGCAAAAAGCTCGCTGCAGAAGGCCTGTTCGATGACACCCGCAAGAAGCCTCTCCCCTTTTTGCCACAAACAATCGGCGTCGTGACGTCGCCAACAGGTGCCGTAATCCGCGATATTTTGCACAGGCTTGACGACCGCTTTCCGCGCCATGTGATGGTGTGGCCGGTGCGGGTTCAAGGCGAAACCTCCGCTCAAGAAGTGGCGCGCGCAATACGGGGTTTTAATCAGTTTGATGGCGAGACAACGCCGCCCCGGCCAGACCTTTTGATCGTGGCGCGTGGTGGTGGCTCCCTTGAAGACCTATGGGGCTTTAACGAAGAAGAGGTGGTGCGCGCGGCGGCAGAAAGTAACATTCCCATCATCTCAGCGGTGGGTCACGAGACCGACTGGACGCTGATCGACCATGCTGCAGACTACCGTGCGCCTACACCAACGGGTGCTGCTGAGCGCGCTGTGCCCGTGCGGCTCGATTTACTAAATCAGACGGATGATCTCGCTGCGCGTCTGCGGCGCACACTCAGACGCGGGCTCACCGAACGTGGGCAGGCACTGCGCGCGGCCTCACGAGGCTTGCCAAAGCTTGAAGATACACTCGCCCTGCCGCGCCAACGCCTTGATGGCGCCACCCAACGGCTTGGTCGTGGTTTACAAGCGTGTGCAAGTACCTATCGTGGCCGGCTTGAACGGGTGAAGGCGCTGCATACACCTGTTACCATCCATCGTGCGCTGAGCGAAAAGCGCGAACGGCTCGCAGCTCGCGTCGGCATCCGCCCACACGTTGCCGCGCGTGCTCTGCTTGAACGCCAACAGCAGGCCCTTAACGCGCAAACGCAGTTACTCGCCGCTCTTGGGTATCACTCAGTGCTCAATCGCGGCTTTGCTCTTGTGCGCGACAAAGCAGATGGCAAGCCTCTTCGGGATGCGGCATCTGTAAGCACCGGGCAAAGCGTTGAGATCGAATTCAATGATGCACGCGTGGATGCAATTATCGATGGCACCTCAAAAGAAGCGCCAAAGAAACCTGCCCCGAAAAAGAAAAAGTCCGTGCCCGCCACAAAGGATCAGGGCTCACTATTTTAGGACACAATCATGCACAAAGGGTTCAATCCATCTGGCGTCTGGCATCCACGTGGCCGTGGCTTTTCCATGGCCGTTGCGCAGGCAGAGGGGCAGGTTGTTCATTTCACAGGCCAGGTCGCTTGGGATGAAAACGAAAACATCGTCGGGCGGGGCGATATCGAGGCGCAAACCAGACAGTGTTTTCAGAACACCGCTGCTATCTTGGCAGCCCTCGGTGGCACGCTTGAAGATTTGGTTTCGGTAACAACCTACTACACAGATCAATCGCAATTGCCGGCTATACAAAAGGTGCGCAGCGAGGTGTTTGGAGAAGGTTATGCCCCGACAAGCACATCCGTCATGGTAGCCGGCCTCGGGCATGAAGACTTTCTGGTGGAACTTGCTCCCGTGGCAGTTATTCCTTTCTCACGCCATGAACCGCCCGCAGATTGAGCTTTTTCTCTTCACAATTATCAGGTAAGACATCGAGCCATGAACAGGTTTCAGCCAAATTTCTCCCCGGGTAAGGAAGCGAAATTGCGCTTTGAGGGATCTGAGTTTTTTGTGGTCACGCCAGGCGATTTCGTGCGCTGTGCGGTGACAGGCAAACCTATTCCGCTGGATCAGCTCCGATACTGGAACGTTGATCAGCAAGAGGTCTATTCAAGTGCAGCGCTTTCAATGGGTCGTTATGTAGAAGGCCTGGGAGAGTAGGCCTAACTGCGGCCAAACAGGCGCTCGATGTCCTTCAGCTTTAACTCAACATATGTGGGGCGACCGTGATTGCATTGGCCAGAATGGGGCGTTGCCTCCATTTCCCGCAACAGCGCATCCATTTCTTCAGCCCTCAGCCTGCGGCCTGACCGCACCGAACCGTGACACGCCATTGTCGCCAACACGTGGTCAATGCGTTCGCGCAGGGAATGCCCTTCTCCAAGTTCTGCCAAATCATCGGCCAGATCCTTCACCAGGCCTTGCACATTCGCCTCGCCTAAGACGGCTGGTGTTTCACGAACAACGATGGTGTTGCCGCCAAAGTCCTCCAGAACCAGTCCAAGCTCTTTCAAACCATCAGCGTGTGCTGAAAGTCTGCTCACCGCGGCTTCATCCAGCTCTACGACTTCGGGAACCAAAAGCATTTGGGTTGCAACACCTGCATCGGCAAGCGCCTTCTTGAAGCGCTCATAGACAAGGCGTTCATGGGCAGCATGTTGGTCAATAATCACCATGCCATCCGTGGTTTGCGCGATGATGTAGTTCTCATGCACCTGCGCGCGGGCAGCACCTAAAGGTTTGTCAAACGCATCAGGATTTGGAGCGGTTTCATTGGCGCGGGCATCAGCACTTGGCTGACCGAAATCTGTAAACCCACTTGCTGCCTCGTGTGGCAATGGCGCCTGATAGGTGGACGCGGCTTCCGCAAACCCGGCGGATGGGCGCTGCATATAGTCTTGCTGATATCCAGCTGGCATGCCGCTTTGCGCGGGCCGCAGGGCGCTGAAAGTCGCTTCACCAACTGTGTTCGAGGCTCGGTGGCCTGCGTTGGCAAGGGCTGTTTTCAATCCACCCACGATGAGCGAACGCACAAGGCCTGGGTTGCGAAACCGCACTTCTGCTTTGGCTGGGTGCACGTTTACATCAACCTCGTGAGGATCGAGATCGATAAACAGCGCCACCATTGGGTGTCGGTAACGGGCAAGAAAATCCATATATGCTGCGCGCACAGCGCCCGAAAGCTGCTTGTCGCGCACCGGACGGTTGTTGACGAACACAAACTGCATGTTGGCTTGCGACCGGTTCAACGTCGGTAGACCGGCAAACCCTGTGAGTTTCACACCATCGCGCTCATGGGAGATGGGAATCGCGTTTTCTGCAAACTCGCGGCCCATCACCTCGCGCACCCGTTTAAACCGGGCATCCGGATCAAGCCCGGCACCACTGAAATTTAAGCTGGTGCGCTCGCCCGCAGTAAGCGTGAACGCAACTTCCGGGTTGGCCAACGCGATGCGCCGCATCACATCTATGGTTTCATTGGTCTCTGAGCGTTCCGATTTCAAAAACTTAAGCCTGGCAGGCACGGCATAGAAAAGATCGCGCACATCGACCCGCGTTCCAGGTGTGGTTGCGGCAGGCCTCACAGCCGACACTGCACCGCCCTCGACGTGAATTTCATGACCGCCCTCACTGCCATGCAGACGTGAGGTTATGGTGAGCCGGCTTACCGCACCGATCGAAGGCAAGGCTTCGCCCCTAAAACCCATTGTGCGAATATTCAGCAAGTCGTCGCCATTCAGCTTGGACGTGGCATGGCGCTCGATTGCCAGCGCCAGTTCATCAGCTCCCATGCCCGAACCATCATCCACCACGCGGATGAGTTCTCGGCCCCCTTGAGTGAAAGTTACATCGATATGGTGTGCGCCAGCATCGACTGCGTTCTCAACCAACTCCTTGACCACGCTGGAGGGACGCTCAATCACCTCGCCTGCGGCAATGCGGTTTACCAATCCATCTGGGAGTTTGCGAATGGTCATGGTTCAACAATGCCATGAGTCGCAAATGCATTACATGGTTTTCAAATATTCCCGGGTCAAAACCTTGCTGTCTTCCACAGCCGGTTGATCAAACGGATCAACACCCATCAAGTGACCAGTAATGATCGTCTCAAGCATGAAATGCATCAACAATCCGCCAAGCGAGTGCTCGTTGAGTTTATCAATAGAGAAAATGCGCACCGGCCTGCCATTTTTTGCAAGCGTTTCCGCACTGGCGCGCTGCTCGCAATCTACCAGATCACCTATGGTGTGGCCCGCCAAATAACCAACCAGCGGGTCAGAAGCATAACTGTCGGGAATGCGCGGGCCCTTGCCTGCCGCCCTAGTCATAATGAAGTTTACCAGTTTGTCTTTAGGACCACCGTTGAACAGTTGAAAGAGCGAATGCTGATCGACCGGACCGGCCGCTGCAATGGGCGCTGTGCCCATACCTTCCTTGCCAAGGCTTTCTGCCCATAATTGCCCAAACCATGCAGAAAACAGGCGCAGGCGGTCGGTATAAGGCATGATCACAGATGCGGTGTGCCCATGGTTTTGCGCAAGGCAATGGTTGATGACAGCACCCAAAGCGGGGGCACTGGCTTCAGGAGTTACGTTATCAAGGATAGGCTGCAGCACTTCATGGGCGCCTGCACGCAAGGCATGCACATCAAGCCCCATAATTAAGGCTGGTAGAATACCTACATTGGACAATACCGAGAAACGCCCACCAATATTGGGATCGTGATCAAGAACAGTTATTGCATAACGTTCCGCCAACCGCCGCAACGCATTTTTGTCAGAACTACCCGGCTCGCTCACACCCAGAATATGGCCGCCAATGTTCCATTCGAGCCCTTCTTCTTTCAACGCTTCAATGATGGCGATAAGTTGGGAAATGGTCTCAGGCGTGCCGCCAGATTTGGATATCACGATAAAACGCGCCTGACGCAAGTCGCAATCGCGCAAATACTGCGCCATAGTGTTGCCGTCCAGATTATCCATGAAAACCGTGCCGGGCGTGCTGCTGGGCAGGACGCCTGGCACGCGATATCCATGCAATTGCACAAGCGCTTGCCCACCAAGAGATGAACCGCCCGTGCCCAAAATGTAAACAGTTTCAGCGCCACGCACAAAACCCTGGAGCGCATTAGCGCATTCTTCAATGTCGTCAGTGCGTTCTGGCAGGCGAAGGAGCGGAAGAGAATTGTCTTCATACACTGTGCGCAGTTTGACGAGCGCCTCGCCAGCCTTGGGCAATAAGGCATCTATTTCTGCCTGTGCAACCCCACCTTCACCAATGGTGGTGGCAAGACAACGTGATACATCGTGAATATAAGGCAAGGCTTGGCGCTCCATATTGACCGCCCCTTTCATGCCCTAGGTCGCGGCATTGTTTCAAGCAGTTATCCGCCTTGCGACGTTGTAGACTTTAGTCCATCCGGCTTGCCGACAATGGTAATAATCAATTCACCAGGTTTAAGAAGCCGCTTTGCCATGCTTTTCACGTCGTCCAAGGTCACCGCGCGCACTTTGTCATTACGCGTGTCAATGTAATCAAGACCGAGATCATCGATCTGGATAGCCAGAAGCTGGGAAGCGATTTTCTTAGAGGTATCAAAACGTAGTGGATAAGATCCTGTGAGGTAGGTTTTTGCCTCACGCAACTCTTTGTCCGTTGGACCTTCGGTTGCCATCCTCTCCAATTCCTTGCGGATTAGCGAGACGGTTTCTTCCGCACGCTTGTTCTGCGTTGCAGCGCCACCAATCAGCACTGACCCGCGATCAAACGGCGAAAGATAGCTGTAGACCGAATAGGTAAGCCCGCGTTTTTCGCGGATTTCTTCCGTCAGTCTGGAGCCAAAGCCACCACCGCCAAGAATATAATTCAGAATGTAGGCTGCGATAAAATCTTCGTCTTTGCGGCCAATGCCAGCATGGCCAAACTGAATAACAGATTGCGGAATATCGCGTTCAATCACTTCTACAGTCGCTGCATCATTCACTTGAGCTTCTGGCACCACCGGCATGAGACGCTCTTTGCTCATCGTTCCGAAGGTTTTGTCAAGCAAGGTGCCAAGGGTCTTTGCATCAATATCGCCAACCACAGCAATCCTGACGCCTTCCTGCGTGAAAAGGCGCTTGGTCAGCGCCTGCAGATCGTCTGCTGAAATCTTTTGAACACTGTCAATCGTGCCTTCAGTTGCACGTGCATAAGGATGAGCGCCAAAGGCAATCTTCATCCAAGAGCGCGCAGCAATTGAATTTGGATTTTGTTCATCTGACTTTAAGCCCAAAATAATCTGCTTGCGCACCCGCTCAAGCGGCTCATCATCAAAACGTGGTTCGTTGAGCGCCAATGCGAGCAAGCCAAACGCTTCATCACGGTTTTTAGATAGGGTCTGAAAAGTTCCATAGAACCTATCTCGGCCCGCCTCGAACGATAAACGCATCGCAAGATCTTTGACCCTTTTCTGAAAGTCCTTGGATGGCAAATCCCCAGCACCTTCATCCAGCATGCCAGAGAGATAATGCGCTACACCTTCAAGATCTTTAGGGTCACCAGCGGTACCGCCCTCAAACGCAAAACGCACGGTGATCAATGGAATTGATCTATCTTCAACCAACCAGGCTTCAATACCGCCAGGGCTCTTTACCTGCTGAATGTCGACGGCGCGGGCATCCCTTGCAAACAAGAAAGCCATTGAAAGCACGAGCACAACGCACACGTAGCGCAGCATGAAAGGATAATTCGATATTCGGGGCATCATGATTTTGGCTCACCAGTTTGTTCGGTTTCTTGCTTAAGGAGGAGGCCAGTTACAGAAGCCTCGCGCTTTAGGAATTTCTGCGCAGCTGCTTTGACGCTTTCAGGGGTTACCGCTTCAATGCGATTGGGCCATTCTTTGACATCTTCCACGCTTTGTCCGGTGGTCAGTGCTGCGCCATATATGCGCGCGCGCGTGGTTTGGCTATCAAGGGAATAAACCGTTTGTGAAACAAGTGCGTTTTGCGCATCGCGCACCTCTTCAGCGCTCACACCGTTGGCAATGAAATCTTTCAATACGTCATCAATCGCAGCTTCCAGGGCGACAAGTTCTTGGCGTCCCCCACCTGGAGGTGGCGCTGCATAAACCGCGAAGCTGCCTGCATCCAAAGCATCGCCGCGATAGAAAGCGCCTGCATAGGAAGCCAGTTTCTGTTCAACAACAAGTTTTTGGTACAGCTTGCTTGTTGTGCCACCGCCTAAGATTTGCGCCAAAACATCAAGAGCTTCAGCCTCACCTTTTTCTGCAGTGCTGTAAGATGAAGAAAGGTATGCCCGGCGTATTGATGGCGTGGTTACACGCGGATCTTTTAAAACGACACGGCGTTCAGCCTGCGGGCGGGGCTCCTTCGGGCGCACCCGCGGCGGCATCTCACCCATCGACGGGATCGCCCCGTAATGCTTATCAATCAACGGCCTGATTTCGTCCGCAGTCACATCACCAGCAACAATCAATATGGCGTTGGAGGGCCTATAATATTGCTTATAAAACGACATCGCGTCGTTCAAATTCAATTTGCTCACTTCCGTCGGCCAACCGATCACCGGATTGCCGTAAGGGTGCGCCAAATATAGAGCCGCATTCACCTGCTCGGAAAGACGACTTGAAGGATCATTATCAACGCGCGAACGGCGCTCTTCTAAAACAACACTCCGCTCCGGCAATACTTCGTCGTCGGTAAGAACCAGGTTCGTCATGCGGTCCGCCTCAAGCTTCATAACCAGATCAAGGCGATCTTTTGATATGCGTTGGAAATAGGCGGTGTAGTCGGTTGAGGTAAATGCGTTATCGCGACCGCCATTACGACGCACGATCTTTGAGAATTCACCTGGTGGAATGGCCTGTGTGCCCTTGAACATCAGATGCTCTAGAAAATGGGCAATGCCACCTTTTCCCGGGGCCTCATCAGCAGAACCAACTCTATACCACACCATATGGGTAACAACCGGTGCGCGGTGGTCAGGAATAATTACCACATCCATACCGTTATCAAGTTTGAATGTGGTGACATCATCCTCGCCTGTGCCTGCCGCTTGCACGGCTGCGTATGTCAACAACGTTGCTAAAAAAGCCAGAATAAGTTTTGAAGTATTTGATCGGGTCAGCATGGGGCCTGCCTGGGTTGCTTATCTTGATGCGCAATATGGGGAAATCAAAGCTCGTTCACAAATTAATTCTTAGTAACGCCAATGCGAACACGAACCAACTTTGCCGATTTCCGAATTCGGTGTCCAAACCTAATGACTCTTACGCATAGAAAAAGGCGGCAGATTGAATTCTGCCGCCATTTTTTTCAATGCTCATTAATTTGATTAATTGAACAATTCACCAACATTAAACACAGTACCGTAGTTCTTGTTCTGTGTCCGCTTTTTGGCCTGAATGGCTGCACGCAATTCTTTTGTCAACTGACCTTGGTCTTTTTCCGTGCCATCGGGATTATAACGCGAAATGCCGTGTTGCGCGTAAACATCGGCGGCTTGGTTAGGCTGCACCTGTTGAGGGGCTGCAGCCACTTGTTGCTGCGTTGTAGCCACCTGCTGCTGCGTTGTAGCCACCTGCTGATTCTGCACAGGCGCATTGTAGTCTGGCTCGGCTGGATATGCTGTTTGCGGCGGTGTTGTCGCAGGCGGCTGGACAGTGCCTGTTTGCGCATAAGGATTAGGCTGGCCAGTTTCGGTAACTTCGCCAGAAGGCGCGCGCAGCTGCAAATCAGGCGGCATCGCCAGCGCTTGATTTGTGCGCACCTGACTTTCATCCGGCACGTCTTTACTTAGGCCCATCATATCATTTAAAGAATCGCCAGTGCTCGAACACCCGGCAATGCCAAGCGCAACACTGGAAACGATCAGAATTTTAAAATTACTAAGCAAGATATTATTTCCCGCAACTTGTCTGGAGTTTGTTAACCATGTTCCAGACACTAACTCAACTGTTCTTAAGAAATCGCTACAAGCTCATTGCGGCGGAACAATGACATTATCTTAATGTCCGGTAAATCTAAGACCGTGTCCCATCCACAATTGAATCATACAGGAGAGCGACCACCCCTGCAACTATGGCAACATCTGCAAGGTTGAAAACATACCAGTTGTACCCGTAGGCATGAAACGCAAAAAAGTCAGCAACCGCCCCATGAACAACCCGGTCAAGCGCGTTTGAGAGCGCCCCGCCAATCAGCAAACCAAGCCCAAATGCACTAAAGCGTGTTGTGGCACGCATCAGCCAAACGCATAAGAAAATCGTAACTGCAATGGCAAGTGCAATAAGCAACCAACGGCCTAAGTCGGTGTCTTGCGAAAACCATCCGTAAGACACGCCTTTGTTCCACGCCAGCATTAAATCGAGAAACGGCGCAACGCGAATGGGTTGAGTATTTGCGATGTCGACCGGGCCAAGCATAATCCACTTATGAGCCTGATCGATAGCAAACGTCACCAACGCGAGCCAAAAACCTGCTTTGGCAAGACTGGTCAATCTTACCCTCACTCAGCCGCCACGCGCGCATCCCATTCGCGCACGGCTTTTGCATCGCGGACTGAAAGCTCAGGGTAATCCGGATCAGTTCCTACTTCCGGGAGAATTTTCCAAGACCGAGCACATTTTTGACCCTCAGCAAGCCCTGGAACAACAGCAACTCCGGCAACTTCATCAAGCCGGAATGCGTCTTCTGGCCCAGCACCCGCGCTCACAGAAATTTGCGATGTGATGGCAATTTCAGCCAAATCTTCATCATCAAAAATAGCGCGTAAAGCATCATCTTCAATATAGACCTCTGGTGCAGCTTCAAGGGAAGAGCCGATGCGTTTCTCACGGCGTTCAATTTCCAGAGCCCCTGTCACAACGCGGCGCACGGAGCGTATTTTGTTCCACTTTTCAGCCAATGCATCATTCTGCCACACAGATGGAATTTCGGGGAATTGCCGCAAATGCACACTGTCACTTTCCCCAGCAGAACCCGCCAGCCACACTTCTTCCATTGTGAACGGCAGTATTGGCGCAAGCCAGGCTGTGAGGCATGAAAAAATCTCAGCCAGAACCGTGCGGCAGGCGCGCCGCTTCAAGCTCGTTGCCGCATCGCAATAAAGCGCATCTTTGCGGATATCGAAATAAACGGCTGACAGATCCACCGTGCAGAAATTGAAGAGGCGCGCAAAAATGCGCTTGTAGTCATAATCCGCGTAGCCCTTGCGCACAGTTACATCGAGTTCAGTGAGACGATGCAACACATAACGTTCAAGCTCGGGCATATCAGCAAGCTCTATCCGCTCACTTTCATTAAATCCGTGCAGATTTCCCAACATGAAGCGCAGCGTGTTACGCAGCTTGCGGTAGGCATCCGCATTGGTCTTGAGGATTTCAGGCCCAATGCGCAAGTCTTCCGAATAGTCAGAGGAAACCACCCACAGCCGCAGAATATCAGCACCAGATTGGCGGATCACGTCTTGTGGTACAGTCTGATTATTCAGGGACTTGGACATTTTGCGTCCGTCCTCAGCCATCACAAACCCATGGGTAAGCACTTCATCATAAGGCGCCCGACCGCGTGTACCGCAGCTTTCAAGCAGTGACGAATGAAACCAGCCGCGATGCTGGTCAGTGCCTTCAAGATACATGACACGGTCGTCACCACCTTCAAAAGAGCGTGTGGTGTGAAGGTCTTCACGCTCTTCAAGCACAAACGCGTGGGTGGAGCCTGAATCAAACCACACATCCAAAATGTCAGTGACCATCTCCCACTCACCAGCGGCGTGATCATTGCCGAGGAAGCGCTCCTTGGCACCTTCCTCATACCAGGCATCTGCACCTTCTTTTGCAAATGCCTCAACAATGCGCGCGTTTACCGTTTCATCTTTGAGGATTTCACCATCTTTGTTCGCAAACACAGCAATTGGCACACCCCACGCGCGCTGACGCGAAAGCACCCAGTCTGGCCTATTCTCAATCATACCATGCAAGCGCACCTGGCCTGATTGCGGCACGAAGCGGGTTTCAGAAATCGCCTTAAGGCAGCGCGCACGCAAGGTATCACCCTGTGCTGCAATATCTTCGTCCATATAGACAAACCATTGCGGGGTGTTGCGAAAGATAATCGGCTTTTTCGAACGCCATGAATGAGGGTATTCGTGTTTCAACCGTCCACGGGCAAACAGGTTGTTCACACCAATAAGCGCTGTGATAACCCGTTGGTTGGCATCGCCCTTTTTGCCCTTGTCATCGATAACACGCACACCATCAAAACCCGGTGCATCTGCAGTGTAATAGCCACCATCATCCACCGTGAAAGGAATGGAACTATCGATGCCAAGAGCTTCAATTTCCCGGCGCTTGGCAATCCAGTTTTCAAAGTCATCGCGGCCATGGCCAGGGGCGGTGTGCACAAAGCCGGTACCGGCTTCATCGGTCACATGGTCGCCCTGCAACATGGGCACCATAAACTGATACCCGCCAAGGCCTGCCTCACGCAGCGGATGGTGAAGCACCATGCCTTTGAAATCTGCTGCGGAAACATCAGACATGCGGTTAAACTGCACCTTGGCTTGCGCGGCACAGCCTTCAGCCAGCGCGTCAGCAAAGATCAGTTTCTCACCCGGCTGAGGGCCAAAATCGTTTTCAGCCGATGTTACTTCATAGAGGCCATAGGCAATTTTTTCAGAGTAACACACACACCGGTTGCACGGTATGGTCCACGGGGTGGTGGTCCAGATCACAACAGATGCATCTGTAAGCTCAGCAGGTCCATTAACAATCGGGAATTTCACCCACACCGCATCGGATTCATATTCTTGATACTCAATCTCGGCCTCAGCCAAAGCTGTGCGTTCCACCACAGACCACATAATCGGTTTTGAACCGCGATAAAGCTGGCCCGATGTGGCGAACTTCATCAGTTCCTTGGCAATAATGGATTCCGCTTCATAGGCCATGGTGAGATAAGGGTTATCCCAATCGCCCTCAACGCCCAGGCGCTTGAATTCCTCACGCTGCACATCGATCCAGTGATCAGCAAACTCGCGGCATTCCTTGCGGAATTCCACCACAGGCACTTCGTCTTTGTTTTTGCCCTTGGCGCGATATT
>JBPCVX010000359.1:0-16380 GCA_051010095.1 Hyphomicrobiales bacterium
TTGTGTGTGGCGTCTTTCAATTCGGCATTGTCGTGTTCTGCAATAAGAAGGGTTGCCATGATTAGATCACTCCCGCTTCGTTTTTGAGTTTGTCCACCAGTTCAGCAACCGAACCGACAATGACACCTGCTTCACGCTTCGGCGGCTCAACGGTTGTCACCACATTGAGACGTGGGCTCACATCGACGCCGTAATCGCCAGGTGTTTTCTCATCAATTGGCTTTTTCTTGGCCTTCATGATGTTGGGAAGAGACGCATAGCGCGGCTCGTTCAAACGCAAATCGGTCGTCAGAATGAGTGGCGCCTTTGTTTTGATGGTTTGCAAGCCGCCATCAATTTCGCGGGTTACGTTCGCACTATCGCCGTTAAGTTCTAGTTTCGATGCAAACGTGCCCTGAGGCCACCCAAGCAGTGCTGCAAGCATTTGACCGGTTTGGTTGCAATCATCATCGATTGATTGTTTGCCGAGAATGACAAGGCCTGGGCCCTCTTCTTCAACAACACCTTTGAGGATTTTAGCAACGGAGAGCGGTTCAACATATTCGTCATGCTTAACCAAAATTCCGCGATCTGCACCCATGGCGAGCGCGGTGCGGATGGTTTCCTGAGACTGTTGAGGCCCCACAGATACCGCTATAATTTCTTCAGCCGTTCCGGCTTCTTTAAGTCTAATAGCCTCTTCAACGGCAATTTCGTCAAAGGGGTTCATGGACATTTTCACATTGGCGAGCTCAACGCCTGATCCATCCGCTTTTACACGGATTTTCACGTTGTAATCGACAACGCGCTTTACGGGCACGATGACTTTCATATCTCATCCACTCCTGAAGTGTCTTTTTGAGGAATATGGGTCTTCGACCCGGCTCCTAATCCTGATGAAAACTGGCGGAAATCTATGAAGTGTGTTTGCCAAAGAGTCAATGTCGCAAGGCGACAGGTATGGGCAAATTGCGACTTTCAACCGCAGGCAGTTATTCTGTGAATTTTCGCAGAGTTTTCGGTGCCAAAACGAAAAGAAGCACAATACCGGCAAAAAACCCACCAATATGAGCCCACCAGGCAACGGAAACCGGGCCTTCACCACTGTCAGAGAAAAGCGAGACAAACTGAAAACCGATCCAACCCAAAATGGCCCATACTGCTGGCAAAGGCACCGGAATGCGCATAAACAAAAGCACCCAAACCTGCTTTTTGGGGTGCAAGATCAGGTAGGCGCCCAGGATTCCGGCCATCGCGCCTGATGCACCGATGAGCGGAACAGTTGAAGACGTCTCTGTAAGCGCGAATACGGCCCCCGCCGCTGCACCTGACAACAAGTAAAATACGAGAAACCGCCAATGCCCCAAGCTATCCTCAACATTGTCACCGAACACCCAAAGGAACATCATATTGCCGAGGAGGTGAAGCCAATCACCATGAAAGAACTGATAGGTGATGAGCGATAGCGACGATGGAATGCGTGCCAAATGCTCTGGTAAATTTCGTTCATCAAACAAAACGGCGGGGATGACGCCATAAGCATAGTTTGCTGCTAGTTCGGCGCGCTCTGAATATGCGAACTCCATCACCACATAGATGATGACATTTATTGCTATGATCGTTGCTGTAACATATTGAAAACTGATAATTTTTAACGGATTACGATCCGTGATGGGAAAAAACATTCGATCAAATCTCTATATAAACTAACGGGTCGCGCCAGGCGCCCACAACACATCGCCCTCGCCATCCCAATCACCTTTGGCATTTACCCAACGACTGGCGACAAACAAAAAATCGGAGAGCCTGTTCAAATACAAAATAGCTTCAGTGCTCACGGGCTCATCTATTTCAGCTGCAAGCTCAACAACGAGGCGTTCAGCCCGCCGGCTCACTGTACGCGCAACGTGAAGATGAGCAGCAGCAGCATGTCCCCCGGGAAGCACAAATGACCGCAACGGTTCCAGATCTTCATTTAACTGGTCAATTTCATTTTCTAGGCGCTCCACCTGACCGGCAGTGACGCGCAGCGGTTCCCATTCAAGCTTTCCGCCTTTATCTGGCGTACACAAGTCAGCGCCCAGATCAAAAAGTTCGTTCTGGATGCGTGCCAGCATTTCATCCAAGATCTTTAAGCCAGACGCGCTGGTGTGCAGACGCACAACGCCCAAAACCGCATTGGTTTCGTCAACCGTACCGTAAGATTGGATGCGTAAGTTAAATTTATCAACGCGCTCGCCAGTTGATAGCGCTGTCTTGCCGTCGTCGCCGGTACGTGTGTAAATCTTGTTGAGGGTGACCATACTTAATTTTCTTCTCTCAAAAGACGGCGGATCACTTTGCCCGTTGTTGTAAGGGGCAAGCTATCACGAAATGCAATTTCGCGCGGATATTCGTGTGCAGAGAGGCGCTCTCGCACATATTGAGTGATTTCATCGGATAGTTCTTCGGATTCTTGATACCCCGCATTGAGGACTAGAAACGCTTTCACAATCTCGGTGCGCACGGGATCAGGTTTTCCGACAACAGCGGCAAGTTTCACCGCTTCATGGCCCAGCAAACAGTCTTCAATTTCACCGGGGCCGATCCGATAGCCCGCCGACGTGATCACATCATCATCGCGTCCAACAAAGAAGAAAAAGCCATCTTCATCCATGACACCTTGGTCACCGGTGAGAAGCCACTCGCCAGCGAATTTTTTCAAAGTTGCATCAGGTTGATCCCAATATTCCAGAAACATCACTGGATCAGGCCGCTTAATGGCGATGTTGCCGCTCTCACCTTGAGGCAGCTCATCGCCCTGATCATCCACAATGGCCACTTCATGCCCTGGAACCGGTTTGCCAATTGCTCCTTTGCGCCAGACGCCGATTTCCGCACAACTTGTGAGCACGAGATTGCATTCAGTTTGCCCAAAAACTTCGTTGATCGGCAGGTCGAATTCTTTTCCTGCCCAATCCTGAAGCTCGCGGCCCACCGCTTCGCCGCCGGAAAAGATCGTGCGCAAGGTGAGATCATATTTTTGTGCGGGGTTCTCGACGACCCGCATAATTTTCAACGCCGTTGGCGCAATAAACACATTGCTGATTTTCAACTCCGCCATCAAAGCAAATGCGGCTTCTGGATCGAACTTCTCGCTGCGTTGTCCAACAACCGGCACGCCAAAAAACAAACCAGGCAACAAGACATTCAAGAGACCACCCGCCCAGGCCCAGTCAGACGGCGTCCACAGGCGATCATCAGGCTGGGGTAAAAACTCGTGGGCAAAGCGCACACCAGGCAGATGACCAATGAGGACCCGATGGCCATGCAACGCGCCTTTGGGCGGACCGGTGGTGCCGGAGGTATAGATCATCAGAGCCGCGTCATCGAGCTTCGTATCGGCGGTCATAAATTCTGGAGATTCTTTTTCCATTGCCCGATGCAAGTCTTCGGCAATACCTGCATTACCATCGATCGAAAGTACAAATTCAAGATCTGAAAGAGTGTCTCTGATCTCGGTGATTTTTTCCACGCACCCCTCAAACACAATCAGGGCTTTTGCGCCGGAATTGTTGAGACGATACTCCAACGCTTCTACACCAAACAAAGCGGCAAGCGGCAGAGCAACTGCACCAATCTTGTATATCGCAATATGCGCAATTACCGCTTCTGGGCACTGCGGTAATAAAATAGCGACCCTGTCACCTGGCTTAATTCCGCGCCCAACAAGCAGGTTTGCAAGCCTATTGGCCTGGGCCTGCAACATGGCATAGGTGAATTCTTCTATTTTGCCGTCGGGATGTTTGTAAATAAGCGCCACACGGTTTGGCTCACGCGCTACCCAATCATCACAAATGGCCCGCGCCATATTGAATTTTTCCGGCAGATTCCAGCTGAATGCCGCACAAAGCGCATCATAGTCTCGGACATCTGGAATGATCATCTGGCAGGTCTCATCGGTGAAAATTTCACTGCTACATCTGGCATAAATCACCGATGTCCGCAAATGGTCCCGTTTGTGCCTTTTTCTCTCCGCAATCAAATGGTGAAACGCCAACCGCACATTACTGCCCGATCGGAAATGCGGCGCATTTATTTAAAAGTTTCTTATTATCTTTGCGCCATGCTGGCTTGAGGTAAAGGAGTAGAATAATGGTTGGTATTGCGTATGCGCCTCACGGCAAGCATAGCTCAGAAACCCCAAAGCGGGAAACCGAGCAGGACAAACAGCAAGTAAGCCCTGATGTTTCAGAAGTGCTACACATGCTGAATGCCCTACAGACAATCAAAAACAAGCCTGGCTCAGATCACTAAAACGCCTGGCAGAGTGTTTTAAGCCCTAAGTTTCTCGTTATCGGGATCATAAGGGCTCTCGATGATAACGGTGGCGTCGTAGCGCTTGCCGAGGATCTCGATTTCCACTTCATTGCCTTCGCTCGCAAGCTCAGGCGGCAGCATGGCAAGCGCAAGCGATTTACCCATACGCCAGCCGTAATTCCCAGACGTTGCACGCCCAACCAACTCACCATTTTTGTAAATGGCTTCCGAACCGCGGGCATCTGCATCGGTGACGCCATGCACTTCCATGGTCACAAACTGGTTCTTGAACCCTTTTTGCTGCCACTCAACAAGCGCATCGCGGCCGATGAACTCACCCTTGTTCAGATGCACAAAGCGGTTGAGACCACTTTCCAGCGCTGAATATTCGATGGAGAGCTCTCGCGGGATCAAGCGATAGGATTTTTCAATCCGCAACGAATCCATAGCGCGAATGCCAAACGGCTTAATATCGAAATCAGCACCGGCATCCATAAGGCTATCAAAGATGGCGTTTTGCATTTCCATGGGGTGATGCAATTCCCACCCCAATTCACCAACAAAATTTACGCGCACCGCATCAGCACTTGCCGCACCAACCGAAAGTGGCTGGCCGGTGAGCCATGGGAAGTTTTCATTGCCCAAATCTGTATCCGTGAGACGCTGCAGCACGTCGCGGGACTTCGGTCCGGCAAGAACCAAAACGCCAAACTGTTGGGTGATGTGCTGGAACCTTACCGAGCCATCAGCAGGCAGGTTCTTGATAAGATAATCATGGTCATGGCGTTCAAATGCACCAGCCGAGACCAGATAGAACTGACCCGGCGCGCGTTCATAAACGGTGAATTCAGCGCGCACGCCGCCATTTTCAGAAAGCATATGACACAGCGCCACCCGACCTTGTTTCTTGGGGATACGGTTTGCAAACAGGCTCTCCAGCCATTCGCGGGCGCCAGGGCCTGAGATCAAGCATTTAGCAAAGGCCGACATATCGAGCAAACCGACATTTTCCGACATGTGTTTGCATTCATTGCCAACATGCTCAAAATAGTTTGACCTACGGAACGACCAAAGCTCTTTGACCTTTTCGCCAGGTGCAACAGGGGCATGGTTATGACAGGTGATCACATCCGGCTTTTCAAGTTCTGCTTCATCAAAGCCATACCCTTCAGGGGCAAACCAGTTTGGGCGCTCCCAGCCATATACGGAACCAAACACCGCACCTAAATCTTTCATACGGCTATAACATGGGGTGGTTTTCAGCGGGCGGCCATCTCCACGTTCTTCATCGGGATAATGCACCGAAAACACATTGCGATAGGCTTCTTCGTTCTTGGTTTTCAGATACCCACGTGTAGCGTATGGGCCGAAACGGCGCGGATCAACGCCCATCATATCGATGGAAGGTTCGCCTTCCACAATCCATTCTGCCAACTGCCATCCGGCACCGCCAGCGGCTGTAATGCCAAAGGAATGACCTTCATTAAGCCACAGGTTTTTCTTGCCCCATGCAGGACCAATGATTGGTGAGCCATCAGGCGTGTAGCAGATCGCACCGTTATAAACCTGTTTGATGCCGACTTCGCCAAAAGCAGGAACGCGCGCCATCGCCGCCTCAATGTGGGGCTCAAGGCGTTCCAGGTCTTCCTGGAAAAGCTCATATTCTGAATCTTCAGAAGGCCCGTCTACATAACAGCAGGGTGCGCCTACTTCATAAGGACCAAGGATCAAGCCACCATTTTCCTCACGCATATAATAGGACGCATCACTTTCGCGCAGTACGCCCATCTCAGGAAGACCTGCCGCCTGGCGCTCACGGATCGCCGGATGTGGCTCAGTGACGATATATTGGTGCTCAACAGGAATAACCGGGATATCCAGCCCTAGCATATCGCCGGTCTTGCGCACGAAGTTGCCGGTTGCCGTCACCAGATGTTCACACGTAATGTCACCCTTATCGGTTTTCACCAGCCATTCGCCGTTTGGCTTTTGCTCAATGCCAAGTACTGTCGTGTAGCGGTAAATCTCTGCGCCACCATCACGCGCACCTTTTGCCATCGACTGCGTGAGATCAGCGGGCTGAATATAACCGTCATCAGGATGCTGAATTGCGCCGAGCAGATCGCCTGTTTCGCACAGTGGCCAAATTTCTTTCACTTCATCAGGTGTAAGAAAATTCACATCCACGCCAATAGTTTTCGCAACGCCTGCGTAATAGTGATATTCATCCATGCGGTCTTGGGTGCAGGCAAGACGAATGTTTGAAACCTTTGAAAAGCCGACCTTCTGGCCTGTCTCTGCTTCAAGGCTATCGTAGAGCTTGACGGAGTATTTGTGGATCTGGCCAACCGAGTAACTCATGTTGAACAGCGGCAACAAACCTGCCGCATGCCAGGTTGAACCAGATGTAAGTTCTTTGCGCTCTATAAGGCAAACATCGCTCCAACCCTTTTTGACGAGATGGTATAACGTTCCAACGCCAACAACCCCGCCCCCAATGACAACAACGCGTGCATGTGATTTCATGTGCCTAACTCCACTCTTTGAGGCCACACCATATAAGTGAATTGGCGCTGGGTCTTACGGAATGCGACTACGCTCCAATAATTTCCGACACCAAACGCCCCGGTGAGCGAAAATCACCAGCAGAAAATGCACCTCAACCCACAAGACCCGCATTATTCAGGCCCGTAAGCACAAATTGCACGGCGAGAGCGGCCAGAATCATCCCAAGCACGCGGGTAAAAGCCTTGGTGATCTCAGGGCTGACATATTTGGCAAATCTGCTGGCAGTGACAAACAAGATCAGGGTGAGCAGCAGAACGCCGACAAGCACACCGAACACGGTAGCTTGTGCCGCAATATCGCCCTTGAACTGACTCATCAGCAGTATGATCGAGGCAATGGCGCCCGGCCCTGCGATAAGCGGAAGGCCTAAAGGAAACACAGAAATATCATCGACAAACGCATCTGCCTTATCATGATGTGCTTCAGCATTCGCCTCAGCGACATTGCGCTGGCGTCGTTCGGTGCGTTTTTCAAACAACATCTCAACAGCGATGATGAACAATAACAATCCACCGGCAATGCGAAATGCCGGCAAAGAAATACCGAGCGCGTTTAAAGCGGCCTCGCCAGCAAATGCAAACAGCGCCAGAACAATGGTGCCGGTGAAAACGGCCTTAACGGCAACCTTGCGCTGTGCGGCCGCGTCTGCGCCAGACGTGAGCGCAATGAACATTGGGATAAGACCAATAGGATCGATCACCACAAACAAGGTGGCGAATGCCGGCATTGCTACTGATGTCCAGAGCTCCATGGGTCACTCTCAAGAAAAAACGGCCCGGATAATCCGAGCCGTTCTGCTGCCCGATCCGAGCAGTAAATCACGTTTGGTATCTTGCGCCTAGAACTCGTCCTTGGGCTCAAGAACCTGCCGGCCACGATAGGTGCCCGACTTAAGGTCGATATGATGCGGCCGATGCAGTTCGCCAGTTTGTTTGTCTTCTACATAGACAACATTTTCCTTGGCGTGACCGGAGCGGCGGTTTCCGCGCTTCATCGACGTCACTTTTCTTTTAGGAACAGCCATTTTCTTAACTCCATATGCCCGGCAGACCTTGTCGACCGGTTGTTCGGCGCGGGTTATAACGCCACAATTTCAAAATTGCCAGTTATTTATTTGCTTAAGCACTTAATATAGGCGCCCATTCCTTTCGCGCGCCGTTCTATTCTGCGGGCAAGTTTTCGCGTTAATGGCCCCGGTTTGCCGGCTGTGCGGGTCAACGGGTCGGGCAGGCTTGCCGCCAAAAGCGCTGATTGTCGCCTGGTAAGCTTTTTTGCCGTCACCTTAAAGTGCTTGCGGGCAGCAGCTTGTGCACCATAAATGCCTGGCCCCCACTCAACCACATTCAGATAAATTTCTAGGATGCGCCGTTTCGAAAGAACCAGATCGATCCAATAAGCAAGCGGCACTTCAAGACCTTTGCGAATATAGGAGCGGCCAGGCCACAGAAAAAGGTTTTTTGCAAGCTGCATCTGTATGGTGGATGCACCGCGCAGCCGTTTGCCTTTTCCACCCGTTGCGCTATCGACAACCTGTTGCACAGCGCTCCAGTCAACGCCACGATGACTGCAAAATTTAGCATCTTCAGACGCCATAACCGCTATTGGCAATTGCCGGGATATTTGACCCATCGAAACCCAGTTTTTGTCGAGCCCATGGCCTTCAAAAATGCGCACGATCTGCAAAGTCGTGATGGGCGGGGGAACGGCAGAATAGACAAGCGTCAAAAGGTAAGGCAGGGCCAGCACAACCAGCACGCAGATAAGAATGCGTTTCGACAACTTTCGAAAACGAGAAGGTTCCTCGGACATTTTTGTCATTATGGTTGAACCAGCGCTTGCTCATCCTTAAAAGGTTTCTTCGATCATTCGTTCTAGCATATTAGAAGGCAGTTCCATGGCATTTAAAGAAGCACTTGAAAAGGCCGCATCTGAAGTGGATGCCCTGTTGAACACGCTTATGCCGGTGGAAACCGCCGCCGCGCCCAATGTCATTGAGGCCATGCGCTATGCATCTCTCGGTCAGGGCAAACGCGTGCGCCCGTTTTTTGTGACCGAAAGTGCCAAACTGTTTGGTGTCGAGCGCGCGCATGCGCTGCGCGCGGGTGCAGCCGTTGAATGTATTCATTGTTATTCGCTCGTGCATGATGACTTGCCTGCCATGGATGATGATGATTTGCGCAGAGGAAAGCCAACCACCCATATCGCCTTTGATGAAGCCACGGCAATTTTGGCGGGCGATGGGCTTTTGACTTTTGCTTTTGAAATTTTAAGCGATCCCGCAACTCATTCTGACGCAAACGTGCGCATACAGCTTGTGAGCGAACTGGCGCGTGCATCGGGCATTGCCGGAATGGTAGGCGGTCAAATGCTTGATCTGCAGGCAGAGGCCGAAGAAAGCCATGATCTGGAGCAAATTATCACTCTGCAAGGCATGAAGACGGGCGCGCTGTTTCACTATTCCCTTCTCGCAGGTGCCACCCTTGCGCAGGCCGGAGATGATGCACGCGCCTCACTCGCCACTTATGCCGAAAAGATCGGTCTTGCCTTTCAGGTGGCAGACGATGTGCTTGATCATGAATCTACACCTGAAGAACTCGGCAAACAGACACAGAAAGACGCTGAGGCCGGAAAGGCGACGTTTATTGATCTCTATGGCCTTGAAGGGGCTAAAGCAAAAGCACAAGCCTTGGTCAATGAAGGATGCGCGCCTTTGGACATGTTTGGCGATGATGCGGATATTCTGCGCCAAGCAGCGCGTTTCATTATTGAGCGCAAAAACTAAAATCGTGCTGTCAAAGCTTCGATAGCAATTCCTCCCAATTTGGAGCTAAAGCACATTTGCGCTTAAGATGGCCCATCAGAGCATGCAATCATGTGTGATCTGACGTGCTGGGAGGCTTTCATGAGAAAATTTGTTATTGAACGTGAGATTCCGCAAGTTGGTTCGTTTGAACAAGAACAATTGTCTGGTGCTGCAGAGACTTCAAACAATGCGCTTAGTCAATTGGCACCCGATGTCCAATGGGTGCAGTCATACGTGGCAGGTGACAAAACCTTCTGCATTTATCTGGCAAAAGATGAAGACGTGATCCACAAACATGCAGAGTTGAGTGGGTTTCCTGCAAACAAGATCACCGAGATATTCTCGGTCATTGACCCGACAACTTAATCAGTCGTAATCGGATCAACCACCCCAACGGTTCTCAACATAATCTTCAACGATTGTTTTGAATTGATCTGCAATATCTTCGCCGCGCAGCGTGGTAACTTTCTCGCCGTCGATAAATACTGGCGCTGCGGGCACCTCACCCGTTCCGGGCAGCGAGATGCCTATGTCTGCGTGTTTGCTTTCGCCAGGGCCATTGACGATACATCCCATAACCGCCACCTGCAGCTCTTCAAAGCCTGTATATTTATCACGCCACACAGTGCGTTGATCACGCAGATAAGATTGTACGTCCTGAGCAAGTTCTTGGAACACGGTCGACGTCGTGCGCCCGCATCCGGGGCACGCAATCACCATGGGCATAAATGATCGCAAACCCATGGATTGCAGAATTTCCTGACCAACCTGCACTTCTTTTGTGCGGTCGCCACCCGGTTCTGGTGTCAAGGAAATGCGAATGGTATCGCCAATGCCTTCCTGAAGCAAAACGGACAAGCCTGCAGTGGACGCAACAATGCCTTTTGAGCCCATGCCTGCTTCAGTGAGACCCAAATGCAGCGCATAGTCTGATTTTGCAGCAAGCATGCGGTAGCATGCGATCAGATCCTGAACCTCTGATACCTTCGCCGAAATGATGATTTTGTCGTGCCCGAGGCCAATTTCTTCGGCGCGCGCAGCAGACATTATTCCTGATTGCACCATTGTGTGGTGCATCACTTCGCGCACATCGAGAGGATCCGCCAAAGTGGCGTTTTTGTCCATGTTAGCGGCCAGCATATCTTGATCGAGCGATCCCCAGTTTACGCCGATGCGCACCGGCTTGTTAAACTCGATCGCCTTCTCAATCATCATGGAATAGTTACGGTCGCGCTTGCTCTTAAACCCGACATTACCCGGATTAATGCGATATTTGGCAAGCGCCTCCGCACACTCAGGATAATCTCGCAGCAGAGTGTGCCCGATATAGTGAAAATCACCCACCAGGGGCACATCAAGCCCCATCGCAGCAACCTTGTCTCTGATATAAGGCACAGCAGCAGCAGCCTCTTTACGGTCAACCGTGATACGCACCAGCTCAGAACCCGCAAGGTGCAAATCGGCCACCTGCCGCGCCGTTGCGTCCACATCGGCGGTGTCTGTATTGGTCATGGATTGCACCACAATGGGAGCACCACCGCCAACTTGCACACTCCCTACCTTCACGCTTACAGATTTGCGGCGCTTAATCTCAGGAAAGCCAGCCATCTTCAACTCCATAATTTTCCGAAGCTGTAATGCACCAGTGCAGCATATGCATCAAGCATTGTGTTTATGATTTTTTATGCTGTAGCTTTGTCGGGAGTAAGACAGGGTGAGAGAAATGAAGGCGATTGTGCTCGGGGCTGGGCTCGCGGGCATCACAACGGCATACGAACTTAACCGGGATGGTTGGGAAGTAACGGTAGTGGATCGCGAGAGCGGCCCGGCAATGTTTACCAGTTTTGCCAATGCAGGATTGTTTGCTCCTGGACATTCCTATGCATGGGGCTCGCCTGCCGCGCCGAAGATTTTGCTACACAGCCTGTGGCGTCACGATCAAGCATTGCGGTTTAAGCCAACTTCTGATCCTGCGCTGTGGCGGTGGATGTTTAAGTTTTTCGGCCAATGCACCGCTGAACGTGCCGCGCTTAATACCAACCGCAAGGCACGCTTGGCTTTATACTCACAAGAGGTTTTTCATGAAACGCTTGGCCGTCATGATTTGCATTTCGATGGAAACACTGGCGGGTTGATTTATTTCTATCGCACCCGCAATGCCTTTGAAAGGGCTGGTACCCGCAAGCACATTCTAACTGACGCGGGCATACATATTGAAACCTTGAGCGCAGACGAAGCGGCTCAGAAAGACCCTGCACTGGAGCCTGTAAAGCATCAGATTTCGGGGGCATTATTTTCAGAACACGATGAATCGGGCGACGCTCACTTATTTACGCATGAACTGGCAAAGGTGTGCAAAAAAAATGGTGTCAAATTTTTGTGGAACCGCACTATCAAGGGATTCGCGGTGACCAGACAGGCAATTTCCAGTTTGATTACAGATAAAGGTCCACTAACGGGCGACATATTCGTCAATGCATTAGGAGTTTATACGCCGCATCTCGCCCGGCAATTAGAAGATGAAGTCCCTGTCTATCCGGTGAAGGGCTATTCCGCGACCGTGCCAACAAAGGGTCGCAACAACATCCCAAAGCTTGGCGGAGTTGATGAAGAAAACCTCATCGCATATTGTCCTATGGGAAACCGATTGCGCATTACCGCAACAGCTGAGTTCTCTGGTTATGATCGTTCCCATACTCCAAAAGATTTCGCCCATATGTTAAATATTACCCGCGCGCTGTTTCCCGACAGCGCTGATTTTGATCAACCTTCGTATTGGGCAGGATTACGGCCAATGACGCCCGAGGGCACACCCATTTTTGGCAAAGGCAAGTGCACAAATTTATGGTATGTGTCTGGCCTTGGCCATATGGGTTGGACCATGTGTCATGGTGCCGGGCGCATAACGGCAGATCTTATTGCTGGCAAGACACCCGCCATTCCACTCGAAGGCATGGTTCTTGGAGAGTAAACGCGATGATATTGGAAGAACATCTACCCTATGAAATAGATGTCGGCGTTGCAGCACGTGCGCGTATTGGGTTGGTCACCCTTGCATCTGATTACACCATTGAACCTGAATGGCGCACGCTCATGGATCTTCCAGGAGTTGCCTGGTATGGCGCGCGCATTTTAAATGACAATGTAATCACGCCAGAAACATTGCGTGCGATGGGCCCGCGCATTACCGACACAGCAAATCTTATATTGCCCGGAGCGGAAATTGATGTACTTGCATTCGGCTGTACATCAGCCAGCATGGCGCTAGGCGAAGATGTGGTTTTCGAACGCCTTAAGGCCGCGCGGCCAGAAGCAAAAACCACAACTCCAATTACCGCAGCTTTTGCGGCGTTTAATGCATTTGGTGCAAAACGCATTGGCGTACTCACGCCGTATCGCGCAGACGTAAACCAGATTGTGGCGAATTACATCAACAATGAAGGCTTCGAGGTGCCGGTGTTTGGCTCCTTCAACCAAGAGCGGGATGATTTGGTGGCGCGGATTAACGGTCAATCTCTCACGGCAGGCATACAGCATATTTGCAAAAAGGCTGAAGTAGACGCGGTGTTCGTTTCCTGCACGTCCGTGCGTCTTGCAGACGCAGTAACCAATATCGAACGCGAAATCGGGTTGCCCGTAACGTCATCTAACCATGCCATGGCATGGCACGCCCTACGCCTTGCAGGCATAGAAGACAAAAGTCCTCACCTAGGCAGGTTGTTTGAGCTTTAACTCTTTTTTTGGCGTGCGCCCAAGTGTTGCTCGCCGCGCTCTTTTGCAAGTTCGATTTGGCGTTGGCGGCTTGCAAATCTCTTGCGCTTTTCATCATCCAGCGCGTCGATGCACTTCGGGCAACTCACGCCTTTCACGTAATGAGGGGAATTCTTTTCCTGCAGACTAAGCGGCATACGGCACGCATGGCACATATCATAGTCACCTGTTTCCAAGCCGTGGCGCACAGAGACGCGTTGATCAAACACAAAGCACTCGCCTTCCCAAAGGCTTTTTTCTTCAGGAATTTTCTCCAGATACTTGAGGATACCGCCTTTCAAATGAAAGACATCTTCATAACCAAGATCAAGCAAGTACGAAGTAGCTTTTTCGCAACGAATTCCACCGGTGCAGAACATGGCAACTTTCTTGTTCTTTGGAACGTCGCCAGAATTTTTCACCCAATCAGGAAATTCGCGAAAGCTTTCCGTCTGCGGATCAACCGCACCATTGAATGTGCCGATCGCATATTCATATGCATTGCGCGTGTCCACCACCACTACATCTGGATCAGAAATCAGCGTGTTCCAGTCTTCTGGCTCGACGTAAGTGCCCACTTTCTTGTTGGGGTCAACACCGTCTACACCCATTGAGACAATCTCTTTTTTTAAGCGAACTTTCATCCGATGAAATGGCATTTCATCGGCCCAACTTTCTTTGTATTCAAGTTGTTTGAAGCATTCATCCGTGCGCAGATTTTTTAATACGTCACGAATACTTTTTTCAGGTCCCGCAATCGTGCCATTGATCCCCTCGCGGGCTAGCAGTATCGTGCCCATGACACCGCAACTTTCGCATAATTTTTGCAAAGGCGCGCGACGCGCCTCAAAATCGTCCAAGATCACAAAATGATATAGAGCTGCAACAAGAAAATTCGACATTATCGCGTCTTACGTCTTGCATCTCTATAATTCAACAGGTCTTTTGGACGCTATCATAAATTGAAACAATTTTAGCCTTCCAAAAATCGGGCAAATCTTTTAGACAACTGAAAGAATAGTTGAAAATTTTAATTTTTTGGGCCGCAGCATCAAACCAAATTTAACGATGCTGACACCATAAACATTATTAAACAGAATTAGGTAGATTTTATTATGAGCAGCGCGACTTGAACTGACGGATATACATCAGATATTTCATACACAAGCGGTTACTACAGCACACAATCCCCATTGATGATCAAATTTGCCATGCTTGCGCGGGGCATTAAGCCGATTGATCTTTCCGATTACCGTTATATGGAACTCGGCTACGGGCAGGGTGTATCGCTGAATATTCACGCCGCAGCTAGCGGAAAAGAATATTGGGGTACTGACTTTAATCCCAACCATGCAACAATCGCCATGCAATTTGCAAAGGCGTCCGGTGCGGATGTAAAGGTACTTGATGCATCATTTGAGGATCTCGCAGCGCGCGATGACTTGCCAGAGTTCGATCTCATCACTATGCATGGTGTGTAGAGCTGGATTTCTGAGAAAAATCAAAACCTGATCGTCGATTTTTTGAAAAAGAAGCTCAAGGTCGGCGGCGCGTTACAAATTTCTTACAATTGCTACCCCGGTTGGGCAGCCATGGTGCCATTGCAGCATTTAATGAACCTGCATAAGAAAACAACTGCGGATAAAGCACTAGACCCGAGAGTGGCACTGCAAAATGCGTTTGGTTTTGTCAACGCTTTGGCTAATGCAAATGCTGGATTCTTCAAGGCTAATCCTGGAGTGAAAGAGCAACTTGATGGATTGGGTCAGCAAGATGCTACATATCTTGTGCATGAGCTTTTCCACGATAAATGGCCGGTAACGCCATTCTCCGACGTGGCTGATAAACTTGGTGAGGCGAAAATGTCTTTTGTCGGCTCGGCCAATCTGCTCGAGCATATTGATGTATTAGCCATGTCTCCTCAACATATTCAAATTGTCAACTCCATTGCCGACTTGACGTTGCGTGAATCCGTGCGCGATTTCTGTATGAATCGCAGATTCCGCTCGGACATATTCACCAAAGGTGCACAAGCTGTTACGCGTGAGGAACGTGACGAAGAGCTGCGCAAGATGAAGTTTGTTCTGGTCCGTCATCCAGAAACGCTCAACTACGAAAAAATAGAAATTGCACCAGGTCAGACTTTGAACTTGAAGAAAAAGTTCATGGACCCGGTCGTCAAAGCCCTATCAGAAAACAACTTCGCGCCAAAAACAGTTGCAGAAATTGAAAAACATGACAGCGCCAAGGGTTTAGACTTCGAGCAGCTGGCTGATGTTCTGATAACGCTTACTGGCTGTTTCGTTATTGCACCGGCACAAGAAGGTTCTGTGGTTTCGAGCAGCGAAGAAACATGCAAAGCGCTCAACTCGGAGTTCACCATTCAGATCAAACGAAATAATGTAACCAATGCTATTGCTAGTCCGCTGATCGGCGGCGGGTTCGGTATCACGAGCACTCAGTTGCTATTCCTTAGCGCCGCCTTGAATGGCAAAAAATCTAAGAAGGACACGATTGCGCACAGCTGGGCTCTTATGCAGAAGATTGGCTGGCGCGCATTGGAAAATGGCGAGCAAATTAAAGACGAAAAAGTAAATATTGAACGCCTTGAGGAAGAGTACAAGTTCTTCAGTGAGAAGCGTATGCCCCTGCTCAAGGCACACCATATAATTTAGCCCAGATAAAAAATTCCAGCCGCAACCCTGTTGAACGGCTGGAATGTTTTCACCGCAAGTTCTCTGCAAACTAGCGTTTGACGACGACTTCGTAACCAGAATCTTCTGGCTCGTCGTCAAACATCTCGGCAGGAAATCCAGGCGCAGTGATGTCTAATCCCGTGACTTCCTCGAGCCTGCGAATAATGTTTGGCGACCATTCACGCGAACCAAATCGCTCTTCGCCATCCTTGAAAATTTCTATCAACTTTGGAGAGATCTCAAGCGGTACGCCCGCACGCTCAGCGATTGCCTGAAAGATGCCGA
>JBPCVX010000360.1:0-11699 GCA_051010095.1 Hyphomicrobiales bacterium
TCTAACAAGGGCCTCCCGCAAAACGCCATATGCAGGCCGGTGACGGCTGCAATTACTACATACAGATCGCAGCTTTTATCGGCCTGCATCTCCGCTCTATTCAGCTCACGGTAGTTCTCGCTACGCGTGAACACCTCCGCATGGGCGCTGCATAAGCAGCGGGGCCCCTTGGTCCCTTGTCGCAAGCTCACCGCTTGCTCCTTCTTTTTCCCCTGCAAATTCGAATGGGGTTTGGAACAAGAAGGAGTGATGCGCAGCGTCGCGACTAGACCCGACCGGGTCTCAGGCGAAAGCCTGCCCCAGCGGAGCCATGAGTGCGCAGCACGAATTGGCGCGAGTGGAATCAAACCGAGCGGAATCAAACCGAGCGAGCGAAATAATACCCGCGCGCCTGCGCAGCCGTGAGCAAGCATCAGCTTGCGAACTGGCGTGAGCGGTATAGATTCCGCGAGCGAACTAAACTACCCGTTCTGTGCGCGATGCCGCAGCAGATGGTCAGCCAGCGTAAGTGCCAGCATGGCCTCGCCCACGGGCACCGCCCGGATGCCCACGCAAGGGTCGTGCCGGCCCTTGGTGACGATCTCGGTTTCTTCACCAGATCGGGTGACCGTTTTACGCGGGCTCAAGATCGACGAGGTGGGTTTCACCGCAAAGCGCGCCACCACATCTTGCCCCGACGAGATGCCGCCCAGAATGCCGCCGGCATTGTTTGACAGGAACTCAGGGGCATTGCCCTTCATGCGGATTTCATCGGCGTTTTCTTCGCCCGAAAGGGCAGCTGATGCAAAGCCGTTGCCGATCTCAACGCCTTTAACCGCGTTAATGCTCATCATGGCAGAGGCGATATCCTGGTCGAGCTTGCCATAGACGGGCGCGCCAAGGCCGGTGGGCACGTTTTGTGCCACCACCTCAATGACCGCGCCGCAGGAAGAACCCGCCTTGCGCACGCCATCGAGATAAGTTTCCCAGGCTTTGGCGGCCTCGGCATCGGGGCAGAAGAAAGGATTGTTATCAACTTCCTCCCACGACCAGTTATCGCGGTTGATTTTATGGGGGCCCATTTGCACCAGCGCGCCGCGCACTTTCATCGGCGCGATGGCCTGGCGGGCAATGGCGCCGGCGGCAACCCGGGCAGCCGTTTCGCGCGCTGATGAGCGCCCGCCGCCGCGATAATCGCGGATGCCGTATTTCTCGATATAGGTGAAGTCGGCATGGCCGGGGCGGAATTTGTCTTTAATCTCGGAATAGTCTTTCGAGCGCTGGTCGACATTCTCGATCATCAGGCAGATGGGCGTGCCGGTGGTAACCTGGGTGCCGTTTTCATCTTCAAAGGTGCCGGAGATGATTTTCACCTGATCGGGCTCGCGCCGCTGGGTGGTGTATTTCGACTGGCCGGGTCGGCGCTTTTCCATAAACGCCTGGATCATCTCTTCGTTGACGGGCAGCAGTGGCGGGCAGCCGTCAATCACGCAGCCCAAACCGGGCCCGTGGCTCTCGCCAAAGGTGGTGATACGAAACAGATGACCAAACGAATTGTGGGACATAACTAGTCAACCTCTTATGCTTCCGCATGTTTAGAGCACAATCCGAAAAGTGGGAACCGGTTTTTCCGAAAAATTGTGCGTCTTATAATGCGTCAAACCAGTCGATGGCATTGCCGGTCAGTCGGTAGAATTTTGTCTGCGAAACTTTGAGATTAACAATCTCAACCTTAGTGAGACCGAGCACAAATCCACGCAGAATGCGCGAGATGCCGCCATGTGCGACAACGATTGTGGGGCCGGAGAGGCTGTCATACCAATCGCGCACGCGCGGCGTAGCGGAAAGATAACTTTCGCCGCCAGGCTTCAGCCAATCGTGATATTCTGCGGGATGGGTTTCGCGATTGGGGCCAATCTTGTCGACTTCGGTCCAGGTCTTGCCTTCGCAGGTGCCGAAATTGAGCTCCTTCAGGCGCTCATCAATAATCAGCGCATCATCATGAAGGCCATAATGTTCTTGCACATAAGACATTGTTTCACGGGTGCGGGTCAGCGGGCTGACATGAAAGGAAAAGCCGTGCTCAACCGCATCTGGCACGGTTGCAAACAGGCCGGCTGCCATGGCTTTTGCCTGGTCGTGACCTGTCGCGTTCAAAGGAATGTCCTGCGACCCCTGCAATTTGCGTTCAAGATTCCACTGGGTCTCGCCGTGGCGGAGAAAATAAAGGGGATGTGTGCTCATTGTTTAAGTTTAGACGACGGAAATATCAGGGGCGTCTACTGCCTTCATGCCAACGATGTTGTAGCCGCAATCCACATGGTGCACTTCGCCGGTGACCCCGCGGCTCAAATCAGACAACAAGTAGAGAGCGGCATCGCCAACTTCATCAATGCCAACGGTGCGGCGCAGGGGCGAGTTATATTCATTCCACTTCAAGATGTAACGGAAATCACCAATGCCAGACGCAGCCAGTGTTTTAATCGGGCCTGCAGATACAGCATTCACACGAATTTTGTGCTTGCCCAGATCTTCCGCGAGATAGCGCACGCTTGTCTCAAGGGCAGCCTTGGCAACACCCATAACGTTGTAGTGAGGCATCACGCGTTCAGCACCATAATAAGTGAGCGTGAGAAGGGCACCGCCATCTGTCATAAGTTTCTCGGCACGCTGCGCAATTGCCGTGAACGAATAACACGAGATGTTCATGGTCTGCTGGAAGTTTTCCACAGATGTGTCGACATAGCGGCCGGTCAACTCGTCTTTATCAGAAAAAGCAATCGCATGAACAACGAAGTCAATCGAACCCCATTCTTTTTCAAGTGCAGCAAAAGTGGCATCAACAGAAGCCTCATCGCTCACATCGCACGGCAGCACCAAGTTGGAACCAACACCTTCCGCCAGCGGGCGTACGCGTTTTTCCAAAGCCTCGCCTTGATAGGTGAACGCAAGTTGTGCGCCGTGGCGGGCACATGCTTCTGCAATGCCCCACGCAATCGAGCGGCTGTTCGCCACCCCCATAATCAATCCGCGTTTCCCAGCCATCAGCGGTCCTGGACTACTCATTTAAGACCTCACATCGCCCCCAAAAGAATTGCGCGGCATCCTACACAAACCCCATCTGTGATCTATCAAAAAACTCAGATCGAATAAGAAGTTGAGAATTGTTTCATTATGTAACGGTTTTGCCATATGTTATGGCTTGCTCTGCCTGCAAAAGAGCGCATATTCAAGGGAAAACTTGTAAGGTGTGGAGAACCCCATGAGCCAAGCTGATGACATGGAGAAGCCCGATGCATCATCTGATTCGGACGCATTCGTAGCGCGCGAAGACCCATTCGGGCTGTTTGCGGAGTGGATGAAAGAGGCGCAGGCGAGTGAGGTAAACGATCCAACCGCCATGTCGTTGGCCACCGTTGACGCTGATGGTCTGCCCGATGTGCGCATGGTGTTGTTGAAAGGTTTCGATGAGCTGGGGTTCGTTTTCTATACAAATCTTGAAAGTCAAAAAGGCGAAGAGCTTATTTCACAGCCTAAGGCTGCGTTTTGTATGCACTGGAAAAGTTTACGTCGGCAAATCAGAGTGCGCGGGCCGGTAACGCCTGTCAGCGCTGAAGAGGCTGATGATTATTTTGCATCGCGGCCTCGCCAAAGCCGCATCGGCGCCTGGGCATCGCAACAATCGCGCCCGTTAGAAAGCAAGTTCGCGCTTGAGAAAGCTGTTGCCAAATATGCTGCAAAATATGCCATTGGTGAAGTGCCGCGGCCGGAATATTGGTCAGGTTTTAGGATTTCACCTGTATATATCGAGTTCTGGAAAGATGGCGCGTTCCGCCTGCATGACAGGGTTGCCTTCCGCCGCACAAATGCCGATGCTGGTTGGGAAAAAACCAGAATGTATCCATAAGGTTCTATACACACATGACCACTCCAAAAAATAGCGAACGCCGCACCCTTGTTCTCACCGGTGCAAGCCGTGGGATTGGTCACGCAACGGTGAAGCGGTTTTCTTCCGCTGGGTGGCGGGTGATTACGTGTTCAAGGCATGCTTTTCCTGAGAACTGCCCTTGGGAAGCAGGGCCAGAAGACCATATGCAGATTGATCTTTCCGATTCCAACAATGTGCGTGAAGGAATTCTGGAAATGCGCGAGCGGCTTAAAGATCAAAATGGCCGGCTTGATGCCATGGTCAACAATGCCGCCATTTCACCAAAAGAAGATGATGGCGGACGCTTGAGCGGTATTGATATGGATATCGACGATTGGAAGCGCGTTTTTCAGGTCAACTTTTTTGCAACCGTTATGCTGGCGCAAGGTTTTCGTGAAGAGCTGCGCAAGGCGCAAGGCTCGATTGTGAATGTTTCATCGATTGTTGGTTCGCGCGTGCACCCGTTTGCAGGCGCAGCCTATGCGACGTCCAAGGCGGCATTGATGTCTCTGACCCGTGAACTGGCATCTGATCTGGGGCCTGAGGGCATACGGGTGAATGCCATTTCGCCTGGCGAAATTGAAACTTCTATCCTTTCGCCTGGCACTGAAAAATTGGTGGAGGCGATACCAATGCGGCGGCTCGGGCAGCCGGAAGAAGTGGCAAAGGCGATTTACTTTCTCTGCAGTGACCAATCGAGTTACGTCACAGGGGCAGAACTGCATATTAACGGCGGACAGCACGTATAAACATGAGCAACAAGAGCAATCTTTCGCGGCGCTCGATTGCCGCGCAGGCGCTTCACGCTATTGATGAAGCAACAGGCGCGGTGGTGCCACCCATAAATCAGGCGACCACTTTTGCGCGTGATGAGAATTATGATTTGAAAATTCCGGCCTCATACGCCCGCTCTCTAGAAAGCGCACCCACTGTGGCGCAGGTGGAGGAGGTTCTTGCTGTCCTTGAAGGCGGTGAGGCAGCAATGCTTTTTTCTGCAGGAATGGGCGCTGTTGCAGCGCTCTTTGAAATTCTGCGCGAAGGTGATCATGTTGTTGCCCCGCAAGTGATGTATCATGGCGGGTTGTCGTGGCTGAAGTTGATCTCCGAACGCCGCAGCATAGAATATACGCTGTTTGACCAGACACAGGATGGTGCCTTAGAGGCAGCCATTCGCCCCGGTTCCACTAAGCTTGTGTGGATTGAGAGCCCGGTTAATCCGACCTGGGATGTGATTGATGTGCGTGCCGCAGCAAGCGCGGCGCATGATGTTGGTGCCATTCTGGCCGTGGATGCAACAGTTGTGACACCGGCGCTGATGCGGCCGTTAGAACTGGGAGCCGATATCGTCTTTCATTCTGCAACCAAATATTTGAATGGCCATTCAGATGTGCTTGCTGGCGCTCTTATCTGCGCGGAAGAAAATGAAATTTGGGATGAAGTCAAGATCAATAGGCTGCATCTTGGGTCTGTTCTCAATCCATTTGGGGCATGGTTGTTGCTGCGCGGCATGCGCACGCTTTATGTGCGGGTTGAGGCTTCAAGCCGCAACGCGCTCGCGATCGCTAAGCATTTTGAGAATCATCCAAAACTTGAGGCGGTACTCTATCCGGGCCTTGAGAGCCACCCACGCCATGAAATTGCTGCGCGCCAGATGGAAGGCGGTTTCGGTGGCATGATGTCATTCCTCGTGAATGGTGGGGTGGAAGAAACTAAGACAGTCACCACAGCGTTAAAACTCTTTATCCCGGCAACATCGCTTGGAGGGGTTGAGAGCCTGGCTGAACATCGCAAGATTATTGAGGGGCCGGATTCACTGGTGGCGCCCAATCTAATCAGGCTTTCCGTGGGCATTGAAGATGCTGGTGATCTAATCGCTGACTTGGAACAGGCGCTAGAACGGGTTTGATATGAGGCTACTTTTCACGTTTTGCGTGCTGCTTGCTAGTACCGCCGTATATGCGCAAGAGCGCTCGGTTGATGCGCTTCCTCTGGATGCTGTTCCGCAATCGGTTTTGACATTTGGTTCGCAGATCAGCATTAAGCTCAAGAACGGTGAGGTGCGAGGGTACAAACTGGCAGGTCATGAGCTGAAATCAGAAAAACCGGTTCAGCCAAAGGCTGAAGTTCTGCCGCATGATGCATTGCCCGATGCCGTGATCGGCAAAAGTAATAGTGATATTCGTGAGGCGTGGCTGACGCGGCCAACCAAACGTTATGCCCACGGCGTGCTGGGGGATGGGATTGAAGCTGGCGGCTTCAAGGTTGAAACAGCGTCCGGCGAGCAACTTGAGTTTGTGTTGCCGGAAACGGAAGTTTTTGAAGATCGCTATGCGCGAGTTGTCGATCTTGAGGGTGATGGGCGTGCGGAAGTGGTTGTGGTGAACTCGCACGCTGATCTGGGGGCAGCGCTTGCTGTATTCGGCATCCGAGATGGCAAGCTGGTTCGCATTGCACGCACGCCCTTCATAGGAACAGCAAATCGCTGGCTGAACCCGGCGGCAATTGCTGATTTTGACGGTAATAGTGTCAAGGAAATCGCCATAGTGGTCACGCCGCATATTGGCGGAAATCTTCAGTTTTGGGAGCTAGACGGGAAAGCTTTGAAGTTGGCGGCAGAAATTCGCGGATTTTCAAACCATTTCATTGGTTCACGCGTCCAGGAAATGAGTGTGGTTTTGAAGAATACCAAAACGGGTGCGTTGGAGGTAATTTTACCCAGCGCAGACCGCAGAAGCCTGAAAAGCGTTTCGCTGGCGAACGGCAAAGCCGTCATAAATTGGCAGCTTGAATTGCCTGCACGGGTAACAACAGAAATTGTGGCGGTTCCCGGCGACAAAAAAAGCCCCACCTTGGTGATGGGGCTTTCTGATAAAACGGTTATAAGTGTGCACTAGGCAGCACGTAATCCTTCTTTGTTGACCCAGGCTTCGGTGTCATCAAGAGCACGTTCTAGACGGTCAAACATTTCGTTGATTTCGTCTTCGGTGATGATGAGCGGCGGGCAAATGCCGATGCTGTCACCTGCCACAGCGCGGTTGATCAAGCCATGATCCATAGAGAAATTCACCGCTTTGGGGCCCACGCCTTGTGCGGGTTCAAAGCTGCGCTTGGTGGCTTTATCGGCGACGATTTCAACCGCGCCCAGCAGGCCTTCGCCGCGCACATTCCCAATCAGGGGATGATCGATGAGAGCGTGCATGCGTTTCTGGAATGTTGGCGTCATGGCGGCGGCATGCTCGATAATTTTATCGCGCTTATAAATTTCAAGCGTTTTAATCGCTGCTGCGGCGGCAACCGGGTGCGCGGTATAAGTATAACCGTGGCCGAAGGTGCCGATTTTCCGGCTCTGATCAAGCATCGCCTGGTAGAGGTCTTCTTCAATTGAGATCGCGCCCATTGGGAAATAGGCCGATGTGATAGCTTTCGCCATTGATACCGATGTCGGCTTTACGTCCATAGTTTGTGATCCAAACCAATTGCCCGTGCGGCCAAATCCGCAAATAACTTCATCTGCGATAAAGCGCACATCATATTGATCAAGCATTGCCTGCATCTTGGGGAAATAGCCTTTCGGTGGGGTGACCACACCACCTGCGCCCATAATGGGCTCAGCAAAGAAGGCCGCAATCGTGTCTGGGCCTTCGTGCTGAATGAGCTCTTCGCATTCTGCAACCAACCGGTCTGTAAACTCTTCTTCCGTTTCGCCGTCTTTGCCAAGTTTGTAATAGTGCGGGTTTGAGGTGTGGAGCACATTGTTGATGGGCAGATCAAACTCAGCATGCACAGGCGGCAGGCCAGTCAAAGAACCGGACGCAACGGTTACGCCATGATAACCCATAACGCGCGAAATAAGCTTCTTCTTTTCGGGCTTGCCCCGGGCGTTGTTGTAATACCAAGTGAGTTTCACCTGCATGTCGTTGGCTTCTGAACCGGATGAGCAAAAGAGGATTTTTGATGCCTCACAGGGAACAATTTCTTTAAGCTGCTCTGCCAATTCAATGGCCATATCGTTAGATTTTCCACCGAAGATATGGGTGTAAGAGAGCCGTTTAAGCTGTGAAGTGATGGCGTCAATGAGTTCATCATTGCCATAACCCAAAGACGTACACCAAAGACCTGCCAGGCCTTCAATGTATTCCTTGCCTTTTTCATCGCGGACGAAAATACCGCTGCCCTCTTCAAGAATGACCGGCCCAACTTCGCGATGGGCGGCTAGATTAGTGTACGGGTGGATGACGGTTTCGATGTCGCGAACAGCCATGTTGGAGAGTGCGGCCATGGGAATATCCTCAAACTGCGTGAAATATATAGTTCTCATTGATAGACGAAGCTTGAAGCGCAAGGCAAGTGAGATAATGTGGGGGGTGACAAATGGCGTTCTAGCGGGGGCGAGTGAATGAGTTCTGATTTAGTGTCAAAGGACGCAACTGAGATTGTTGCGCTTCTCAAGAAAAACGATGTGTCTCCGTTGGAATTGTTGGATGCACTGGAAACACGTATCGGCGATGTTGATTCCAAAGTTAACGCACTGCCGACATTGTGCTTCGATCGCGCCCGCTCACATGCCCAATCGCTCATGGACAAGCCTATGGATGAGCGTGGTCAGCTTGCAGGAATGCCTGTGCCGATAAAAGACTTGGCGAATGTTGCAGGCGTTCGCTCAACGATGGGGTCACCGATCTTTGCCGATGTCGTGCCGGATGTATCAGATATTTTGGTTGAACAATTGGAAAGCGAAGGTGGGGTTGTATACGCCAAGTCAAATACACCGGAATTTGGTGCAGGTGCGAATACGTTCAACGAGGTTTTTGGCAGCACGCTGAACCCATGGAACACATCGCGCTCCGCCGCTGGATCTTCAGGTGGCGCAGCGGTCGCGTTGGCCACAGGCATGGCGTGGGTGGCGCATGGTTCGGATATGGGGGGAAGTTTACGTAATCCGGCAAGTTTCTGCGGCATTGCGGGAATGCGCCCGTCGCCAGGCCGGGTGGCAACAACGCGATTGAGTTCTCTCGATTCACTATTGGGTGCAGAAGGCCCGATGGCGCGCAATGTAGAAGATCTAGCTCTGCTATTTGATGCTATGCGCGGCGAACATCCAGGTGACCCCGTTTCAATTGCTCATGATGGCACGTCTTTTTTAGACGCTGCGCGCAGCAGCACAAAGCCAAAGAAGGTTGCTTTGAGCCGCGATCTTGGCATCACGCCTGTTAATCGCGAAGTCGGCGATATTGTCATGGCTGCGGGCCGCAGGTTTGAAGAGATGGGTATCGAGGTTGTGGAAGCTCACCCAGATCTCAGTGAGGCGCATGAGTGTTTTCAAACCTTGCGCGCGCTTGCCTTTGCCACATCAATGAAGCCGTTGCTTGAGAACTATCGTGACAAGCTGAAGCCTGAGGTAATCTGGAATATCGAACAGGGTTTAGCGCTAACGGCAGATGACGTCGTTAAGGCTGAGCATCAACGCGCTGACATGTTCCATCGCGTGCTGGCATTTTTTGAAGATTTTGACCTATTGTTATGCCCGGCGACGATCGTTGCCGCTTACCCCATCGAACAACGCTATGTGGAGGAATGTGAAGGCTATACATTCTCCAACTATGTAGAATGGCTGGCCATTGCATATGCCATTACAAATGTTGCTTGCCCGGGCCTTTCCATACCGGCTGGGTTTACCTCAGAAGATTTGCCCGTAGGCATTCAGATCGTCGGTCCACCGCGCGGAGATGCGGCGGTTTTGCGCAGTGGTAAACTACTCGAAGATATTCTGGGGTTGCGCGATGCAACGCCCATCGACCCCATTGCGCCGTAAACTGAATCGCAGAATCTTCTCGATTGTGTCTCTGATCGACATTGCCGAATTGCGTCGCCTACTGCACGTCAAGCAGTGCGGTCGGCGTGCGATAATTTTATCAAACAACAAACCTGCTTGAGAGCGGCGCCAGGGATCGTTAAAGTCCCCTCAAAAGAGGGAGGAATTAATGCAGGCACTCATGCAAGATTGGCCGCTGCTGATTCATACGATCATTGATCACGCTGAGCGTTATCATGGTGATGTTGAAGTGGTGTCGCGTTCCATCGAGGGACCCATACACCGCTATACTTATGCCGATATGGCGGCGCGTTCACGCAAACTTGCAGATGCCGCGCAAAAGAAACTTGGCATCAAAGAAGGTGATGTTGTTGGAACCATGGCCTGGAACGGCTATCGCCACATGGAAAGCTGGTATGCGCTGATGGGCGTCGGTGGTGTTGTGCATACACTCAATCCGAGGCTCTTTCCCGAGCAGCTAGTCTATATTATCAATCACGCTGAGGATGGCTGGTTTTTCCTTGATTTGACTTTCGTGCCTATTTTGGAAGCCGTGCAGGATAAGCTGGAAACGGTGAAAGGTTTTGTTGTCATGACCGACCGGGCGCATATGCCCGAGACCAGCCTTAAAAACGTCATTTGCTATGAAGAGCTCTTGGACGAAGGGGATGAGAATTTTTCCTGGCCAAAGCTTGATGAAAACATTCCCTGCGGCATGTGCTACACATCTGGCACCACGGGGAATCCCAAAGGTGTTGTTTATTCACAGCGATCAAATGTGCTGCATGCACTCGCGGTTTGTGCCGCAGATTCTTTGGCAATTTCATCGCGCGAAACGGTCATGCCAGTTGTGCCAATGTTCCATGCCAATGCTTGGTCTTTGGCGTTCTCGGTTCCCATGAGTGGCGGCAAAATGGTCATGCCTGGCGCCAATATGGATGGTGCCTCAATCTATGAATTGTTGTCACAGGAAAAGGTTACCTTCACAGCTGCCGTGCCCACAGTGTGGTTGATGTTGCTGCAGTATTTAGAGGCACAACCCGATCTGAAATTGGAACATTTAAGCCGTGTGGTGATTGGAGGTTCAGCTTGCCCTGAATCGATGATGGATGCATTTGAGTTTAAATATGATGCGCAAGTCATTCACGCTTGGGGAATGACTGAGATGAGCCCGCTTGGCACACTCTGCACGAGATTGCCTGGAATGAGCGACGAAGAATGGAAAGTCGCGCGGGTGAAACAAGGTCGTCCGCCTTATTCCATTGAGCTTAAAATCACCGATGATGATGGCAATCGTCTACCCAATGATGGTAAGGCCTTCGGTCATCTATTGGTGCGAGGCCCGGCCATCTCAAGCGCTTACCACAAGGGCGAAGGCGGCGATATTCTCGATGAAGAAGGTTTTTTCGATACCGGCGATGTATCCACACTTGATGAGCATGGTTTCATGCAGATTACCGACCGGTCTAAGGACGTTATCAAGTCTGGTGGTGAGTGGATTTCCTCAATTGATTTGGAAAATCTAGCTGTTGGGCATCCAGATGTCGCCGAAGCAGCCGTTATTGGCATTGAACATCCAAAGTGGGACGAACGGCCTTTGCTTATCGTTGTTCCGAAAGAAGGTACATCCCCCACAAAAGAAGGCATGCTCTCTTTTATGGAGGGGAAAATCGCCAAATGGTGGATACCGGATGACGTGGCCTTTGTGGATGAAATCCCTCACACGGCAACCGGCAAAATTTCCAAACTTCAACTGCGTGAGCGGTTTACGGACTATGTGCTGCCAGGGGCTTAGACGGTCGCAGAAACGAAGATGGTCGATATCGTAAACGGATTATTGGTGCGCGATCAGAAGGTGTTGATGGCGCACCGCTCACCTTTGCGCAGAAACTATCCGAACACACGGAGCTTCCCGGGCGGGCATGTTGAACCTGGAGAGACGTTACAGCGTGCTCTCCTCCGGGAACTAGCTGAAGAAAT
>JBPCVX010000361.1:0-4010 GCA_051010095.1 Hyphomicrobiales bacterium
TCGGAACGGAAACTATTATATCAAGGCCTGGTTTGTTTATTTTGTCGCAACCAATTGCTGGCCAAGAAACAACGGCGCTCGTGTTTCCCCCCAAACTTTGTTCGGCGCAGATTACATAGGGAAATCCCGAAAAAACTGCCAACAAGCTTCGGGCCTGGGTATTATTGTCCGCCGCGACAAGTTCCGCCAAAGGACGTGCAATGCGATTTGAGATTGTGGCGATCTCTGCCGCAACCTGATCTGTCTGAGCGCGCTTTCTGAAGTCATAATAGATGTACAGAACTGCTGCATTCAGCACCCCGCCGATCAAGAGGGTCGCCAGTATGTGTTTAAAAAATATTCGCTGGCGCAGAAAGGCTACAGCCCTGTGCAAATACCGGCCCAATACTCAATTGATCCTATTTGCCAAGTTTCTTCATGGCGGCCTGCAAGGCAGCACGGTTGTTAACGACCATTTGGACAACTTTGTAATCACCTGCCACCTGGCGCACCAGAAAATCTGCTGTAACGGCATCACCAGCTTCTGTAATCATCTCTGAGCACACGAAAAAATCACCACCTGCCGGAATGACCATCGGATGAACATTGGCCGGATACACGGTTTCTATCGTGTTGGATGTTGTGTCGAGATAAGTATAGGCACCGTCAACCATAACCCCGTCGACATGCGCAATCATCGCAGATTGAAGTTTGGCTTTTACGTCGGTTGGAATATCCTCCGCTGCCGCCGGGCCAGCAAGAAAGGCGCCAACAGCCAGCCATAATTGCTTTTTCATCTCAGCCTCCCCCAGATTAATCCTGTATAACGAATACACTAAAACTGCACAAAAGTGTATATTATGATATTGAGTGTCGGATCGAACCCGTGACTGTGGACACGACCAAGGGGAACAGATGTTTGCAAACGAAGTCTATGAACTACGGGCGGACTTGCGTAAGCAGGGCATAGTTTTTGCCTATAGCGGTTATGTCACCGAAGGTATTCTGAGTGGTGTCGGAGACGCGCTGAAGCACAAGTTGGTGTCAGAAGACGCAGACACCAAAACAATGCGCAGTGTGTTCGCGGTTTTCGTCGAGCAAATGCAAAATATCATCAGGTACTCGGTCGAGCGGCTCCCTTCTGACGAAGGCACAGAAGGGTCCGAAATCAGTTACGGAATTCTGACTATTGGCAGCGAAGAGGGCGATTATGTTGTCCACGCAGGAAATCTGATCCTTATTAATGATGTAGAGGATATGCGAAATCGTCTTTCGGCCCTGCGTCAAATGAGCCGCGATGAACTTAAAGCCGCGTACAAGGACCAGCTTAGATCGGAATCCGATGAGACAAGTAAAGGCGCCGGTATCGGATTAATAGAGATTGCGCGCCGCGCATCAAAGCCCATCGATTTTGACTTTATGAGAGTTGATGATCGCCACGCATTCTTTGCGCTCAAAGCTACGATTTGATGGGGGGTCAAATGGAAAGAATAGAGATCCCCGCAACCAATCGAACACCGACAGTCGTTTTCGATTTCGACAAAGGTCACCTTCGGCTAGCGGGTGAATCCTATCCCGAAGATGTAACGACGTTCTACAATCCTTTGTTTGATGCCCTCAGAAGTTGGTTGGACGACGACAAAAGTTCGCACTGCCGTATCGATCTTGAACTCATCTACTTCAATTCCTCCAGCGCAAAAGCGATCATGATGATAATGGAAATGCTTGATGCAGCGGCGGCTAAGGGCATGACCATCGACGTTTACTGGTTCCACGATCCGGAAGACGAAACAATGGAAGAGCTTGGTGAAGAGTTTGGCGAAGATCTGGAACATGCCAGTTTTCACCTGAAGAAGTTGCCGGCTCAATGACAATCGACGATCTCTTTTCAAAGGAAAAAGAGGTCCTTGAAACCGCTGACGCGATCTTGGAAAGCGGCGTTTTTCCTGACGACGCCACGCACTCTTCGTTGCGCGATCTCGTCGAAGAATATCGTAAACTGCTAAAGACCACGCGGCGTATGATGCGGTTGAGCGACAGGAACGAGTGCGAGTTGAATGCCTTGGCCGAAAAACAACGCATCGCGGCAGAAGAAGTGTCGCGGAAAAACCAAGAACTTGAAGCCTTGTCTGCCAAACTTGCAAAATACCTGTCACCACAGGTTTACAATTCGATCTTTTCCGGACGGCAAGAGGTGAAGCTTGCCAGTCGTCGGGAAAAGCTGACGGTGTTCTTTTCTGATGTTGCCGGGTTTACGGAATTGACCGACCGCCTGGAGTCAGAGGATCTGACCCAACTGCTTAACAGCTACCTGACCGAGATGGCGCAGGTCGCATTGCGCTATGGCGCAACAATCGACAAGTTTATCGGCGATGCAATCCTGATCTTTTTTGGTGACCCCGAAACCAAAGGCGTGCGCGAAGATGCGCTGGCCTGTGTAAAGATGGCAATTGCGATGCAGGAACGTCTGGCCGAGTTGCAGTTGGAATGGCAACGCCAAGGAATACGTGAACCGTTGCAATGTCGAATGGGAATAAACACCGGATATTGTACAGTCGGCAATTTTGGCAGCGAAGACAGAATGGATTACACGATTATCGGCGGTGCTGCCAATGTGGCTTCAAGGCTGGAACACCAAGCCGGTGAGGGTGAAATTTTTATCTCGTACGAGACTTGGGCGCATGTACATGATGAAATCGAATGCGAAGAAGTTGGCGCGATCCAAGTCAAGGGTGTGACCCAACCTGTCGTGACTTACCGTGTCCTGGGGCACAAAGGATCAACCGTTGGAATGGGGCGTGTGCGCTGCGAAAAACCCAATTTTCAACTGTTCCTCGATCCCAATTCAATGACGGCTGAGGAGCGTTCCGAGAGTAAAGAGTTGCTGGAAACAGCAATAGCTTCGTTGGGAAAACCCGGACACAATGAACGCGGTGGGGACTGAGATCACTTTTGATTGTTCTTTGAACCTTTACGGGCAGGGTTCCTGCACGCCTTAAATCGCGCTGCTCTACTGATAAATTGATAAGTATCATTCAATACTATTGGGCATCGGACCGCACGATTAACTTGGTCATTTACCGATACAAAAAGTGAACTTCTACCGGCATTCAAGTATTTGTTTGGCAACGAGTTTTCCCGAGAGAAGGGCACCGTGCACTGTTGCGAATGTGTTCGGCATGGTTGCCTTCACGCAACGACCTGTTCGCATAAGGTGATGGTCAAAATTTTGCCCCGATTTCGTCAGATCAACCGCAATGTTCCCTTTCATACCTGATTGTATAAGAATGAAAGGGCCCCCAATTGTATCGCTTCGCCAGGCACGTTTGTCTTGAAAGACGTCGGCTTACCCGTATTGGGGTTCTGGCTTTCATTTCAGGCTTTGTGCTTTATTCACATATCGACATGATACACCTCGGCCTACCATTTCCCTTGTTCGCGGGGCTTCTTTACCTTGTGGCCATTGTTGTGGCCGCTAGCGTGTCTACTTTCGTTTTGCCGAAATTGCGCAGATTGACCGAAGCCGTCGCCTTATCGCGACTTGGGCTTGCGCTGTGGGTTTTGGGAACACACAATTATGAGATCCTAGCCTCGCCATTAATCAGCGCAACAATCGTTGTTGCAAGCGCGATTTTGCTTATGCGAGCAGTAGACTTTGTTGATGGCTTGGAAAACAATTGGGCTGCTGTCCTAGATCGGACAAGAAGCGCAGTTGGTGTAAATGCGGTACTGGATTGGCTGGACAACAGGTTCGGCATTCTCAGTGTGCGGTCACAGCAAGTTGTCGTTGTAGAAGCAGGACTTTCTCGAACGTAAATTGCGGTGGTTCACCCAGAAGCTTCGATAGATAAACTTCAACTCTGAAGGCAATTGCGAAAGCGGTGCAACGGTTACGCACAATTCTCAACAATAGGTCGTCTGCCGATTATGTTACAGCACAATAGAAGCGCTGCGAATTAGTGCAGCCGATTTACGCGGCTTTGAATTCTCGAACACTTCTGAACCGAGCTAAGAACAATTCGGAAAACGCT
>JBPCVX010000362.1:0-2756 GCA_051010095.1 Hyphomicrobiales bacterium
GATAAAGAACCTGGCGTTCCTTGTCGCCATCCTTCACCTTGATGTCTGATAACACCATGCCTGGGCGTTTATCAGTGCGGTAGCGAAAGCTCCACATATCCCAGGTGACACCGCCGCCATCTATTTCGAAATTCGCACCACCTGGTTGCTGCAATGTGGCGGGATTGGTTTTGGGGCGCAGCGCACCAAAGCGTTTTTCAAGTTCCGCTTCTGTATACCCCCACCCATCTTCAGGAATGGGATATTCCTTTTCATCAACCACTTCCAACACCCGCTTGGTGGCCAAGTCCACGGTAGCGAACAGTCCCTCAATCGGTTTTGCATAGAAGTTGGAGCCCGACGGATTGGCATAGCATGGCACTTTCATCAACCGCTTGCCGGCCTCTGCCTCAACACCGAAGTTCCCAGCCGTTAGCGGCAGGCAAAACACGTCTGCTGGTTTCAAGCCGCGTTTCGCTAACCCTTCGATAAATATCTCGTCGCCCAGAGCAGCTTCCATGGAGTTGATGAATTCCGCGAGCAAAATCATCGGCTGGCCTTTAAGAGGCTCGCTGTTTTCAACTTTACCTGCGTTAATATCGACAACCGCGTTGATCAACTCACCATTGGAGCGAAAGTGGGCCATCGCCTTGCGCGGAATTGCCTCACCTTCTTTCCATGCCAGAACAAAGGATTTGTCAGGTTCAAAAAGCTCAATAAGCGAGAACAGCGCACCATCTGCTGCTTTCTTTTCGTTCTTCAAGATCGACACTACGCGGGTGATCTCGTCGGTGGAGAGCCCATCAAGCGGATGATCACCAGCGAAGGCACTCACGCTGATGCCCACCAAAAAAGCGCCAACCGCAACAGATCTGAATTGGTTGGTCCATGAAATTCTTGTTCTTTTCGCCATGTCATCCTCCCAAAGGATTTAATCTAAACGCGCAAATAATTATCTTTCCACCCGCGCACGCCAAGTTCAAACCCTTTATTTCTCCAGCACGGATTGCAAGCCCGCTCGTATCGTCTATCGTAGACTTAGATAACAAATCGATTTGCGGGAAAAAGAAATGTCTGAAGCGATGATAGTGTCGGCGCAACCCGAAGCCTCTGAAGCTGGTGCCAGGGTACTTATGGAGGGGGGCAATGCGGTTGATGCGGGCATTGCGGCTGCATTGGTGCAAGGCATTGTCGATCCTCAAATGTGCGGCATCGCGGGCTTTGGCACTGCGCAAATCAGAACACCTGATGGCAAGAGTTCGTGCATTGATTTCCACGGCAAGACACCACTCATGGCAACGCCTGATATGTGGGAGGATTTGCTGGAGGGCGAAACACGAGATGGTTTTGGTTTTCTCCTCAAAGGCAATGTGAACGATTTCGGCTATGGCGCGGTCACAACGCCGGGCTCGCTCCTGGCCTATTACGAAGCGGTGCGTGATTTTGGCACCTGGAGCTGGGCAGATGTTGTTGCCCCTTCTATTAAGCAGGCCGATGAAGGTTTTCTGGTGCGCCCGCATGTTTACTTTTTCTGGATCCACGGCGGAGACTTGGGCCGGGTTGATGTCGTGGAGCGCCTGGCATCGACAAAGACGGGGCGAGAGATTTACTTCCGCGAAGACGGCAAGCCAAAGAAAATAGGAGAGCGGGTGGTGAACCCCGACCTTGCCGAAACCATGCGTATCATCGCCCGCGATGGGGTGGATAGTTTTTACCGTGGCGAGATTGCCGACCGCATCGAAGAAGACATGATCGCCAATGGCGGTCTTATCCGCAAAGCAGATCTTGAAGCCTACCGCACCACGCGCTCTGACCCGCTCACCGGGTCTTATCGCGGATTTGATGTTCACACCTGCCAACCTCCAGGCGGCGGCATCATGCTGGTCGAGATGCTCAACATCCTGGAAAACTTCGACCTTTCGGGCATGGGCCACAATTCTACCGATTACATCCGCACCGTATGCGAAGCCATGAAGGCGGCCACTTCCGACAAAGACAATTATGTGGGTGATCCTGCCTTTGTCGACATTCCAGATTATCTCACCGAAAAAGATTATGCCGGTGATGTTGCCAAACGCATCAAGGCGGGTGGGCGCATGGAAGTTGTGCGTTTGCCGCAAGGTGAAAGTCCCAACACCACCCACGTGGCGGTGGTTGATAAAGATGGCATGGCATTCTCCATGACCCATTCGCTTGGTATGCCGTCGGGCACCATCACAGATGGGTTGGGCTTTATGTATAATGGTTGCATGGGCGTGTTTGACCCGCGGCCCGGCCGCACCGGTTCGATTGCGCCGGGCAAAAGCCGGTTTAGTTCCGTATGCCCGACCATTGTAACCCGCGATGGCGCTCCCCGCATCGTCATTGGCGCCCCCGGCGGCACCCAGATCGCCATGGGTGTCTTGCAGGCGCTGCTCAATGTGATGGACTTCGACATGTCCATGTCTGATGCGGTTTCCGTGCCGCGCTTTTCTTCCACATCGAATGCCATTGATGTCACCAGCCGCATTCCCGGCTACGTCACCGAACCGCTCGAGGAGGAAGGCTATGAGGTTATCCGCTCCGCCCTCACCTATGATATCGCGTCCGTGCACGGCATCCGCATTGATGATGGTGTGCTCACCGGCGGCGCCGACCCCGGCCATGACGGCGTAGCGCTTGGGGTGTGAATGGCCTAAACTCGATGCCACTGGTTTCGAACACGCTGGGAGGTTTCGTCCATGAGCATTCAAAAAGAAGTCGCTGACCATTACACCCACGGGGCGTTGCTGGAGGCT
>JBPCVX010000363.1:0-3945 GCA_051010095.1 Hyphomicrobiales bacterium
ATACTGAGTATGGCGGGGAGCTCTTCATATTCGATCTCAGCCTCATCGGCGGCGCGGCGCGCATTGGCCAAGGTGTCGGCGGCCACCGCGAACACTGATTGACCAGCATAGATGACTTCTTGTTCAGCAAATACCGGATCATCGCCGAACACAGGGCTTGCATCGTTCTCGCCTGGAATATCACCAGCCGTTAACACGCACCCAACACCTTTGCTGGTGCGCACTGCTGAAAGATCCATCGAGACAATCCGCCCATGGGCGATGGGGCTCTGGGCCACATAAACGTGGAGCGTGCCGCGGGTTTCGGGGATGTCGTCAATATAGGTCGCATCCCCGCTCACATGTTTGTGGGCTGAATCATGTTCGCGCGATGTATGCACACCTCCTGAGATCACATCAGACATGATGCACCTCCAGGGCTGCGCTTTCTCCGCTCTCTTGCAAATAAAACCGCAGCAGAATGTTTTGGGCAGCCTTCATCCGATAATCAGCACTTGCGCGCATATCGGTCATCGGCGTGAAATCTTTTTCCAGAGCCGCCATTGCAGCGCGCATATTGTCTTCCGACCAGGATGCACCGATCAAAGCGGCCTCCGCATTTGCTGCACGCATTGGCGTGCCCGCCATACCACCAAAGGCAATGCGGGCGGTTTTGACTTTTCCACCCTCAATATTGAACATACCCGCTGCCATTACCGCTGAGATGTCCTGATCAAAGCGTTTTGAAAGCTTGTGGCATGTGAAACGCTCAGCCGCCTTCAAGCGCGGGACAAACACTGATTCCACAAATTCACCCGGTGCACGGTCTTGCTTGCCATATTCAATAAAGAAATCCTGCAACGGGATTTCGCGGCGCTTATTACCTTTGCGCAGGCTTAGCATCGCCCCCATTGCGATGAGGCAAGGCGGTAAATCGCCGATTGGCGATCCATTGGCGATGTTGCCGCATACGGTGCCGGCATTGCGGATTTGCCCGCCTGCAAAACGCCGCATAAGACCATCAAGGGCAGGCGCAATTCGCGCCAAAGGGGCATGGGCTTGCGCCAGGGTAACACCTGCAAAAATGCGCAAACCTTCATCTGTCTCCTCGATGGTTTTCAAATCAGCCGCTTCGCCTAAATAGATGAATGTTCTGATGTCGCGATGCTGCTTGGTAATCCACAAGCCAACATCGGTAAGCCCGGCTATGATCACCGCTTTGGGATAGGCCACGCACATTTGTGCCAACTCATCGGAACTACGCGGGATAAAACAATGCCTCCCATCATGTTCCAGAATAATGGTCTTGCCGTCAGATATGGCGTTCAGTTGCGCAACCGCGTCTTTTTCTGCCGCATCAAAGCGGTCTTTTTCGCGTGCCAGCGTTTCGCCTGCCGCCAATATGGGCCCATATCCGGTGCAGCGGCACAGATTGCCTGCAAGTGCGTCTTTTATTTCCCCGCGGTCTGCCTCCATTCCGTTGCGCCACAGCGCAAACAGGCTCATGACAAAGCCCGGTGTGCAAAACCCGCATTGCGAACCATGGGCATCAACCATGGCCTGCTGCACGGGATGAAGCACGCCGTCTTCGCCCTTTAAATCTTCAACGGTGATGAGCTGTTTGCCTTCAAGCACGGGAACGGTTTGAATGCACGAGTTGACTGCCCGGTAAGTCATGCCGCCATCATCATTGGGCTCACCCAACACCACAGTGCAGGCGCCGCAATCGCCCTCAGCACAGCCTTCTTTTGTACCGCAGCGATTTTCATGGGTGCGCAGATAGTCGAGTACCGTGAGAGACGGGCTGACCCCCGACAGTTTGCGGGGGTCGCGGCCGAGCAAAAAGCGCACATTGTCCCGCATCAACTTCCCCGATATGTTGAATATCCGAAGGGCGAAAGCAGCAGCGGCACGTGATAATGCTCATCTGCTGCCGAGATGCCAAAACGCAACACCACCACATCCAGAAATTTCTGTTTTGGAAGTTCGATGCCTAACACATCGAAGTATGCACCCGCCTCAAACTCCAGCTCATAAGAGCCAACTGAAAAGTCCGCGCCCTCCAGCACGGGCCCATCAACCCGGCCATCATCATTTGTAACAGCTTCTTTGAGTAAATCCCGCTCAGCCCCGTTAAGGCGATACAGGCGCAAAGCCAAGCCCGCCGCCGGGTTGCCCAGGCTTGTGTCCAATACATGTGTTGTTAATCTGCCCATCGTGGTAATTTCCCATTTGGCTGCACGTGAGGGAAGATTTCATACGCCTACGAAACCTTCAAATTATTTTTGAAAATAATTTGTTTTATATAGAAAATGAAGACAATAAATTTCGAGGTTCGTCCCATGGCAAACGCGTTCAAGCCACCAATTCCTACTAAGATGGACAGAAATGCCTTTGTTGCACGCTTTGGCGGTGTCTATGAGCATTCGCCCTGGATTGCGGAAGCTGTGTTTGATGGCGAATTGAGCGTTGCTGAAAACACGGCTGAAGGTTTGAGCGCTGCCATGCAGCGGGTTTTGGCGCAGGCTGATGGAGCGGCACACCTGGCCATTATCCGCGCCCACCCAGATCTTGCGGGCAAGGCGGCGCTGGCGGGTGAGTTGACCGATGATTCTGCATCAGAGCAAGCAGGCGCTGGTCTCGATCAATGCTCACCAGAAGAATTTGCGGAGTTTCAAAAGCTCAATGATGCATACAAAACCAAGTTTGGTTTCCCGTTTATCATTGCGGTGAAAGGCTTGACCCGTTTCGACATTCTCGATGCGTTTCGCGCGCGATTACACAACGATCAGGAAGCCGAGCAGGCGACCGCACTTGAGCAGATCAACAAGATTGCGAGACTTCGTCTCGATACTCTCTAGACGCGCTCCAGGGCGATAGCGATGCCTTGGCCTACTCCGATGCACATGGTGGCAAGGCCATATTTGCCATCCCTTTCGTGAAGGTCGAGCGCTGCACTTGCGGTAATCCGTGTTCCCGACATGCCCAGCGGATGGCCAAGAGCAATCGCGCCACCATTGGGGTTCACGTGCGGCGCGTCTTCGGCCACATCCAGATCGCGCAATACAGCAATACCTTGTGATGCAAAGGCCTCATTGAGCTCGATCACGTCGAAGTCTTTAGGTTTTAGGCCCAGGCGGTCGCACAGCTTGTGGGTCGCAGGTGCTGGCCCAAAACCCATAATGCGCGGTTCCAGCCCGGCAACAGCACCGCCCAATATGCGGGCGATAGGTGTGAGGCCATGTTTCTTTGCAGCCTCTTCTGAAGCGATAATCGTTGCCGCGGCACCATCATTCACGCCAGATGCATTGCCTGCGGTAACTGTGCCGCCTTGCTTAAACGGCGTCGGCAGATTGCCGAGTTTCTCAACGGATGTCTGGCGGGGATGTTCATCACGCTCAACGATAATCGGATCGCCCTTGCGTTGGGGAATGGTCACTGGAGTTATCTCTTTTGCCAATCGTCCGTTTTCTTGGGCAGCGGCTGCCTTGTCTTGTGAGCGTGCGGCAAATGCGTCTTGATCAGCACGCGAGATTTGAAAATCCTCGGCAACATTTTCCGCCGTCTCTGGCATCGAATCGATACCATATTGCGCCTTCATCAACGGGTTCACAAAGCGCCAGCCAATCGTGGTGTCATAAATTTCCGCATTGCGCGAAAAGGCAGCACCGGCCTTTGGCATCACAAATGGCGCGCGCGACATGCTTTCCACGCCACCAGCAATCATCATGTTGGCTTCGCCAGCTTTAATTGCACGAGCTGATTGGATAATCGCCTCCATGCCGGAGCCGCATAATCTGTTCACCGTGGCGCCTGCAATTGATTGCGGCAGGCCCGCCAGCAGGCTTGCCATGCGGGCGACATTGCGGTTGTCTTCACCGGCCTGATTTGCGCAGCCATAGAATATATCGTCGACCGCTTCCCAGTCAGTATTGGCGTGACGCTCCATCAATGCCTTGAGGGGAA
>JBPCVX010000364.1:0-5270 GCA_051010095.1 Hyphomicrobiales bacterium
ACAGATACTTACATATGCGGTAATATAATACCGCATATGTAACTAAGATTTCCCGTCGGCGTTAAAATACGTCATTTCCGCATGGCCAATCAGGGCGTTATCGGCAATCGAGCGAATATCCGCATTCATTACGATTAGAGTCTTGCCGTGCTTGAGCACATCGAGTTCACATATAATGTCGCCTGCCTCAGGTTTCCGCAGAAAACTTATTGCCAAATTTGTCGTAACCGATAACCGCGCAGCATCACCGTGATGAGCAATAAGCAGCACATATGCTGCGAAATCGACCATTTCCATCATCGCCGGACCAGACACTGTGCCGCCAGGGCGCAAATGGGCGTCACCCACGATCAAGCGCACTTTTGCATGTCCAGGGCGCAATTCTTCCACTGTGTAATCACGGCCATTTAAAAAGGCTTGCGGAAAGCTCTCGCGCATCCACGCCATCACCTGCGAGATATTCCACATAAGGTTCTCAGATATTTTTCCCATGGGCATTCCTATTCTTGCGTGCATCTCATAATGTGTGCCATGACCAGCGAGGTCACAATGACATTTTGCAGTGAGTTCACATGAATATCCAAACCGGCAACCATACGCGAGACTTATTGTTGTCGTCGCGCGACGATACCGGCGTGTTGCACCTCACTATGAACAATCCTCAGGCCCGCAACGCCCTGTCTGAAGAGATGATGGCTGCCCTGCAAGAAGCCTTTGACCAGGCGCATGAAGATACACAGGTGCGGGTGATTATTTTGTCTGGAGATGGCCCTGTCTTCTCCGCCGGTCATGATGTGAAACAGATTTCAAAACGGCGCACAGATGAAGACAATGGAAAAGAATATTTCCAATATATTTTAAAAACTTGTTCTAAACTCATGACCTCAATTGTAAGGTGCAGAAAGCCCGTTATTGGGCAAGTTTCAGGCACCGCCACTGCCGCAGGTCTGCAGCTTGCTGCAAGTTGCGATTTGATCATCGCGGGCGAAGACGCGCGGTTTTGCACACCCGGTGTTAATATTGGGCTGTTTTGTTCAACGCCTATGGTTGCCTTGTCGCGCGCCGTCTCACGCAAACACGCCATGGAAATGCTGCTGACAGGCGATATGATGGACGCTGAAACTGCCTTTCGGTTTGGTCTGGTCAACCGCGTCGTAGGCACTGCGGAGTTGGCACAAGAAACCGCAGCACTTGCAGCCAAAATCGCATCAAAATCCACAGCCGTCGTAGCAATTGGCAAAGAGGCTTTCTACGCCCAAGCCGAGCTTTCTCTTGATGAAGCGTATGCTTACTGTTCTGAGGTAATGGTCACAAACCTTCTCATGCGTGATTCTGAGGAAGGTATCGGCGCGATGCTTGAGAAACGCCCTCCTCAATGGAATGACGAATAATTACAGCGCGGAACGCTACACCATGGACCATTCAGATTATTCCGAGGATTATATCCGCGCCATCTTGAGCACAGTACACACGATTGCTTTCGTTGGCGCGTCCGCTAAAGAAGTGCGTCCATCTTTTATGGCGCAGAAATATATGCAGCAAAAAGGGTATCGCGTAATTCCTGTGAATCCGGGTCTTGCGGGTCAAGAAATTCTAGGTGAACCCGTATTCTCTAGCTTGACTGACATTGATGAACCAATTGATATGGTTGATATATTTCGCAATTCAGAAGCAGCGCTTGCGATTACACGAGAAGCCCTCCAGCTAACTCCTCTTCCGCGCGTGATTTGGATGCAGCTTAGCGTTGAAAATGTAGAAGCAGCAAAGCTTGCAGAAGATGCTGGCCTCAAAGTGGTGATGAACCGTTGTCCGAAAATGGAATTCGGCAAGTTATCGGGAGAATGGGGCTGGATGGGCGCTAATTCTGGGCGAATATCAGCAAAACGCGGCCTAATGACGGGCGAACGGGTACAAAGTCTTGGTATCGCTCGGAACACGTAATGGCACAAATTTTCGTTTTAACGAACGAAGTGTTTGCTTTTTCAAACAATCGAGTTAAGGTGCTGAAACCCGCACCTGATGCGGGATTTATTGTTTTTTGAGGCGAGAAAATAAGAGGAGTTGGGCCATATGGCGCAGAATGACACCCCTGGTTTTGATACACTTTCAATCCACGCAGGCGCCGCGCCCGATCCGGCAACTGGGGCAAGAGCAACACCAATTTATCAAACAACATCTTTCGTGTTTGATGATGTAGACCATGCAGCATCGCTGTTTGGTCTTCAGGCATTTGGCAACATCTACACCCGCATCATGAACCCTACGCAGGCGGTGCTTGAAGAGAAAATTGCAGCCCTTGAAGGTGGAACCGCTGCGTTGGCGGTGGGTTCGGGCCACGCGGCACAATTGCTGACATTTCATACCATTATGGAGCCAGGCGATGAATTTGTTGCGCTGCGCCAGCTTTACGGCGGCTCAATCAACCAATTCAATCATTCATTTAAGGCCTTCGACTGGCATGTAAAATGGGCTGATGCAGACGATTTGAGCACGATTGAAAAGGCAATCACGCCTAAAACAAAGGCCATTTTCTGCGAATCTGTTGCAAACCCTGGCGGATTGGTGACAGACCTTGAAGGCATTGCAAAGATTGCAAAGAAGGCCGGTGTTCCTCTCATCGTCGATAACACACTCGCTACGCCATATCTTTGTAAGCCCATCGATCACGGGGCCGATCTGGTGCTGCACTCGCTCACCAAGTTTATGGGCGGCCATGGCAATTCAATGGGTGGCGTGATTGTTGATGCTGGCACCTTTAACTGGTCACGCGAAGGACGTTACCCGAAACTCTCCGAGCCATGTGAGAGCTATAACGGAATGAAGTTACACGAGACCTTTGGCAACATTGCCTTTGCGATTGCGTGCCGCGTTTTGGGCTTGCGCGACCTTGGCCCAGCAATTGCGCCAATGAATGCGTTCCTCATTCTCACTGGCATGGAAACCTTGAGTTTACGCATGCAACGTCATTGCGACAATGCGCTCAAAGTGGCCGAATGGTTGTCTGGTCGAAAAGATGTTTCGTGGGTTTCTTACGCAGGTCTTTCCGGCGACCGCCATCACAAGTTGGCGAAGAAATACTGCCCCAATGGCGCAGGTGCGGTCTTCACCTTTGGACTTAAAGGCGGGTATGACGCTGGCGTGAAACTGGTCTCAAATGTCAATATGTTCAGCCATTTGGCGAATATCGGCGACACACGCTCGCTCATCATTCACCCCTCTTCCACCACCCACAAGCAACTCTCAGAGCAACAACAAATTGCAGCAGGCGCTGGACCCGATGTGGTGCGGCTCTCGATTGGCATTGAGGATGTGAACGACATAATCGGTGACTTAGATCAAGCGCTCAAAGCGAAGTAGACTGGCACCAAAGCACAAACACTAAAGCCCAGCATCGTGCTGGGCTTTTTTAATGGCGCTTCAACGTCGCGACATGCAGATGCCAGATTGCAATGGCAAGCAAAATCACCGCACCACCCTGGTGCAACAGGCCAAGTTCAATGGGAACTTGCGCAAGCAACGTCCATATACCCAAAGCAACCTGCACAAGCACCACCAGCCCCAACAACCCCGCACTTAGCGCATAGGCACCTCCGCGCTCGTCGCGCAGCGTACGAAAAACATGGAATGCTGTGGCAATCACAACAATATAAGCAACCATCCGATGGTTAAACTGCACAGTCATGGCGTTTTCAAAGAGGTTCTTCCATGCTGGATCCATTATCATAAGGCCTTCAGGAACAAACGCGCCATCCATAAGCGGCCATGTATTGTAACCCATTCCAGCATCCATTCCGGCAACGAACGCGCCGAGAATAATTTGAACAAAGATAAGCACGCAAACCGCCAATGCGCCCCAGTCTGCTTTATCGGCAATCATGCGCGTGCGCGCACCCATGCCCAAGGCCACCCAAAAAATGTAGGCAAATATGACAATCGCCAACCCCAAATGCATGGCCAAGCGATATTGGCTGACATCGACCCGCTCAGAGAGTCCTGAACTCACCATATACCAACCCAAAAAGCCTTGCAGACCACCAAGAACAAACATGACAGTTAGACCCGGCTTAAGTTGGTCTTCGAGCCGACCGGTTATCCAAAAAAACACTGCTGGAACAAAAAACGCCAGACCAATGAAGCGCGCTAAAAACCGATGTGCCCACTCCCACCAGAAGATGAATTTAAACTCCTCTAGCGACATGCCCCTGTTGATGACCTTGTATTCAGGGATTTGCTTATAGAGAGAAAACGCTTGCTGCCAATCCGCATCGTTCAGCGGTGGTATAGCCCCAAGAATAGGCTTCCATTCGGTTATCGATAAGCCAGAATCTGTTAATCGGGTTGCTCCACCGACTAACACAAGCGCAAAAATTAATAAGCAGACGAAAAAAAGCCACGCCTGCACATATGGGCGCGCCTGCGCTTTCGCGCTCATACCCTCGCTTGGGGAACTGGCTGTCAAAATCGTGTTGACCATGCGAAAGCTTTACTGCGGTCATTGGCGTGCAGCAATTGGTAAAACCAGCGCGCGTCACCACGTCGCGTGTGCATTGCGAATGACGCAAAACATGCGTATTTGGATACACACAATCGATGGGAAAGCACAAAGTAATGTCTTACACGAAACCGAGCGGAAAAAAGCTGATTGGAACATTCGTTCTGATCTTATTTGTGCTCGTTTATATTGTCGTCACATTATGGATTGCGGCGCGCTTTATTGATCCACTGGGCGCTGTTGCTCAAATAGTCTTCTATGCCTTTGCTGGCCTTGCCTGGGCAGTTCCCGCAATTGGCATAATTCGCTGGTTTTCAGGTGATGAAAACTGAAGCGCCATTGGAAACACGAGCTCAAATCGAGCGCCAACCGCAGTTTCAGCTAACCGAACGCTCCCTCCGTGCAACTCGGCAATCTCGCGCACAATCGGGAGGCCCAACCCACACCCGTCGCTTCCATCTTCTTGCCCGCGCTGAAACCGTTCAAATATTCTTTCCCTATCTTCTTGAACTACGCCTGCGCCATTATCTTGCACAAAGAAGACCGCCATATCATCCTGTTGCACCACCCCAATATTGATCTCTAGCCGTTCGTCAGCGGCTCCATATCGAGCGGCATTGTCTATGAGGTTGTCCATAGCCTCGGAGATCAACACGGCATCGCCTTCTACCCAGACTTTTTTGTCTGATGCTTGGAATGCAATTTCACCTCCCTGGCGGAACACATTTGGCGCTAGTCTTCGTGTAACGCGCTCGCTCAATTCATTGAGGTCGATTTT
>JBPCVX010000365.1:0-8071 GCA_051010095.1 Hyphomicrobiales bacterium
AGAATTTGCTCGCCGAATGCAGCCCACGATGTATAGCGCGGTAAGTGATGTGGATTGTAAGCAACAACTGGATTATCATTATCGAACAATTTATGCGACGAACTTGCCAAATGAGTTACTGCTTCAAATTTCGGATAACCTGCAATGCCATATCTGTCCTTTGGAAGAAATCCGACATCTCTCAATCCGTCTGCATATTTGCGACCTGGCATAAGGCACAAATCGAATTGTCCCACGCGCTGATCAAATGATCCCATTGTGCGGTTGTCACCGGCGCCATGGCCTGTAAACACCAGTTTGACATGCTCCATTTCTGGGAATTTCCGTAACACCAAGCTGGTCATTTCAGGAACGACCAACACGTCAAAACCCTTCAACGCATCGACATTTTCCTTTAGCGCCACCTGCTTGCGCGCAAACACCAGTTTCGAGAGCATTGGATCGACCATAGACACAATGTCTGGAACATGCAGCTGTTCAAATTCTACACGGTGATCGGGATAACCATTGCCGATTTTGCGCGCGAACTCCTCTTCTTGATAAGTCGCGCACAAAATAACAACATCGATATCTTTATAGTCACACGACATTTCGAATGCATAAGGAACAATATGCGGCACTTGGTGCAAATCGTAGTGATTTAGAATAAAGCCGATTTTCATAGTTTTAGAACTTTTTAATTCTCGAGGTGAGCTGCCATACAGCTCCGGCACCTTGTAATGCCGAAGCGCGTTATGTTCAAGAACAGGCATATATATTTAAACTTGGCAAAATCGGGGCAAGAGCAAGTTGAAGAGTAAACTGAGCACGGGTGCTGCGCGAATTGCGTACACTAATTTAATCGTGTTAGGTGGCTAAAAAGCCATCTCTGGAAATAATCATGCTATTTTCCCAATCTCAGTTCGAAATTGCCCAAGACATTGTCTACCAATCGATAGTGCCCACACCACAATATGCGTGGCCCTTGTTGAACAAACGCTTGGGCGGAGATGTGTGGGTAAAGCATGAAAATCACACGCCAACAGGAGCCTTCAAAATACGCGGAGGTTTGGTGCATCTTGGTTTGCTCAAAGCCCGCGGTCACAGTGGCGGTGTCATCTCCGCGACGCGTGGCAATCATGGTCAAAGCCTCGCAGTTGCGGGCGCGAAAGAGGGTTTGCCCGTTACCATCGTAGCGCCTGAAAACAACAGCACTGAAAAAAATGCGGCGATGCGCGCGCAGGGTGCAGAATTACTTCTTGTGGGTAAGGATTTTGATGAGTCAGCCGACTACGCTTATAAACTTGCGCAAGAACGCGGATTGCACATGGTGCCTTCATTCCATGAGGAATTGTGCCTAGGCGTATCCACCTACGGGCATGAATTATTTTCCGCCGTTCCATACATTCACACAGTATATGTGCCAATCGGCCTGGGATCAGGCATATGCAGTCTCATCGCCCAACGCGACCTCATGGGCCTGAAGACGGAGATTGTCGGCGTTGTGCCTGAAAAGGCAAATGCTTACGCCCTCTCCTATTCGGCAGGCGAAGTGGTGCCGGTAAATTCAGTTGAAACGTTCGCCGATGGCACAGCAGTGCGGGTGCCCAATGGAGACGCCCTCAACATCATAACCAAGGGTGCTGCGCGCGTTATTACGGTGAGCGAAGAAGAAATTGCGGAAGCAACGCGCGTCTATTACACCGACACGCATAACATTGCTGAAGGTGCGGGCGCGGTTGCCCTTGCGGGGCGGATGCGGGAAAGCGATCATATGTCGGGCAAAATCACGGCTGTCATCTTGAGTGGTGGTAACATCGACCAAGCTTGGTTCTCGGCAATTCTGGCCGGCAAAACGCCTGCAAATTAGAGACACTTTCCCCTTGCCTATTTGGCAAAAAGGCGTATAACCCGCGCCAACGTGACGCTTTGGTTGGAGGCTGAACGGAAGGCTGGTGCGTGCACCGGTAGGGTTAACCCGGCTTCCTGTGTCTTCGCTCTTTTGAGAATTACGTCTTTTGAGCCTTTTTTGAACGGGCTCATTAGGGGCTCTGCGCCAAAGCATTGCGAGAATGTGAAAATTAGAAAGGCTCATTATGGCGCTTTACGAACATGTATTCATGGTTCGTCAAGATGCATCAACCGGGCAGGTTGATACACTGACTGACCAGTTTAAGTCTGTCATCACCGAAAGTGGCGGATCGATCGCCAAGTCGGAATATTGGGGTGTCAAATCCCTCACTTACCGTATCAAGAAAAACCGCAAGGCTCACTTTACGCTGATGAACCTGGATTGCCCCAGCGATGCGCTCGCTGAGATGGAACGCCAGATGCGCATCAATGAAGACGTCATCCGTTTTATGACGATTAAGGTTGACGAGCACGAAGATGGCCCTTCTGCGATGGTGCGTTCACGCGCCGGTCGCGACGACCGCCGTGGACCTCCGCGCGATCGCGACCGCGACCGCAAAGACGCGCCGGCAAAAGAAACCAGTGAAAAGAAGGAGGACTGATCATGGCAGGACCAGAATCAGGAGGCCGCAGGCCATTCTTCCGCCGTCGCAAAACATGTCCGTTTTCCGGTGATAACGCACCGAAGATTGACTATAAAGATGTGCGTCTTTTGCAGCGCTACGTGTCTGAGCGTGGCAAAATCGTCCCAAGCCGCATCACCGCAGTTTCCGCAAAGAAGCAGCGTGAATTGGCACGGGCAATTAAGCGCGCACGTTTTCTGGGTCTCTTGCCTTACGTAATCAAGTAAGGTGTAGTTTTAACTGGTTGGGGCAGGTTTTATCCCGCCTCTAACCGCTCTAATGCGGGACAGCCCAATGGCGAAATACATACTCTTAGGCATTGCAGCCGGGCTTACGTCCGCGGCTTTGTATGCGACCGTTTTCACCGGATCGGTCGCCGCCTTGCTTATGTTCTACATCGCCCCGCTTCCTTTGTTTGTTGTCGGCCTCGGCTGGGGTGCAATTTCCGCAGGCGCGGGTGCCGTTGCCGGCGCATTGGCCCTTGCGCTCGCCATTGATCCCAAGTTCGGTTTCGTCTTCGCCATCACAGTCGCCCTCGCGCCTGCTATCTTAAGTCACTTGGCATTGCGCTCGCGGCCGGTTTTGGATGCGACCGGCGATCCAACGGGCAATCGCGAGTGGTATCCAGAAGGCGGTTTGGTTGTGTGGACAGCCGGTCTCGGTATCGCAATTTTGGCCGCAACTCTCGTTGTCACCGGATTGGGACCTGAGAAACTCGTTGAAATTGCGCAACAGTACAAACAACTCCTTCATGAGCTCGCTGCAGGCAATGAACCCGAAATGCAGCGCATGAAAGAACAATTCTCTGCCTTCATTGAATGGGTGCCGCCCTATATCCCGGCAATTTCGGCGTCGATCTGGCTGTTTTCCAACCTTATAAACATGCTTTTCGCAGCGCGCATTTTGACAATCTCGGGCCGCAGCGTGCGCCCGTGGGCACCTTTTCGAAAGCTCACCCTACCACCTGCAACAATCATTGCGCTCATATTGGCGATTATATGCGCTTTCTTAATGACAGGTATCCTGGGACTGATTGCCAAGACAGCAGCCGCAACTCTCGTCATTGTCTATGTGCTGTTGGGGCTTGCCGTATTCCACGATTTGGTGCACGGCCACGCGATGCGTATGGTTGCGCTTGTTGGTATCTATTTCGTGCTGCTGACCTTTTCCGGCCTTGCTGTACTGCCGCTGATCGCACTTGCACTTGCAGAAACATTCCTTGGGTTACGCGCGCGCAAGGCCGCAGCCTCAAACAACAATTCAACGTAATTCAAATGAGATTATATAGGAGTAAACCAAAATGAACGTAATTCTTCTCGAAAGAGTTGGCCGGTTGGGCCAGATGGGCGACGTGGTCACCGTAAAAGATGGCTATGCCCGTAACTTCCTTTTGCCGCAAGGCAAAGCGCTGCGCGCTAACAAGGCCAATAAGGCTGTGTTTGAAGCTCAGCGCGCTGACCTTGAAAAACGCAATGCTGAGCGCAAAACCGATGCAGAAGGTGCTTCTGACAAGATCGATGGCCAATCATTTGTGGTTATCCGTTCCGCTGGGGATTCAGGACAACTTTATGGCTCTGTATCAACACGTGATATCGCTGCACTGGTTGCTAAAGCATCGGGTACCCAAGTGACCCGCAACAACATTATTCTTGCCCTGCCAATTAAGACAATTGGCCTGCACGAAGTCATGGTGAGCCTCCACTCCGAGGTCGAAACACCTATTATTCTTAACGTTGCACGCTCGGAAGACGAAGCCGAACGCCAAGCGCGTGGTGAGGATGTTACCCAAGAGCTGGACGATGAGGATGAAGACGCAATCGCACCTGAAGAAGTGTTTGAAGATGAAGCTCTTGCTGAAGAGGCGATAGAAGAACTGGCTGGCGCTGACACTGCCGACGACGAGGCGGATGCCCCGTCTGCTGACGATGCGGAAACGTCAGAAGCCGAAGGAACGAGCGACCAAGAAGAAGTTAGCGAAGAGAAACCTGCGTAACTCTAACTGACCATCATTTTGAAAAGGGGCGTCATTTGGCGTCCTTTTTTTGCGGTCAAATCGCACGTATTGCGCTTATTCACTATGCAGAATATATTTTCATCAGGTCCGGGAGAATTCGTGGCCAAAATACTGAGAAAGGACGAAGACGAAACCTAAGGAGTTGTAGAGATGAATTCCCATCTACAGCGCATGCTGGAGAGCATGATTATCCGGGGCAACCTCGCTATTACGGATGCCCAGGGTAATAAGCACGTATTCGGAGATGGTTCCGGTGAACCAGTTCATGTGCACATTCACAGTTCATCGCTTTACTGGAAGCTCGCATTCAATCCAGATCTTCATCTAGGCGAAGCCTATATGGATGGAACACTGGAGATGAAGCAGGGCACGATTGCTGATCTTCTAATGCTGGTGGCAGAACAATTAAACTATTCCGTAAGCGAGAACTGGCGACCGGTCGATTGGCTAAACTATTACGCTCGGAAAATTTCAACATTTAATCCGGTAGGTCGAGCACAAAAAAATATAGCCCATCATTATGACTTGTCGGGCGCACTTTATGATCTGTTCCTAGATCGCGACCGGCAATATTCTTGCGCATATTTTGAACATCCAGATCAATCTTTGGAAGAGGCCCAATTGGCGAAGAAGCGTCATTTGGCGGCAAAGCTTGCTCTAGAGCCAGGAATGCGGGTTCTTGATATTGGCTCTGGATGGGGTGGGCTTGCGCTTTATCTGGCCGAAATGTGCGATGTCGATGTTACCGGTGTAACGCTTTCAGAAGAACAACACAAAATTTCGCGACAGCGTGTTGAAAATCGAAGCCTTGGCCACAAGGTCGATATTCGGCTTGAAGATTACCGTCTGCTGGATGAGAAATTCGCTCGTATTGTTTCCGTCGGCATGTTTGAGCACGTGGGGCTTGCGCATTTCAACGAGTATTTTTTGAAGGTTAAAGAGCTGCTGACAGATGACGGAGCTGCTGTCATCCATACGATTGGCCGCCCTCACGGACCAGCTGCAACAAGTAAATGGATACAGAAGTACATATTCCCTGGCGGATACATTCCTGCCCTGTCGGAGATGGTTCCCGCCATCGAGACCAGTGGATTGTACGCGTGCGACGTTGAGATGTTGCGACTGCATTATGCAGAGACATTGAAAGCCTGGCGTGAACGGTTCGTGCACCATTGGGACCGGGCAGCTGAAATTTATGATGAGCGCTTTTGCCGTATGTGGGAGTTTTATCTCGCCGCCTCAGAAATGGCGTTTCGGGGTGAAGGGTTGAACATCCTGCAAATACAAATCGCCACTCATCAAAATGTGCTGCCATTAACGCGTGATTATATTGGCGAGGCCGAGAACGCTTTGCGCAAGGGCGATCAGAAGGCCCGAAGGCCAAAGTCTGTTTCACGTTAATGCTTTAGCTGGAAGTGGCGTGTTTCAGCGCGCCAGGCGCACAAGTTGCGCCTGGAATCAAGCCCTGATTTTAATAAATTTATTCTGCTGTGATTATCGTGGATAGAGGCGATAATTTGCGGAAACACTGAAGGCACGCTCGTCTCGACGCAAGGAATCATGTATCACACACGGTATGGAAACAGCTGCTCAAATTACCCCGGAAAATGATTATAGCGACGAAGAAGCATATCGCTCGCCGCCCCATAACCTGGAAGCGGAGCAGGCACTTCTCGGGGCAATTCTTGTAAACAATGAGGCTTGTGACAGAGTTTCGAGTTTCCTGGAGCCAACCCACTTTTTTGAACCCCTTCATGCTCGCATCTATGAGGCAGCTTCAACCCTTATCCGTTCCGGCAAACTCGCGTCACCCGTAACGCTAAAGAGCTTTTTTGAGAGCGACCTCACACTGGCTGAGATTGGGGGGCCTGCATATTTGGCACGCCTTGCAGCAGCAGCAACGACCATTATTAACGCAGAAGAATACGGCCGCACCATCTACGAACTGGCACAACGCCGCACACTCATCAACATTGGCACTGACATCGTAAACGACAGTTTCGAAGCAGATGTTGAGACCTCTCCGAGGAACTTGATCGAGCGCGCTGAGCAGGAACTTTACCAACTCGCTGAAACCGGCCGCTACGGGCAAGGTTTCCAGGCTTTCGGCACGGCACTTACCGATGCAATCGATATGGCTGCCGCTGCTTATGAGCGCGATGGCGGATTGTCGGGAATTTCCAGCGGGCTCACTGATATTGACCAGCGCATGGGCGGCTTGCAGCCATCCGACTTGATTATCCTCGCTGGCCGTCCTGCAATGGGGAAATCGGCGCTTGCGGCAAATATTTCATATCAAATCGCCAAGAATTATCGCGCCGAGCATCAAGCAGATGGCACGGTGAAGGTTCTTGATGGTGGGGTCGTGGCATTTTTCTCTTTGGAAATGTCTGCAGAACAGCTCGCTTCGCGTATTTTGTCGGAACGCTCAGAAATCGCGTCTGAAAAAATCCGCCGTGGGAAAATTTCCGAAACGGAGTTTCAACGCCTCGTCGAGGCAAGCCAGGAAATGTCTTCGCTTCCGCTCTATATCGACGATACCGGCGGTATTACGGTTGCCCAGCTTGCTGCGCGCGCGCGCCGTTTGAAGCGGCAACGCGGCCTCGGGCTTCTGGTTATCGACTATCTGCAGCTCTTGGCCGGATCATCTCGTCGAGCATCGGAAAACAGAGTTCAGGAAATCACCGAGATTACCACCGGCTTGAAGGCGCTTGCCAAAGAATTGGATGTGCCGATTATTGCGCTATCGCAGCTTTCGCGTCAGGTTGAGCAACGCGATGATAAGCGCCCACAGCTGGCAGATTTGCGTGAGTCTGGATCAATTGAACAAGATGCCGATGTGGTATTGTTTGTGTTCCGCGAAGAATATTATCTTGAGCGTCGCCAACCGCGCGAAGGCACACCAGAACACTTTGAATGGCAAGAAGAGATGGATAAAGTGTCAGGCCTTGCTGAGGTGATTATCGGCAAACAGCGCCACGGCCCTACTGGCACGATTAAATTGTTGTTCCAAGGCGAGTTCACCAAGTTTTCGAATTTCGTGTCAGATGAATATCTGCCGGAACGCATTGAGTGATTGCCTGGCAGCACTGTCGCGCGTCCATCCTTCATTGTTTCAAAAATGCGAGCCGCTCATCGGTACGGGCGGGGTCAATTTCGATAAATTCAACCGTGACAACATTTTCCTGAACAAACGGGTCCTCCTTTACCCTTGTCTCAAGGTCCTCCAAGGCAACATTGTGCGCAATGATCGCACCGCCCAGCCCAGGCTTTATACTTCCCACGAGCAAAAAAACCTCATCATCAAACCCAGCTTTGATCCAGGCATTGTGACCATCCATAAACGCGCCAGCATTGGCTTTGTTGTCTGAGAATTTCAATAGAATGACAAACATCTGCAATTTTCCTTTGGTCTTGCCTTAAGCGTTGGATGCCAGCGCAGGAGAAGCGCATTGCTTCTCCAGCCAATCGTGCATCATCATGAACGAGGCGGATTGATTGGGTTTCTTCACATCTGCAAGTTTGGAATTGACGTCTGTCGACG
>JBPCVX010000366.1:0-5399 GCA_051010095.1 Hyphomicrobiales bacterium
CGGACAATATGATCGATGCGGCCCGTGAACTGGGGCTGGATGCGCATGTGATGGATGGGCATGCTCTTGAATTTGATGGGGAATTTGACGCGGTCTTTTCAAACGCGGCACTGCACTGGATGTTAGAACCAACAGAGGTGATCAAGGGAGTTAAGCGCGCGTTGAAACCGGGTGGGCGCTTCGCTGCCGAGTTTGGCGGTTATGGCAATGTGGCTGCGATCGTTACTGCAATGCACGGCGTTGCGGCCAAACGTGGCGGCAGCACCGGCTTGGCACGTCGGTGGTTTTTTCCAAGCCCGCCTGAATATCAGCAATTGCTGGAAGAGCATGGCTTCGAGGTGCACCGGATTGGTCTTTACCCGCGCCCAACCCCATTGCCCACGGGCATGCGCGCCTGGATGAAAACCATGTGCACGCCTTTCTTTGCACAGTTTGGTGACGATATGGAGAAGGCTCTTGATGAGGCGCTTGATCTGTTGGCGCCCGCCTTGCAGGACTGGCAGGGGGACTGGCATGCGGATTATGTGCGCCTGCGCGTAGAGGCGCGATTACCATGAAGCGCGGGTTCGCTGCACTTTTTTCGCTGTTGCTGACATCAACGGTGCATGCTCAACCCATTGAGAACACGGTGGCGGTGTTTTCGGGGCTCGACAAGATAACTGCAACGATTACCAGTTTTGAAGTTCCGGTGAATGCAACAAAGCAATTTGGCTCTCTGCGGATAACGCCGAAAATTTGCTATACCCGCCCAATCACTGAAACACCAAAGACCACATCATTCGTTGCGATTGATGAAGTGCAACTCAATGGCAAGGTGCGTAAAATATTTTCAGGCTGGATGTTTGCCTCAAGCCCGGGCCTGAATGCGGTTGAGCACGGGGTTTATGACGTGTGGCTGACCAATTGCAAAACCCCTTCAGCCGATACGTCTTCAGGCAATAACTGAAAATTGCCTTCAGCCATGAGCGCCTCTTCCAAAAGTTCGTGATATTCATCACGGGCGATTTCACGTGCCCCCATTGTTTCCAGATGGGGCGTTATGAACTGGGTATCGAGGAGCTTGAACCCACCGGCCTTCAACCGCGCCACCAGATAGGTGAGTGCTATTTTGGAAGCATCGCGCTCATTGGAAAACATGCTTTCTCCGAAGAAGGCGCCGCCAATATGAACACCATAGAGACCGCCCACCAAATCATCACCCCTCCAGCACTCGACTGTGTGACAAAAGCCCATACGGAAAAGCTGGCTGTAGAGCGCGCGAATGCGGTCGTTAATCCAGGTGGTCGAGCGACCCGGCCCGGATTGCGCGCATCCTTCGATCACGGCTTCAAAATTTGAGTTGATCTGCACATTATAAGGTTCTTGGCGGATGGTGCGCGCCAGTCTGCGCGATACATGAAAGCTCTCGAAAGGAAAGACGCCGCGCTCGTCTGGGTCAATCCAGTAAAGGGCAGCATCATCGGCACTTTCTGCCATGGGAAATATTCCCGCAGAATAGGCCTTCAGCAAAAGGTGCGGCGTAATCGTCGTCATGGTTCAGCGTATCATCGATGCACGGTGATTTGGAAGCCGCCCCATTATGTGGTGGGAAAACGTATGGCTACTCAGCAGGGTTGGCCAAATAAGCTTCAAGCCAGTGAATATCATAATCGCCATTGATGATATCGGGCTCGGCCAGCAGTCGCTGAAACAGCGGAATGGTGGTGTCGACACCCTCAATCACATATTCACCAAGCGCGCGGCGTAAACGCATCAGGCATTCTTGCCGCGTCTTGCCAAATACAATCAGCTTGCCGATCAGGCTGTCATAATAGGGCGGCACCGTATAGCCTTGATAAATTGCTGAATCGACCCTGACCCCCAATCCGCCTGGTGGATGGAGAGAGATAATTTTACCGGGCGAAGGGATAAACGTCTCCGCGTTCTCCGCGTTAATGCGGCACTCAATGGCGTGGCCGGAAAAACTGATGTCATCTTGTTTGATGGCAAGTTCAGCCCCTGAGGCGACGCGAATTTGTTCAAGCACCAGATCTAGACCGGTGATCATTTCAGTCACCGGATGCTCAACCTGCAGGCGGGTGTTCATCTCAATGAAATAGAACTCGCCATTCTCATAAAGAAACTCAACGGTGCCCACGCCCTCATAACCCATTTCAGCGATGGCTTTGGAAACCGTGTTGCCGATCGTTTCGCGCTGTTCTGAATTGAGCGCGGGCGATAATGCCTCTTCCCAGACTTTCTGGTGGCGGCGTTGCAGCGAGCAATCGCGCTCGCCCAAATGCACTGCATTACCCTTGCCATCTGCAAGCACCTGAACCTCAATGTGGCGCGGCAAACCGAGAAACTTCTCCATATAAACCGTGCCGTCACCAAAGTTGGCAACAGCCTCTGAACTTGCGGTTTGAATGCCTTCTTCAAGCTCGTCTTCGGAGTGGACAACTTTCATGCCTTTGCCGCCGCCGCCGGAGGCTGCTTTAATCAGCACTGGGTAACTCATATCTTTGGCCAGCGCGCGGGCTTCGTCCATATTGTCGATGCCACCTTCAGAGCCCGGCACCACGGGAATGCCAAGCGCCTTCACTGTTTGCTTTGCAGTGATTTTATCACCCATCATGCGGATATGATCGGCAGAAGGCCCAATGAAGGTTATATCGTGGTCTTCAAGAATATCTGCAAAGCGGGCATTCTCAGACAGAAAGCCATAGCCCGGGTGCACTGCGTCAGCGCCAGTGATCTCGCACGCTGTGATGATGGCAGGTATGTTCAAATAGCTATCGGCGGCCTGTGGTGGGCCAACACACACGCTCTCATCGGCAAGGCGCACATGCATGGCGTTTTCATCAGCGGTTGAATGAATGGCCACAGTTGCAATGCCAAGCTCGCGGCAGGCGCGCTGAATGCGCAGGGCAATCTCTCCGCGATTGGCAATGAGCACCTTGTCGAACATGGGGAAGATGCTTTCTATTCGATGACCACAAGGGGTTCGCCGAATTCAACCGGCTGACCATTTTCCACCAGAATGCGCGCCACCCGCCCGGCTTTAGGCGAGGGGATCTGGTTCATGGTTTTCATGGCTTCCACAATAAGCAGGGTTTGGCCTTGCGATACTGTATCGCCAACCTTGATAAATGGGTCAGCGCCAGGGGCTGCTGCCATATAAATCGTTCCAACCATGGGCGAGGTGACTGCGTCTTTTGGCGCCTCTGCAGCGGTTTCTGCGGTTGCAGCAGGTGCGGCAGCTGGCGCTGATGGTGTTGCGTGCACAACCCCACCGACATTACGCGCCACACGCACACGCAATCCTGATTGTTCAATCTCGATTTCGCTTAGCGCGGTTTCATCAAGCAGTTCAGCCAGATCGCGGATCAGCTCTTTATCAATTTTTGTTTTTTTGGGTGCATTAGCCATGCAAATTCTTGTCCCGTATCTTATGCCGCGTTAACGATAGCTTCGAGGGCCAGCTCATAGCTCAGTGGCCCAAAACCGCAAATCACCCCTACAGCCACATTAGAGATATAACTTGTGTGGCGGAATGTTTCGCGTTTGTAAATGTTCGAGAGGTGAACTTCTATCGCCGGTACCGCGTGCGCTGCGCGCAAGGCATCGTGCAGCGCCACAGATGTATGGGTGTAGGCACCAGCGTTCAACACAATGCCACGTGCGTTATCGCCAGCTTCTTGAACCCAAGTGACAAGTTCACCTTCATGATTGGTTTGGCGAAAATCGATCGTTACACCAAGCGCCTCAGCGCGCGCGGCGCAGTTGCGCTCCACGTCTGCAAGCGTGTCTGCGCCATACAAATCAGGTTCCCTTTTCCCAAGAAGATTGAGATTAGGCCCGTTTAGAATGTAAATCGGTTTTGCCATATGCCCGCGACTCGCAATTTCGCCCGTGTTTAGGGCTCTTATAAGCGGGTTTTCGCCTAAACGAAAGTGGTTAGATGAAGCGTTACGCGCCGTGTATCAGCACACTTTGCAACCACCAGCCTCGCGCACTTCGGCGATTTGCTTGCGCAGTTCCTCAATGCCAAGGGCACCAGGAATGAGGGTGTCGTCGATAACAAACGATGGCGTGCCGTTAATGCCCATGCGGCTGGCGAGCGCCTGGCCTTCGGCAATCTCTTCACGCACTTCGGGGGCATCCATATCTTTCTTCAATTGATCGATATCCAGACCAATCTCTTCGGCCAATGCCAGGGTGCGGGCTTCATCAACCGCGCCGCGTGCATTCATAAGAGCCGCGTGAAAATCCCAATATTTGCCTTGTTTTTTTGAGGCGATAGCCGCACGCGCTGCATACAGCGAACCTGGTCCAAGTATTGGAAATTCTTTAATCACAACGCGGAGCTTCTTATCGCCATCAATAAGCGCTTGCACATCGGGGAACGCGCGCTTGCAGTAGCCGCAATTGTAATCGAAGAACTCAACCATGGTGACATCGCCTTCTGGGTTGCCTGCCACGTGGGAGTATTTAGAGCGGAACAGCGCGTCTTTTGTTTCCAAAATACCTGATTTGGCTGCCAATTCGCGTTCTTGCGTTTCAACGCGCTCAAGTTCAGCAAACAGTTCGCGCAAGAGTTTAGGGTTTTTGAGCAAATAATCGCGCACGACATCGCCGATTTCTTTCTTTTGCGCATCTGAGAATTCTTCCGCAGCGGCGGCAAGAGGTGCGCCAACAAGAAAAGCTGAAAGGCTGGCACCCACAAGGAATTGCCGGACGGTGCGGCGAGTGATGGCGTACATTAGTTTGCTCCATTTGTTGCACCAGAGACATCTAGCAGTCTCGGTGCGGTATCTGTTTCGTTTTATATATACTACTGATCTTGTTCGCGAAGATTCAAAATATCGTCAGCACGTCGACGGGTTGGTGTGCCTTTTTTGAGTTTTATCTTCGCGGAGCCTGCTTTGCGTTTTGCCAGTTTTATATTACCCACGCGAAGATAAGATTCAGCGGTGGCGAGGTCTGCGCGCGCAATATCACCAAGTTTGGCATAGGCGACGGCCATTTGCCTGTGCAGCAGCGTGTCGTGGTCTTCGGTTCGCTTTGCGCGTTGCAACTGTTTGAGAGCTAATTTCGCATTTTGCTTACCGCCCTTGGCAATAAGTGCCTTGGCATAAGTAATGCGGATGAGCCCTTGTTCGGGGGCAAATTTGATAGCGCGTTTGAGGGCCTTAATGGCGTGGTCAATCTGGCCACCATTGAGCAAGGCCTCGCCTGCAAGTTCCCAAAAATAAGCGTTTTTGGGTTCGCGTTTTACAAGGATATTAAGCTCATCCACCGATTTTTGCATTTTCCCCTGGCGGAAATGGGCAATAGCGCGGGCATAGTGGGCAGCAGTTGTATCATCGCCTGGAGGAAAACGCCGCACAACTTGGTTGGGAGAGAGATACCCAATGAGC
>JBPCVX010000367.1:0-18851 GCA_051010095.1 Hyphomicrobiales bacterium
GCGATATGCTCTTGCAGATAAAGCCGTGAACCCGCGACACAGCTTTGGCCCGTGGCGCCGAAAATGCCGGCGACCGATCCATTGACCGCGCTGTCAATGTTGGCATCCTCAAACACGATGAAGGGCGACTTCCCACCAAGCTCTAACGAGACCTCAGCAAAATTCTCAGCCGTATTGCGGATAACGTGGGCTGCTGAGACCGGTCCGCCAGTGAAAGAGACGCGCGCCACCAACGGGTGAGAGGTGAGCACTTTTCCGCACGGGTCGCCATGCCCAGTGACAATGTTCACTACACCATCAGGAATGCCTGCTTCGGCGATAAGCTTACCAAATTCCAGAACCGGTGCAGAAGCATGTTCAGATGCTTTCAACACCACCGTGTTGCCTGCCGCAAGCGCGGGACCAATCTTCACCGCGCTTAAGAACAATTGCGAATTCCACGGCACCACCGCCGCAATAACCCCCAAGGGCTCGCGGTCTGTGAACACAAACATGTCCGGTTTATCAATCGGCAGTGTTTCGCCGCTAATCTTGTCGGCGGCCCCCGCGTAGAAATGGAAAAACTCAGCGATGTAGGTCGCCTGCCAGGCGGTTTCCTTAAACATCTTGCCTGTGTCACGGGTTTCGACGCGGCCAAGGCTCTTGGAGTTTTCAGCCAGCAAATCACCCAATCTGCGCAGACATTTGCCGCGCTCTGTGGGCGTCATTTTCCCCCATGGCCCCTCATACAAGGCCCGGTCGGCAGCACTCACGGCGCTGTCGATATCATCGGCGGTTGCTTCGGGAACACGCGCCCATACAGCACCCTTTGAAGGATCGATACTGTCGAATGTGCCACCATCGGATGCTGAAACCCAATCGCCGTTGATCAGCATGAGAAATTCTTGGATCGCGCTCATAACTCCCCCTTTTCATAAAATTTACCGCAACATGTATATTTTTAAAATCGAATATTTATGCATAATATATTCGAAAAAATCGAATTGAGAGTAATATGAACCTCACCGCATTGCGTACATTTTTGGCAATTATCGAAGCTGGTAGCCTAGTGCGAGCATCAACCCAGCTCAACGTCACACAATCGACGGTTACGGCACGCCTGAAATCGCTTGAAGATGAAGTTGGCCAAACGTTGATCAACCGACAGAAATCTGGGATTTCGCTCACTGCTGCTGGTGTGAGATTGCGGCGTTACGCCGAAACCATATCTGAGCTGTGGCTTCAGGCACGACAGGAAACAGCCCTGCCCCATGGCGTAAGCTCGCTGTGCAATATTGCCTGCCATCCAGATTTATGGGTGCAGGCTGGCAAGAAACTGTTTTCCCATATCCGCGAAACAGAGCCCGCAGTCGCTCTCTCTGCCTGGCTTGGCAATCAGGGTGACATTTCCGCATGGCTTGCCAGCGGGCTTTCAGATATCTCGCTCACCTACTGGCCAACTGCGCATGGCTCGCAAACCATTTATCCCTTGATGACAGATCAACTGATATTGGTGTCGACGCGCGCGGACAGCCCGACGAAGTTTGATCCAGGTTACGTCTTTGTTGAAGCGGGGGAAGAGTTTGGTCGCGCGCATGCGGCCGCCTATTCCAACGCGGATACAGCGCGTCTCAGTTTCGGCACAGCACAACTTGGCCTTGAGCACATTTTGGAGCATGGCGGGTCGGCCTATCTTCCAGATTGGCTCGTTACTCCTCATCTTGCAGTCAAGCAATTGCACAAGCTTGATGATGCACCGGTTTTTGAACGCAAATCTTTTGTGGTGGTCAATGAACGCGCAGCTCAGGGATGGCCCTGGCTCGCCGACAGCATTGGACACATTCAAATCGCCTGAGCGTTAAACCTCTTCGCGGCACAAGGCCTGAGACAGACAATGCACGCCGCCGCCGCCCAAAGTGAACATGGACATATCTGGGTCGTAGACGTAGTAGCCAAGTGCGCGCATTTTCTCATTGAGCTCTGTAGCGCCCTTCATGGACAACACCTTGTCATTGCCAAGCGCAACCAGATTTACACCAAGGTTCTTTGCTTCACGATAAGGCACGTCGACAAAATCGAAACCCCAGTCCCGGAGCTGATCCACCACCCATGGCTCCAGCGCATCAACACAGGCCACAAGCAGCTTCTCATCCAAAGGCACAACCAGCCCGTCCATGTGCACAAACTCACGACTGATCGGCGCAGTCACCGCCTCCCAACCTTCCTTGCGCACAAAGTCAGCGACTTGTTCTGAACCTTCTTTTTCAGAGCGCTCACCGCAATAGCCGATCAAGACTTTGCCAGGTTCGAGAATAACGAAATCGCCACCTTCGAAGTGGCCCGCCGTGGCGTATTGCCAAATCGGAATATCGTTGTCCTGGTAAAACTTGATCGCTGTCACATAGTCCGCACGGCGCACCTTTAACTGCATATGGCAAATCAAGGCACCCCACGGGGTCATCGCAGAGGAATCACGGGCGAAAAAGTTGCGATGCAAAACCGGATCAGGCTCCAAATAATGGCATTTCACGCCACTTTCTTCATAAACCGAAACCATCTCTGCATGTTGAGCCATGGCCGTTTGCAAATCGAACTTGGCGCCGGTTTTATGGGCGTTGGCCAGGGTCCGCCCGATAAGCGGCCCCGCCTCAACCCATTGATAGTATTCCGGCTTTCCCAGCAGCACGTCATGCAAAGGCGCATAGTCGTTGTTAATGCCCCACTCACGCATGATCTACTGGCCCGATACCTTGCGGCGGTACATGCCTTGCGCAATACGGTCGATGACCATTGCGCAGAACAGGATCGCCAATCCGCCCAGCAAACCCTGGCCCTTTGCCGCATATTGCAAGGCCTCCAGAATGAGCGCGCCAAGGCCTTCGGCACCAATTAGCGATGCGATCACAACCATAGAAAGCGACATCAGAATTGTCTGGTTGATGCCGGTCATGATCGAGGGCATGGCCAATGGAATCTCCACATTGGTGAGCAACTGCCACTTGGAACACCCAAATGCGACTGCTGCCTCTTTTGTGGCTTCCGGCACACCGCGCATACCAAGTGCTGTCAACCTGATCACAGGTGGCATGGCAAAGATAATCGTTGCCAGAACGCCTGGAGGCTTACCGGTGCCAAAGAAGGCGATGATCGGGATCAGGTAAACGAAAGCCGGCATGGTCTGCATGAAGTCCAACACAGGTTCTGCGAAGGTATAGGCCCGTTTTGATTTGCCGAACCAAATTCCGAGCGGAATACCGAACAGGACACATAGGAACGCGCCAGCACCGATCAGGGCCACCGTGATCATGGAAATTTCCCACAAGCCCATGAATGCCAAATAAGCAAGTGATGCAGCGGTGAAGATAGCGACACGTGGGCCCGCCAAGCGGAATGCCATCACCACAATCACCAACATGACCACCGGCCAGGGCGTTTCAATCAGCATCACTTCAAGGCCATCCAGCACCCAGCGAATGGTCGCCGTTACGCCATCGAAAACGTTGCCGAATTTGTTGGCCAACCAGTCGAAACCCGCATCACCCATTTTGGCAAACTCGGCAAAATACTCTTTCTTGATGGGAAATTCAGTGATTGGAATTTTGCCACCGAAGAATCCACCGGTCAAAGCTGCAAGTTTTGCATCCGGGTCAGCTACGGTGAAACGGAACAATGTAAGCGGCCAAATTGCGATAAGCAGAAATGCGCCGAACGCAGCACTCGTTGTGTTAACGCCAGATTGCACTTTGGGATTGGCGCGCCATTTCAAATATTGCTTTTCATAAGCTACGTTTGCGTAGAAACCTTCGATGACTTTAACTGCGATCAACAGTGCGATACCGATAAGCAGAATTGACGTACCTTCTGTCGCCGCCAAATCAGCCTGCTCTTTCGCACTCGTCGCCACCTTTTTCAGGTTCTCGGCAATCTTGAGCTTTGCTTCAGCATCAGCAGGATCACCCGCTGCAATCGCGTCTTTTGCTTGCTGTTCGCGTTTTGCAATATTGACCAGCAAGCGCTCGTAGCGTGCCAGCTGGTCCGCACCAAGTTCGCCCCAAAGGCCGCGCCCTAGTTGTACAAACGCAAATAATTCCAACACCAGGAAAGTCCAGAAGAACCCCCAGGCACCGCGCCATGCACCCCACAATGGGCCAAAAACCATGGCCATGGTGTTCCACGACCACGCAAAACCATTAGTGCCCTGAATCTTACTAAATTCTTCGGTGTAGTAGCCTTCGTTTTGCTGAACGAACTCACCAACTGACGCCTCAAGCGACTTGGGACCTAATTCGAGACCTGTGTCTGTCATGCCTTGCCTCCCTGGATGCCCTTCAGCAGCGTCGATTTATTGATTACCCCAACGTCTTTACCTTCATCGTCCTGGATGACGATGGGCTGTTCTGTCGTCGTGGCAATATCGATCAACTCATCCAAGTCAGTGCCATGGTGAGCGCGCGGGCTTTCCTTCAAATCTTCACCCCTTGCTGGTTTGTAGTCCGAGATCTTCACCATAATGGAGTGCGCGAACACCAGCTTGAGTTTTGAAATGCCTTCCACAAAATCTTTTACGTAATCGTCTGCCGGTTTAGTCACAATATCTTCCGGCGTCCCGATTTGAACGATCCGGCCATCTTTCATAATGGCAATTCTGTTGCCGATACGAATAGCCTCATCTAGGTCGTGGGTGATGAACACGGTTGTTTTGTTTAGCTCCGCAGACAGTCCCATGAACTGGTCTTGCAACTGACGGCGGATCAGCGGGTCAAGCGCTGAAAACGGTTCATCCATCAACAACACTTCCGGGTCAGATGCCAATGCGCGTGCCAAACCTACACGCTGTTGCATACCGCCTGAAAGTTCGCGTGGAAAGCGATCTTCATAGCCATCGAGGTTCACCAGGTTCAAGCACTCCTGGGAAACTTCCCAACGCTTGGATTTTGGTTCACCGCGCACCTGCAACGGAAAACCCACATTGTCTCGTACTGTGCGGTGGGGTAACAGTGCCATGTGCTGGAACACCATTCCGATATGGCGCGCGCGCATTTCGCGCAACTCTTCTGCCCCCAAAGACAATACGTCTTTGCCCAAAACCGATATGCTTCCCGACGTGGGTTCAATAAGGCGGTTCAAGTGACGTACCATGGTCGACTTGCCAGAGCCCGAAAGCCCCATAACGCAGAAAATCTCGCCACGCTTAACTTCAAACGAACAATCCGCGATACCAACAACGCAGGCAAATTCTTCAAGAACCTCAGGCTTTGTCAGCCCTCGCGATTCAATTGCCGACATGGCTTCTCCGGCTCTTTCGCCGAAAATCTTCCAAACATTTTCTAAAACAATGACGTCTTCGCTCATTGAGTGCGCCCCTCCCCGCATACTGAAACGCCGTTTATTTTTGTTATTGGCGCCAGTGAAAAAATATGTCGCAAGCGGGAATGCTCTCGCACTCCCGCCTGGATTTAAACGTTAGCGGGCTATTTCAGCCAGCTATCAACAGTTGATGAATTTTCACCAACCCATTTCTTCGCGAACTCAGCTGGGTCCTGTTTTTCCACCACAAGCGCATAAGTCATCGCAGAAACTGTATCAGTATCAAGTTTCACTTGAGACAAAAGCTTGGCAGCGGCAGGGTTCTTTTCTTCAAGAGCCGCAGCAAAGTGGATGTGCAGGTAAGCCGTGTTCCATGCAACTGGAGCTTCTGACTTTTCGAGCCATTCCGGATCATCAGTTGGCTGGATAACTTTCCACTTGGCTTCATCATATGCAGGCTCTTTCAAGATCACCAGATCATGCAAAGCGAACATATGGTGCGGTGTGTAGCAGAAGAAAACGATGTTCTTCTTCTGAGCCACAGCATTGTCAACTTCCGCCAAAGCGAGTGTTTCGTCCATCTCTTTAAGCTTCATGGTTTCAGAAAAACCATAAGATTTGGCGCGAATTTTCTCGACATTTGTTGAGGCCCAGCCAGCAGCACCGATCCAGATCTCGCCTTTGCCATCGCCATCTGTGTCGAAGTTTTTCGCCATATCAGGGTTTGACAATTCAGAGAGATTTACGATCCCTGTGCGTTCAGCAGTGCCTTTAGTCACACACATTGCCTGGTCGCCAGCAACCCCGTTGGGGTTCATTTTGACGGTCTTCTTCTCTTTAACAAATTTATTGTTCAGGTTGACCTGGTTAGGCATCCAAACTTCTGGATGCACATGCATGGCACCTGAATCCATGGCTTCGAAAACCACAGGATTTGTGCCATTCTGCAGCTCAACTTCAAGGCCAAGATTGTCTTCCATGACCACTTTGAGCACGTGCGCTGTGACACGAACCGATGGCCAGTTTGGCACGCCGATCACGACATCGGCAGCTTGTGCGGCCGTTCCAAACGAAAGACCAGCCGCCACGCAGGCGCCTGCCAATAGTTTCGTAATTTTCATACTAGGTTACTCCTCTTTCTCCCTTGGTTTACACATTAACTTGTGTCCTCTTTATATCTTCCAGCTTATTACTGCTTGCGGCATAGCCCATGGGGTCAAAACTATACTTTTATTGGTCCAGCCCCACCACGCAAAGCATAGCTTCATGCAAAACACGGGCGATTGTTTGACAATCATGCTGGTTTAATCCGAGCGGTAATCTAATGTCGCATAGATTACCAAGTACGCGATCTGCTGTCGGCACCTTTCCACTATCTGGGATGTAACGCCAATGATCATGACGGCTTGTGAAGCCCACTGGATCGTTCTTTCCAAACCATTTGACGTGCACACCATGCGCGTCAGCCTCTTGCAAAAACATCTCGCATTGCTGAGTTGAAAGACCCTCGAACACAAACTGCAACGAACTTGGAACAAATTCTTCCAGTGCCGGGCGCAAGGGCAATTTGATATGTGGTACAGCCTCCAAAGCCTCTGCCAGCCAGTTATAGATTTGCCGCCACTCCGTGTTGCGTTCATCAAGATTGCGCAGTTGCGGGCGTAAAACAGAAGCCACCAGGCTCGACATGCGCATAGAACAATTGGGCATCTCGAAGCGATGTCTGTCGAACACCTCTAATGAAGGCCGGGCGCGGTGCTGCGCATAAAGCATATAACTGCCCGACAACAAAATTGCTCGCGCGGCGATATCTTCGTCATCGGTTACCAGCAATCCCCCCTCGCCAGAATTAATATGCTTGAAGGTTTGTGTGCTGAAACACGCAACATCGCCATACGTGCCGGTGAGCTTGCCATTCCACCCTGCCCCCATTGTATGGGCGCAGTCCTCGATCACAACCAAACCATGTTCATCGCAGACCCTCATCACCGCATCCATATCGGGAATGTGCCCGCGCATATAAGACAACATCAGGTATCTGGCGCTTGTGCTTTCAGCTTTGCGTACCAGATCTTCAATATCGATCACAGTACGCTCGGTAATGTCGACCAACACAGGCTCTCCACCTGCGTGCGCAATCGCACCTGGAACGGGTGCCAATGTGAACGCGTTTGCGAGAACTTTGTCACCAGGCTTTACGCCTGCTGCCTTGAGCGCCACAAATAGCGCGCAGCCACCCGAATTGAGCCCTGCACAATATTTCCTGCCCATGTAAGCGGCAAATTCTTCTTCTAATAATGCAGCTTCTGGCAGCGACCCCCGGTCTTCTCCATAACGGAAGAGGCGGCCATCTTTCATTAGATTCACTGCTGCTTGTATGGCATCGTCTGGAAGAGGGTCAGGGGCACTCAAATCTCCTGTGAATCTAGCGCGCCGCGAAACTTCCAATGTCTCAACGCTGCTCAAGAGCACACGCCTTCGACCACATGCTTTTGATGCAATCGGATCAATATCTCGACTGAAGTGTTTTCATACACAGCCATACGAGGCTCTTCTCCCTGAGCGCGATTTACTTCGTTCAATGCGAAATTTATGCTTCACGCGCTATAAAGAGTGGCACTTCCACGCAAGAAGTGTCAAGTTAACTGCTTATCCGCATTATGCTTTTGCGCATTTCCTTAGCGCACGTTTTTGTTATCTGGATCGTAAAGACAATCCGCGCAAACGCGCGCTGGAAACGTTTCTCCCAGCATTTGCACTGTTAATTCCACTCCCTCCTCAGCGTTCCGTTGATCGACAAATGCCATGGCGAGATTTTTCTTCACCCGATAGCCCCATGCGGCAGAAGTTACCGTGCCAACAACCTCACCATTCGCGATAACGGAAACACCGGAATGTGCCGGTGCAAGGTTCGTGTCAATTTCCATTGTGACCAACTTGCGGCGCGGTCCCGTCTGACGCATATCTGCAAGTGCATCGCTACCGATATAGGTACCTTCTTTGCGCACAAAACGGTCGAGCCCAGTTTCATAAGGATTGAATTCAGTGATCAGCTCCGCCTTCCAGTGCTTGTACCCTTTTTCAAGGCGCATGCTTTCCGTCGCATAGAGCCCAAAGTGACCTAAGCCAAACTCATCCCCTGCGGCAACCAAGGTGTCGTAAACACTCTCGAGATGCGCATTTTCGATATGAAGCTCCCAGGCCAACTCTCCGGAAAAACTGACAGACATAGCGACCACATCGCTCCCCCCAATCTTGCACACACGCGCGCTTAACCAGGGAAATACATCGTTCGACCAGTCGGTATCTTTTGCTGCGGCTTGCAAGAGATCACGTGATCTTGGCCCCGCCAGCACCAAAATAGTGTGCGAGTTTGTTAGGCTTTTTATTGAGATTGAACCATTTTCGGGTAGATGCTCACTAAGCCAATCCATGTCGTGATATTCTGCCGCCGCTGCCGAGCCATACCACACACGCCCTTCTTCAAGGTTGGCGATTGTTGCTTCTGCCTTCACATTTCCAAAAGCGTTCAACAGATAGATCAAACCCACTTTGCCTTCACGTTTGGGCACGCGCGAGCAGGAGAGGCCTTCCAGCCATTCATGAACATCTGCACCGGTAATTTCGAACCTATTAAAGCCGGAAACTTCCATAATGCCTACGCGGCTTTGCACGCACTCCACTTCTTTGGCCACAACATCATGCCAATTGGCAAAGCGGAAACTGTGGGTCTCTTCGAATCCCGGTTCGGGCTTAAAGAATGTCGCCCGCTCCCAACCATTCACCACACCAAATTCCGCACCTTTCTCTTTCAAACGATCGTAAAGCGGCGTCACCTTCGCGCAACGGCCCGCCGGGCGGTGCTCGTGAGGCATATGGAACCGGAATTCGTTTTGGTAATCCTCAATCGCCTTAAGAGTTGTGTATTTTGTGTCTGCATATTGCGTGAACCGGCGTGGATCAAGACACCAGCTATCCCACTCACTTTCACCATGGGCAATTAATTCTGCAAGAATTTTGCCATGGCCGCCCCCTTCGCCAACGCCCGCGCGAAGTCCAATTATGCAATAGGCGTTACGCTTTCCTGGAATTTGCCCAACCAGCGGCAAACCGTCTGCGGAATAGGTGATGGGTCCATTAATGACGGTGTGAATTCCGGTCTCGGTAAGACAAGGCAACCGTTCGAAAACCCGCTCCATATTATCCAGACACCGGTCCAGATCGTTTGGGCAGAGCGCGTTGGTAAAATCAGGGTCAATGCCTTCCAGCCCCCATGGCTTGCACCCTTGCTCATATATGCCGACCAAAAGACCTTGTTTTTCCTGGCGGGAATAGAAATCATCAATCGGGTCACGCAACAGTGGTACCCGATGGTCTAGCGCCTCGAGCTCCGCTATTGGCTCAGTGAGAAAATATTGATGCTCCATGGATACAACCGGGTGCTCGACATCCATCATAGCGCCCACTTCGTTGACCCTGTAGCCGCACGCATTGACGATGATCTCGCAGGAAATATCGCCGTTCTTGGTATGCACAATCCACTCGCCATCAGGTTTTTGGGTGAGGTCCAGCACCGGGTTATGGCGATAAATTTCAGCACCCGCATTGCGCGCCCGACGCGCCAGTGCTTGCGTCAACTGTGCGGGATCAATGTCACCATCAAGTGGATCCCATAACCCGCCAAGCAAGCCGTGGGCCTTGATGAGCGGATGGCGACGCTCACATTCCTGCGCATCAATCAATTCAAAATCAACGCCCATACCGCGCGCCATGGAGATGAAGTGATTGTAGCCATCAATATGGTTTTGCGTTGCCGCCAACCTGATGCCGCCATCGCCATGATGATAATTGATAGGGTATTCAGGGTCGTCTGCCAGCTCCTGGTACAGACGTATTGAGTGGGTCTTCAGACCGACCATGGTTTGCACCGGCCCAAAATTCGTGACCTGCGCGGCTGAATGCCATGTGGTGCCGGATGTCAACTCATCTCGTTCCACCAGCACTGCATCACTAATACCTTCACAGGTTAAATGATAAAGCGCACTGCACCCGGCAATGCCGCCTCCAATAATGACCACGCGCGCGTGAGATTTCATGTGCCACCCATTCTTTAGTTACCTGTCGCTAACTGTGTTGCACTTCAATTGCGCACGCAATCAAAAAAGCGCCTTCTCCGGGCGTGCAAAATTTTCACTTGTGTTGATCGTCAACAGCGTCACAGTAATTCACGAGACACGCGTGGGAGAGGCGCAATGACCACACAGGAGACACGGATTGGACGTCGCGGCGGCGGACGCGCCAACCGCCATGCTGAGCGCAAGGCTCCACAGTCTGCCATCAACCCAAACCCACCTGGACAGAAAGGTGGTGCCTATAAACCACTCACCGAGCATGAGATAAAGGCGATCTATGACACCGCACTTCGTATCTTGGCGGAGATCGGCATGGCCGAAGTGCCAGATGTGGTTGTGCAGGCAGCGCTTAAGAAAGGTGCCGCGATCAATTCTCTCGGGCGGCTAACATTTCCCAAGACACTCGTTGAAGACATTATAGATGTTGCTGCAAAGCGTTTTATCTTTCACGGCCGTGACGCAAAGCATGATTTTGAGATTGGTGGCCGTAGTGTCTACTTTGGTACCGGCGGTGCTGCAGTGCAGACGCTCGACATCGACAAAGGTGAATACCGGCCTTCCACGCTGAAGGACTTGTATGATTTCGCCCGACTCATCGACACGTTGCCGAATGTGAGCTGGTTCACGCGGTGCTGCGTGGCAACCGAAATTGAAGACAACTTCGATCTTGATGTGAACACCGCATATGCCCTGATTGCGGGGACCACCAAGCCGGTGGGCATGAGTTTTACCCTTGGTGAATATGTCGATCCCATTGTGGACATGTTCGACTTGGCATTGGGAGGTGAAGGAAAATTCAAGGAGCGCCCGTTTTGCAAGGCCCATATCAGCCCGGTCATTTCACCATTACGCTATGGGGATGACGCTGTTGATGTAACGCTCGCCTGCATAAAGCGCGGCGTGCCGATAAACGCCATCATCGCTGCGCAATCAGGTGCAACGGCGCCTGCAACGCCTGCTGGTATGCTCGCGCAAACCACGGCGGAAACACTTGCCGCACTCATTCTGGTCAATCTGTTTGCACCAGGATATCCAATGATCTTTTCCAATTGGCCACTGGTGATCGATCTGCGCACCGGCGCTTTTTGCGGCGGTGGCGGAGAGATCAGTATTATGAATGCCGCGGCGGGGCAAATTGGCAACTGGCTTGGCCTTCCCAGCGGCGTTGCATCTTCGATGGCAGATGCAAAGGCTGTTGACGCCCAAATGGGGTCCGAAAAGGCACTCGCGGCATTGGCCGCCGGTTTGGCTGGTGCAAACATGATCTATGAATCTTCCGGCATGATGGCGTCATTGCTGGGTGCATCTTTTGAAGCCTTCGTGCTCGACGATGAAATGCTTGGCCATGTTCACCGCGCCATCAGAGGCTTTGAGGTCACCGAAGAGACACTTGGATTTGATGCAATCCTAGAGGCGGTTACCGGCGAGGGTCATTTTCTGGGTGCTGCCCACACCATGGAAGCCATGCAACGGGATTACTACTATCCTCCACTCGCCAACCGGGACGATCCACGCACCTGGCAAGAGGCAGGCGCGCCAGACATCTGGTCCGTCGCCAGGCAAAAAGCAAAAAGCATTCTCTTCAAACATCATCCAGGCTATGTAAACCGGGAGCTCGATCAGCAATTGCGCGCACGTTACAATATCCTGTTGCCGCAAGATGCCATGCGCCAATAGCGCCAGGACAGTTATTTTGTAGGGAGCCCGGCTGCAACCAGTGACATGATCTCAAATAACACTGTAGAGGCAACCATTGACGTTATGTTGTTGCGCTGGTCTTTCGTGGGCATCAAGCACACCACATCGCCGCCGATGATATTTTTGCCTTTAACACAGCGCAGCAATTGATTGGCCTCGTCAATCGAGAACCCTCCAACGCCCGGTTCAAGATTTGAAACTGCAGGCGCGATTGTCGGGTCGAGGCAATCAAGGTCGAATGTGACATATACGGGACCATCGCCCAGAGTTTCATTGATCAACCTGCAGGCTGCTTCAGCGCCCATCTCGCGATATCGCTCCATGGTCACAACTTCATAGCCAAGGTCATATGAACTCTGCAGCCAATCAAGCGAGCGATTATGTCCACGCAATCCGATTTGAATGCTGCGGCTTGCATCAACATAACCTTCTTTTACGAGATAAGAGCCCCAATGGGCAGCGGATCGTTTCGCGCCTAAAAAGTGGTCCAGCATGTCAAACGTGTCAGTATGCGCATCAAGATGAAGAAGCGAAGCTTTTTGGCCACCGGTCAGCTTGCCCTTCTCGCCACCAAGACCCATCAAAATGCCGCCGGTGATCGAATGATCGCCTCCAATCGACACCGGGCGCACGCTGGCGGCATCCAGCCTCTCATAATAGTCAGTGATCTGCGCGATGCAGTGCTCATTATTATTGGCTTGCGGAAAGGCCACGTCGCCAACGTCGCAAATTCTCGCCATTTGCCAGGGATCAATGCCAAACGTGCTGTGCACGCGTCCCCCCAACCAGGGTGAAACATTGCGCACCGCTCTCGGACCTAAATGCTGGTCGCGTTCGGTCGTGCCATTGCCCGTTGAGTGGGGCACGCCCACAAGTGCAATATCGCAGTTCGTCAGATCAGCATCGTGAGGTGCTCCAAGCAACGTGGGGATACCCCACCAATAGGTTCCCTCCAATACCGCGTCATGAATATCGCGTTCACTCATAATACTGTCCCTATATCGATTGTCATTTATGCGCTGGCGCGCAGCCAGTTGGCAAACGCTTCAATATCCGGATTTGACATTGCGCCTGGCTGATAGGCAAGAAAATAACCGTAATCAGAAAGCGCGATGTCACTTAGCCGGAATAATTTACCAGCATCGCGCTCGGCCTGAACAAGGTCATCGTTGAGCGCAACACCTTGTCCATCAATCACCGCCTGCGTCCGCACATTCGGATCAGGGATAATGAGCATGTCCGTCCTTGAACGAAAATGAAGCCCCGCCGCCGCATACCAATGCGTCCACGCGGTGCTGTCATCGCGATCACTTAAGAGCACCAGTTCGTCGAACGCTTTTTCTATGCCAAGCTCATCGACGAAAGCCTTAGCTCCAGCATCGCCTGAGGGCCACGCCGGGCAATCAAACAAGCGCTCGATAACAACATCTGTCCAATGTCCATCTCCCCAGCGGATAGAGAGATCAATGCCCTCTCCTTGAAGATCAAGCAGGTCGATCATCGGTTGCACACGCAGACGGATATCTGGATGGGTGCGCATAAAATCCATAAGTCGTGGCGACAGCCAGCGCGAGGCAAAATAGGTCGTCACACCGATGGTGAGCGTGCGCAGCCCTTCGCTGCGCAATTGCGAGACCTTCTGTTCAATTGTTTCAAATGCAGGCTGCAAAGTGGCGAGCAAATCTTCGCCATGCGCGGTTAAAGTGATCCCCCGTGCATGTCGTGAAAACAGTGTAAAACCTAGCTCTTGCTCCACCAAACGGATTTGGTGGCTCACCGCCCCCTTAGTCAAATTGAGCGACTCCGCCGCCGATACAAGACTGTCATGACGGGCAACGTTCGCGAACATACGCAGCTTATCCAGATGAGGAAAACGCATTTCTAGAGTATAATTATATTAGTCGCTAAGTTCAAAATTTTTCGATTTTCCGATCTCTATTGGTTTGAAATACTATCCTCATCGCTGATGTGTGGAGATTATTAGAAACGATCGGATAATTTGGTTGAACGCTATACCCAAGAGACGAGGACGTGCCAAACGCAGTTGTCTGCACAAAAATGCACCTGTAATCGCGAAACGCGTTCGCCATATCCCCACTTACAATCTGCTGAGCGATGCAGCGCTTGAGGCGACCGAAAAGCAGGCCGACTGGATTCTCGAGAAGATTGGCGTTGAGTTTCGCGGTGACCACACAGCCCTAGAGCTTCTGGAAAATGCCGGTGCATGGATTGATGGTGAACGGGTGAGGTTTGAACCCGGGCTCGCTCGTCACCTTTGCAGCACGGCACCCAACACATTCAAACTCCATGCGCGCGATCCGAACAACACAGTTACCCTTGGCGGAGACCAAGTGGTCCTCATGCCGGGATACGGCGCGCCATTCGTTACTGATCTCGATCAGGGTAGACGCTATGCCTCCCTTGAGGACTTTGAGAATTTCGTCAAGCTCAGCTGCATCACGCCCTACCTGCATCATTCAGGCGGCACAGTTTGCGAACCGGTGGATATCCCGGTGAACAAGCGTCACTTCGACATGACGTATGCGCATTTGCGCTTGTCGAACAAACCTTTCATGGGCGCTGTCACATCGCCAGCGCGCGCGCGCGATTCAATAGACATGGCGCGAATAGTCTTTGGCGAAGCATTCATGGCCACCAACGCGGTGATGCAAGGCAATATTAATGTCAATTCACCACTGGTGTTTGACGACACCATGTCTGACTCCTTGCGCGCCTATGCGAAAGCCAATCAATGTGTGTGCGTGTCCCCAGCCATCTTCGGCGGTGCCATGGGCCCCGTAACACCCGCGGCCATTGCCGCGCAAACGCTCGCAGAGGGCATGGCGGGTATTGCGTTAGCACAAACCGTGAAGCCGGGTTGCCCGGTGGTTTTTGGCAGCTTTCACTCAACCATGAACCTGCGCACTGGCGCGCTCACCTTTGGCATGCCCGAGGCCAATCTCGTGACCATGGCACTCACCCAGCTTGGCAAACGGCTTGGAGTGCCCGTGCGCTCTGGCGGGGGGCAAATTACATCTGCCAATGCACCTGACGGCCAGGCCATGATGGACAGTACGAATGCCATGTGGGCAACGCTGATTTCAGGCGCCCATCAAGTATGGCACGCGGCCGGTTGGCTTGAAGGCGGGCTCACCATGTCTTATGAAAAATTCATCATGGATTTGGATAATTGCGGGGCCATGCTGCAGCTCATGCAGGGTTTTCAAGCAGATGATGAAGCGTTCGCACAATGCTCTTATCTTGAGGCTGGACCTGGCGTAAATTTCCTCTCAACCACCCACACGCTGAACACCTATGCAACCGCGAATTACGAATCCCTGCTGCCTGATCCGGGACCTTATGAACGCTGGATAGAGAATGGCAGCCAAAGTGCTGCCGAACGGGCAAACGGTGTCTGGAAAGACATGCTGAAGTCCTACAGCCCGCCACCCATCGACACCGCCGTTGATAATGCGCTTTGCGCATTCATTGCCGCGCGCAAAACACAAATGCCTGATGAATGGTACTGATCCATTGAGGAGAACCACATGACCGAAGAACTAAGCCGCACATCCGCCCTTGCCTCTCGGCACACAGAACTGGGCTCTGGCCTTGAAGACTGGAATGGCATGGGTACAGCCTGGAGTTATTCCACCGATCCAAATGACGAGCATAACGCGGTGCGCGAGCGCGCAGGCATGTTTGACATGTCGCCGCTCAAAAAGATCATGGTATCTGGAGCTGACGCAACGGCGGTTGTGAATTCTCTCGTGACACGCGATGTCAATCACATTGGAACAGGGCGCGCCGCCTATGTCTGTGTTCTGACCGATGAGGGCACAATCGCCGATGACGCCATCATCTACAATAATGGCGGCGATAATTGGATGATCGTTCATGGATCAGGCGACACCATGGCTCTGTTAGAAACTTCAGCATCAGGCAAAAATGTCATCGCAAAGTTCGACGACGACTTACACGATCTCTCCGTGCAGGGCCCGCAGTCGCTGGAGGTCTTAGATGCAAATTGCAGCGCAGACTTAGCAAAACTTGCCTATTTCGAGCATACCAAAACCGACCTCTTTGGCCACCCATGCCGGATCTCCAGAACGGGTTACTCTGGTGAGCGCGGTTATGAAGTCTTCGCCGGCCCCGACGCCATCTGCGAGATCTGGGACAAACTCGTTGAAGCTGGCGTCATGCCGTGTTCGTTCACCACCCTGGACAAAGTGCGGATCGAAGCAGGCCTGTTATTCTACGGATATGACATGACCACCGACAACACGCCTTGGGAAGTGGGTCTTGGCTTCACCGTCAACAGTTCCAAGGAGGGTTATCGCGGCCAAAGCGCCGTTGTGGCCGCGCGTGGTAGCGAAAAAGTAAAAAATATATGCCTCGTGATCGATCATCCAGACATGGTCGAAGGCGGCGAGGAACTTCATCTGAATGGTGAGAATGTTGGGATTATCAACAGTCCTTGCTACTCTCACCGATTAGGAAAATCCTTAGCCCTTGCCCATGTGCACCCGTCTGCAGCGGCTGCTGGAACCAAGCTCAATGTGTCGAGCGATGCCGTTACCACCACAGCAGAAGTGATCTCGATGCCCATCTATGACCCGAGCAAAAGCCGCACCCACGCGGAGTAATCGCTTACAAAGTAAAAAAGAGGCCACGCTGAAGAACAAGACGCTCCCACACTGTAAATCTGGAATAATCCATTCGAACCATCACTATCGCTATGCTGGCAAAAATTTTGATTAAATAGAATTGATCTATAATCCATGCTATACTCTCTTTGTACAATCTAATTACTAGGGGAGGCAGAAGAATATGGCTTGGAATATTTCCGGAGAGCTTATCGAAACCTGCAACTGCAACATGTTGTGCCCCTGCTGGTTCGGTCAAGCAGATCTCATGCTTATGGATCAAGGATATTGTGCAACATCGCTGTTGCTGCGCATTCGTAGCGGCGAAAGCGAAGGTGTTGATCTTTCTGGCCAGAATGCCGTTGTGGCACTGCACTTTCCTGGCCCCACGTTGTTCGACGCAAATGGCATTGGACGCGTATACATCGATGAAGGCGCATCGGATGCACAAGCGACAGCCCTGGAGACTATCTTGCAGGGGGCATCGGGCGGAGGAATTGAAGTACCTGCCAGTCTGTTGTCAAACTGGTTACCCACTCAGCGCAAGGCAATCACCGTTACCGAAACTGATGAAGGATTAACTGCAAGTGTGGCAGGCATCGGCGAACTTAAATCCCGCAAACTTGTCAACGACCTCGGCAATACTATGAAGATTAAGAACGCGGCTTTCAGCCTTGTCTTTGGCCACAACGACCACGAAGGCGCGTTGGCACCAAGCGACGGCACCGCCTGGAATGATAGTGATATGCCAGTTGCCTGGGTTGGCAGATCTGGCGTCGCCGGAGAAGTCTCTTGGTCTGGCTGACCCCAGGCATAGTCTACGGGTTATAACAATGTCTGGAAGCGATGTCGCTAATCGCGACCGCATACTGGTGGTGGTTGCATTGATCGTGCTTGCATCGCTCGCCTGGGCCTACACGGTTTATCTGGGCCTCAAAATGCCTGCAATGGCCCCCGGCAACTCTATGTCCATGCCCATGATGAAGGCGTGGTCTGCACCTGATTTCATCTTCATGTTTGTTATGTGGGCGGTAATGATGTTTGCGATGATGCTGCCGTCCGTCACCCCCACGGTTATGATCTTTGAGAATGTGCGCGCAAAGCGTGAACAAAGTGGCCGCTCGTTCGTGCCAACTGGCTGTTTTGTAGCCGGATACTTGCTGGCCTGGGTGGGATTCTCGCTTGTTGCAACAGCGTTAAACTGGTGGCTCCACACAGAAGGGTCTCTGACTTCAATGATGGGGCGGTTGGCACCGGCGACCGGCGGCATTTTGTTGATCTTCGCGGGATTATTTCAATGGACCAGGCTGAAAGATGCTTGCCTTGAGCATTGCCGTTCGCCCATGGGATTTCTCATGACACACTGGCACGAAGGGGCACTTGGTGCGTTGCGCATGGGCCTGCATCATGGCGCATATTGTTTAGGCTGTTGCTGGATGCTGATGGTGTTGCTGTTTGTGTTGGGAGTGATGAACCTGCCTTGGGTGGCCATCCTGACAATTATTGTTCTCGCAGAGAAAATCGTACCCCATGGTCGCCACCTTAGCCGCGCACTTGGCCTCGGCTTAATCGCGTGGGGCACATGGCTCATCGCGGCCAGTTAGCACTAAGTACGGGTGGTTTTCTCAGCGAAGGTTTCCTGATGATTTCGCAATAGACACGGCGAGCACGCGTTTATGTGATCTCCTTGATCAAGGTATCAAGGTAGTCCGTTGTTTCCTGATCCCAATCAGCGGCATCTTCATTATGGGCAATGCGCGCATGATGCTTCAACAACTCCCAGACTTCGTGCTTTGTCTGCGCGATAATTTCCGCCGGGCAGCCCTCCATTCCCTCACAATCGCGGCAGGCGTAGGAATATGCTTTGGTCATTTAACATTCCTTTCAGGGTTTAGGGGAATTCAGGAGATTCCTTGAGCGCATCATCAAGCACCACCCAAGGCTGTTTATGTTTCGTGAAAACATTTCTTGTCGGGGCAGCTGCAGAGGGGTCATCCAGTGTGGCCGAGAGGATGGCAATATCGGTCCAGTCATCACCGGCGTAGCTCAAGGATGTCCCGCATTTATTGCAGAAACCACGACGCACACC